>NZ_JANIKI010000001.1:0-430274 GCF_024580435.1 Corynebacterium sp. 5QC2CO | reverse complement strand
CGACGCCGACACCACCACCAAGGAGGTCGCATGAACCAGTCACAGCACCAAGCACGTGCCGGTCCCTGACGCCATCACACTGCTTGTTTCAACGAAAGGCAGAAACACCACTCCGTCGGACTTGACCGGTAGGAGTCTTGTAGTGGCAGAAATCGACAACACTATTGATGCACAGTGACCAACTCTCGCGAGGATCGTTCGCCAACGCTGAGTCCTCAATAAGGTCGTATACGTCGTCGGTCCCGAAAAGCAGCGTTGGCCCAAACGCTACCGCGTGGAAGTACCAATTATGACCATCCTCAATGGTTTCTTCGGAATCAAAGGCGAATTTCCCTGGCCAAATCTTGTCCAATTGCGCAAGAGTCTCCTCTGCGCTCGCAGGAGGATAATTCAAAATATTCGTTCGCGGCAGTTCATCTGAGAGTGCAAGGAGATTAGTTTTGAAGCCCATAACGAACACGATACGCAAAAAGGCGCTCCCCGAAGGGAGCGCCTTATCAAAGTTCACGCAGTGTTTAGCTTACGTCGCTACGTGCGCGGAACCTCGACCATCTCGTAGACCTCGATAACGTCGTCCACCTGGATGTCCGGGTAGGACAGCACCATACCGCACTCGTAACCGGCTGCGACCTCGGTGGCATCGTCCTTCTCTCGCTTCAGCGACTCGATAGTCGCCGAATCCGTAATGACGTTGCCGTCACGAACCAGGCGAGCCTTCGCGTTGCGGCGGACCTTTCCGGACTCGACCATACAGCCGGCGATGAGGCCAACTGCGGAGGACTTGAAGATGGCGCGAATCTCTGCACGACCAATCTCCTTCTCCTCGTAGACCGGCTTGAGCATGCCCTTCAGAGCAGCCTCGACATCCTCGATAGCACGGTAGATCACCGTGTAGTAGCGGATGTCAACGCCCTCAGCATTGGCAACCTCGGTGGCCTTGCCCTCGGAGCGAACGTTGAAGCCGATGATGACGGCGTCAGACGCAGCAGCCAGCGTGACGTTGGTCTGCGTGACAGCACCGACACCACGGTCGATGATGTTCAGAGCGACCTCGTCGTCGACCTCGATCTTGAGCAGGGCTTCTTCCAGTGCCTCGACGGTACCGGCGTTGTCGCCCTTCAGGATCAGGTTGAGGGTGTTGGTCTCCTTCAGAATCTCGTCCAGGTTCTCCAGGGAGACGCGCTTGCGACGACGTGCTTGCAGCGCATTACGACGACGTGCGTCGCGGCGGTCTGCAATCTGGCGGGCCGTACGATCCTCGTCAACAACCAGGAGGTTGTCACCAGCACCCGGTACGGAGGTCAGGCCGAGCACCTGAACCGGACGGGAAGGACCGGCCTCATCGACGTCGTTGCCGTACTCATCGACCATGCGGCGAACACGACCATATGCGTCACCGACAACGATGGAATCACCGACGCGCAACGTACCGCGCTGAACGATAACGGTTGCCACCGGACCACGGCCACGGTCAAGGTGAGCCTCAATGGCGACACCCTGAGCGTCCATATCCGGATTGGCGCGCAGATCCAGCGAAGCATCGGCAGTCAACAGCACTGCTTCGAGAAGCTGATCGATGTTGAGACCTTGCTTAGCGGAGATATCGACGAACATAGTGTCGCCGCCCCACTCTTCGTCAGTGAGACCGTATTCAGTCAGCTGACCACGAATCTTCTGCGGATCTGCAGTTTCCTTATCAATCTTGTTGACTGCAACGACAATCGGCACATCAGCGGCCTTGGCGTGGTTAATAGCCTCAACCGTCTGCGGCATGACGCCGTCATCAGCTGCAACAACCAGAATCGCGATATCGGTCGACTTGGCACCACGAGCACGCATGGCGGTAAACGCCTCGTGACCCGGGGTATCCAAGAAGGTAACCTTGCGCTTCTCACCGTCGAGCTCCACCGGCACCTGGTAGGCACCGATGTGCTGGGTAATACCACCGGACTCGTGGCCACCGACGTTGGCCTTACGAATCGTGTCCAACAGGCGCGTCTTACCGTGGTCGACGTGACCCATCACAGTTACCACTGGCGGGCGCTGCTCCAGGTCCTCATCGTCGCCCTCGTCCTCACCGAACTGGAGGTCGAAGGACTCGAGGAGCTCGCGGTCCTCATCCTCAGGCGAGACGACCTGGACCTTGTAATCCATCTCATCGCCGAGCAGCTGCAGGGTCTCGTCGGAGACCGATGCAGTTGCCGTCACCATTTCGCCGAGGTTGAACAACGCCTGGACCAGCGATGCTGCATCGGCGTTAATCTTCTCAGCGAAGTCAGACAGGGATGCACCACGTGCGAGGCGAATGGTCGTGCCCTTACCGTTAGGCAGCTTAACGCCGCCCACCACGGATGGTGCCTGCATTGCCTCGTACTCGTGGCGCTTCTGACGCTTCGACTTACGTCCGCGACGCGGGGCGCCTCCTGGTCGCCCGAATGCACCTGCAGTTCCACCGCGACGTCCGCCGCGACCACCGCGCGGTCCGCCACCCGGGCCACCCGGGCCGCGACCACGGCCGCCGAAGCCACCGCCACCGCCACCGCGGCTTGCCTTTGCAGGCATCTGCCCCGGGTTCGGGTGCGAAGGCATCATTGCCGGAGTCGGACGATTGCTGCTCGACTTATTACCGCGGCCCTGTCCACCCTGCGGGCGAGGGCCACCCTGGCGTGCTCCCGGCTTCGGGCCCGGACGGCCGTTTCCACCCTGCGGGCGAGGGCCACCCTGGCGTCCACCCGGCTTCGGACCCGGACGGCCAGGACCGCCCTGCGGACGCGGCATGTTCGACGGCCGCGGTGCCGGACGGGAGGATCCGCCGGTCGAGAATGGGTTGTTCGCCACACGCGGTGCGCGTGCGCCTGGCTTCGGCCCTGGCTTCGGGCCAGCAGGCTTCGGCGGGCGTGGCATTTCCTGTCCCGGCTTCGGCGAACGGGACGGTGCAGCTGGCTTGGCACCCGGTTTTGCCGCCGCTGGTGCAGCAGGCTTAGCGCCTGGCTTAGCTGCTGGCTTGGCACCCGGTTTTGCCGCCGCTGGTGCAGCAGGCTTAGCGCCTGGCTTTGCAGCTGGCTTGGCACCCGGCTTTGCCGCCGCTGGTGCAGCAGGCTTAGCGCCTGGCTTTGCAGCTGGCTTGGCACCCGACTTAGCAGCAGACTTAGCTGCAGCCTTGGTCGCTGGGGCCTGTGCAGACGCGTCAGCGCCTGCGCCAGCGTTCTTCTCTTCGTAGACCTTCTTCATCTTCCTGACGACGGGTGGTTCCACCGTCGAAGAAGCGGTCTTAACAAACTCGCCCTGAGCCTTCAGCTCGGCGAGTAGTTCTTTGCTGGTGACCCCGAGCTGTTTAGCGAGCTCATGGACACGTAGCTTTCCGGACACTGCTCTCCTCACTAGTGGGGGCCGAGCAGCGCCCGATGGCGGATTCGTCCGCGCACCGAGAGCGCCTGCAGGGCTCCCTCTTATCTATTGCCGTTCATCGCTGATGCTTCATCGTGTGCTCATCAGTGTTCAGGTCTTTCTGTTGTCATTTTTCCTGCCTCCCTGCTTAGCGACACGCACATCGTCAGCGGGGGCGAAACCCTCCGCCGCTTCGTAGTGCGTGGCGATAAACTGTTTAACCGGAAACGCATCTACCTGCGTAGATACCTTCAGTGCGCGGCCAAATGCACGGCGCTTGTCGGCGATCTCCCAAGCCTTTAGTGTTGGGGTAATCCAAGCACCTCGCCCCTGCATCCGACGACGCGGATCAGCAACGACGGCTACTGAGCCATCTGAACGGGTGGTAGCGACAATGCGCAGCAGCTCCGAGCAATTGCGGCGCTGCTTAGTTGCAATACAGGTACGTGTGGGTGCAGGTGTATGAGTTGTCGAATTCGGGTTTATCACCCGCGAAGTCGTCATACTCCTGACGCACCCACCTTCCTGCTAAGAAATTCAGCGCGAAAATTCGCATAGGAAAATCACGCCTTGTCGTTTGGCCACCTCCCAGCATAACCCGAAAAGGCGGAAAAGTGCCAACCCCCTAGGCACTTTCCCGCCACTTTCGCAACCGCTGGGACGCTGACGTTGTGTCTACTCCGCGTCGGAGTGGATATCGATTCGCCAGCCGGTCAGACGAGCCGCCAGACGGGCATTCTGTCCCTCCTTGCCGATAGCAAGAGAGAGCTGGTAGTCGGGCACCACAACGTGTGCACGGCGCTCGTCCATGTCCAAAATCTTGACACTAACTACCTTGGCGGGCGCCAGCGAGTTACCAACGAACTTCGCCGGATCCTCGTCGTAGTCGATGATGTCAATCTTCTCGCCCTTGAGCTCATTCATAATCGAGTTCACACGCTGACCGCGGGGCCCAATGCAGGCGCCCTTAGCGTTGAGGCCCTTGACCGTGGGGCGTACAGCAACCTTGGTGCGGTGACCGGCCTCGCGCGCAATGGAAATCAATTCCACCGCCCCATCGGCAACTTCCGGAACTTCAAGTTCGAAGAGCTTACGAATGAGCTCCGGGTGCGTGCGTGACAGGTGAATCGCAACACCCCGCGGTGTCTTGTTCACACCGACGACGTAGCACTTGATGCGGTCACCGTGCTTGAGTTCCTCACCTGGCAGCTGCTCAGCCGGCATCAGAATACCGTCGCGGCCGTTGGCCTCCGAACCGATGTGGACGACCACAATGCCCTTTTCATTGGCATAGACATCACGCTGGACCACGCCGGAAATGACCTGGTTAGACAGGTCTGCGTATTCGTCGAGAACCTTGTCGCTCTCTGCATCCCGCAGACGGGAAAGGATGGTCTGACGAACAGCGAATGCAGCGGTACGCTCGAAGTCTTCCGGCGTGTCGTCCCATTCGGAGATGAGATTGCCCTCGTCGTCTCGCTCCTGGGCAAAGACTATGACGTCACCGTTCTCACGGTCGATTTCGACGCGCGCATACTGTGCCGGTGCGGTGGTATTACGGTAGCTTTCACGCAATGCTCGGGCGACCAGTCCCAGCATTTCGTCGACAGGAATACCCTTTTCCTTTTCCAAGGTTCGCAGGGCAGCTAGTTCAATCTTCACTTGTTATCCTCCAGCCTGGTCAAGGCATCGTCATAGTCTAGTCCCGCAAAATCCTTCTCGGCTGCGGGCGGATTAGAGAATTCAACTTGTACCACTGCACGGGCCACATTGGTTAATTGGACACGCTGACCAACAGCCTTCAAACGTCCCTTTGGCCCCTTAGAAGTAACGAGAATGATGGATTCTTCATCCGGCGACACCGCACCAATGCGGGCTGCAATCGCGGAACCGTCGGCAAGCGAAATCTCCGCAATACGACCACGGTTACGACGCCAGTGCCGAGGCTGAGTCAGCGGTGCGTCAATACCAGGAGTGGAAACTTCCAAGGTGTAGCCCTGAGCGCCGAAGTCCGCTTCACCACGTGCCTCCGCGGCATCCAGAGCCGAAGATACTTCATGCGTGGCCTGTTCCAGAACATCGAGGTCAGGACGCTCATCTGCGTCAACTAACACAATGACCTGTGACTTTGCGCCGGCGCGAACGACCTTGACATCTTCCACATCCAGGCCGATTTGTGCGAGCGCCGGGCTCACAAACTGTTCAATTTTCTCGGGTGCGGGTATCGCCATAGTCGTAGAGTCTACAGGTCAAGTACTAGGAATTGCGCACCTGGGCACTTTCCCGCACCGCATTGACACAAAGTGTCGGCCGGCGTGGCACCATAGTGAGGTGATTGTTGAACCTCCCTCCCCCAGTTTTGCTTCCGCATCGCATCGCACTCGTACTCTCTCGCGCCGTGGCTTCCTCGCTGCTGCCCTCGCCGTGGGATCACTTCCTGCGCTTTCCGCGTGCTCGCATCTGGTGGCACCGCGCCCCGATTACGCCATTGAGGTTCTCCACGCGCTCGCGGCGCGCGATGCACAGTCGCTTATCGACGCCAATCCTGACCTCGCAGCGGTGCGCTCCGCGCAGGTTACCGAACTGGATAAGGAAATCACACGCGCCTGCGGCACCCACAAGGACGGTAAACCTGTCGATGAATGTGGCTCGGACGTAGCAGTCCCAGGATCCCTGGTTACCGGTTCCGACGCGAAGCTACTGCTCACGGACTCGCGAAACAATCCCGTACTGACGAATGCCCTGGATTCACGCACTGCATTGCGGGAGGAGCACACTGCGCGCCTCGCCACGGCTGTCGATGGCGGTATCGTCCTCGCTCTGCGTGTTGCGGGCGCTGAGTGGGAGGAGCTTGTCCCATTGATTCCCAGTGACAGGGATGAAATCTCGGGTGCCGAAGAACAGATGACTAAGGCACTGCAAGCCGAATACATGATGATTTACGGTGTCGGCGTAGCCGCACCACGTGTCGGAGGCGATACCACTACTGCACTTTTGGCCCGTGGCGAGCGCCACCGAATTTTGCGCGATCGTGCCCGACTAATTTTGGAGGATTCCGACGTTGAGGTGCCGGAGAGCGCACCTGGCTATATGCCGGAAGGCGCTCCTTCGCCAGATACGGCACCCGTCGATTACATGATTGCATTGGAGCGCTATTGTGCCCAGGCGTGGGAAGACGTATTGCTCGCTGCTAATAATCCTCGGATGCGTATGTTCGCACTGCAGGCAGCTGGCGTGGCTGCCGCCGGAGCGGCAGCGCTAGGTGGCAACAACTTGGAGCCGTTGCCCGGGCTCTAAGCCTTGCGAACCAGCTCCGCGACGTGAGCTGCAATGCCGTCAGCGGCGACCTCGTCGGTCTCGTTGGTCAGGCGGTTACGCAGCTCCACCTTGCCGTCCGCGTAGCCACGGCCAAAGATGACCACAAACGGCATACCCAGCAGCTCGGCGTCCTTGAACTTCACACCGGGGCTGACCTTCGGACGGTCGTCGAAAAGCACCTCAATGCCCTGCTGGCTGAGGTCTTCCGCCAGCTGTTCAGCGGCCTCAGCTGCTTCGGCGTTCTTGCCGGCCACAGCGATGTGAACCTTGTACGGTGCCGCGGCAACTGGCCACTTGAGGCCCTTTTCATCCAACTGCTGTTCTGCGAGGACAGCGACCAGGCGGGACACGCCAATGCCGTAGGACCCCATCGTCGGACGAGCACGCTTACCGTTGACATCGAGGATGTCGATTTCAAAGGCGTTGGTGTACTTGCGGCCCAACTGGAAAATGTGACCGATCTCGATTCCGCGCTCGATCTTTAGCGTGCCATGCCCCTCCGGAGCCGGGTCGCCGTCACGCACCTCTGCGACATCGCAAATACCGTCAATCTGGAAGTCGCGACCAGTGACCACATCGACGATGTGCTTGCCTTCCTCGTTGGCTCCTGTAATCCAATTTGTGCCCTCCGCCACGCGGGGGTCAGCTAGGACCTTCACACCGCGATCGGCGAGCCCCTGCGGGCCGACGTAGCCCTTGATCAGGAAGTCATTGGCTGCGAAGTCCTTGTCCTCCAGCAAGCGCGCCTCACCCGGTTCAAATGCGACTTCAAGACGCTTTTCATCGACCTCACGGTCACCGGGAACCAGGATTGCGGTGAGCTGTTCCGGCAGGGCGTTGCCCTCCTTATCGACCTTCTTCGGGTCGACGGCGACGAGAACGCACTTCAAAGTATCGGCAGCAGTGACCTCGCGTCCGAGGTCCGCACCATTGGCCCAATCAACAAGTGCTGCGATTGTGGTGCAGTTCGGAGACTCGTAAACCTTCGCCTCCGGTTGTCCCTCAATCGGCTGCGGTTCAACTGCCGGAATCTTCACGGCTTCCACATTGGCGGCGTACTCACCGTCGGTGGAGACTACGAAGGAGTCTTCGCCACTTTCGCTAACAGCCAGGAACTCCTCGGAGGCCGAACCGCCCATAGCGCCGGAGGTGGCGTGGCAGATTTCGTACTTAATGCCCAGCCGGTCAAAAATTCGCTGGTAGGCACCGCGGTGCTGCTGATAAGAATTCTCCAGCCCCTCGTCGTCCATGTCGAAGGAATAAGAGTCCTTCATCACGAACTCGCGGCCACGCAGAATACCAGCGCGCGGGCGAGCCTCGTCGCGGTACTTGGTCTGAATCTGAAACAGCGTCGTCGGGAAATCCTTGTAGGAGCTGAAAAGATCCTTGACAGCCAGCGCGAACATCTCTTCGTGCGTCGGCCCCAGCAGGTAGTCCGCGCCCTTGCGATCCTTCAGACGGAACAGCTCGGGGCCGTATTCGGTCCACCGATTCGTCGCCTCGTACGGTTCACGCGGGAGCAGTGCAGGGAATGCCAGCTCCTGTGCGCCAATGCCTTCCATCTCCTCGCGCACAACCTTCTCTACGTTGCGCAGAACCTTCAAGCCCAGTGGCAGCCAGGAGTACACACCAGGGGCAGTTCGCCGGATGTAGCCGGCACGGACGAGCAGCTTGTGGCTAGGGACCTCGGCGTCAGCTGGATCCTCGCGCAGTGTGCGCAGGAACAGCTGGGACATTCGCGTAATCATGAATGCTGATTTTACCCGTCGATCATTCTTCGCAACATGCGGGGCATTACTATGGTGCCCATGCTCGTAGTCCTACCCCCATCTGAAACCAAAGCCACTGGTGGCAGCCATCCCGCAGTGGACTTTTCCTCGCTGAGCTTCGGCTCCCTCAACCCCATCCGCGAGCGCATTGCAGCCGATCTCGTGGAGTTAAGTGCGAACAGGGAAGCTGCGATGGAAACACTGAAGCTGGGGCCACGGCTTGCTGACGAAGTCACAGCTAATGCCGCGCTCCTAGAGTCGCCGACCATGCCGGCTCTCGAGCGTTATACCGGGGTGCTCTACGACGCACTCTCCCCCAGCGATTTGCCGGAAACCGGCCGTGCTCGACTCGCCATCGGGTCAGCACTCTTCGGTGCCATTGGCGGAGACGACCTCATCCCCCACTACCGTCTCTCTGGTACGGTCAAGCTCCCCTTCGCGGATCAGCCTGCCGACGCGGCTCCCACAATGAAGCGCCGTTGGGGCACCGCCATCACCGAGGCTCTCAATGATGTCGACTTCCTCATCGACCTTCGTTCCGGCACCTACGCCAATTTGGGCAAAGTCAAGAGCGCGACAACGATGACCGTGCTCACCGCCGAGGGCAAAATCGTCAGCCACTTCAACAAGCACTACAAGGGCCTATTTGCCCGCGCCATCGCCCTTTCCGACACGACACCGACCTCCCCCACAGAGGCCGTCGACATCGCACGCGCCGCAGGATACGACGTCTCGCTTGACGACGACACCCTCATCTTCCGCGTCCCGGAAAACTAAATGTCGTCGTTGTAGCGCTTTCGGCCTGCCACAATGGCGGCAATCAGAGCGATAACAGCGATGAAAATGCTGTCGTATCGCGAGCCTTCTCCGCCGAGGAGAAGGAGGCGGAAGATGATCATGGCTCCGAGGTAGAACACCAGGAAGGTCGCAGCGCCCATCCAGATGGCGCTACGCAGCTGATCGTCGGCGAGCAGTCGGGTAACAAGCCCTGCCTTTTGCTGCTCTGGCTCACGCTTCTTCGACTTGTTGTTGCTCGACTTGTTGTTCTTACTCATCGCCCTCATCCAAACCGGCGACTTCACCGATGACGATAACGGCGGGCGGCTTGATTGCCTCTTCGACCATTTTCTCGCCAAGCTCGCCGAGCGTGCAGCGTAGCGACCTCTGATTCGGCAGCGTGCCGTCCTGGATGACCGCAGCCGGAGTCTTCGGGCTGCGGCCGGCCTTCATCAAAGCCTCGGCGATCTTCGGCCCGTTCTTAACTCCCATAATGATGGCAATAGTGCCGTGCATCCGGCCCAGCGCATCCCAATTGACCAGGGACGTCTTGTGCCCCGGTGGGACGTGACCGGACACGACAGTGAATTCGTGGTTGACGCCACGCATGGTAACTGGGATGCCAATCGTCCCCGGTACCGCCAGTGCTGAAGTAATACCCGGAACAACGCGAACCGGTACCCCTGCCTTCTGCAGCTCCTGAAGCTCTTCAAAACCGCGGCCGAAGATGTACGGATCGCCGCCCTTGAGCCGAACCACAAAGTAGCCCTCGCGGGCACGATGGACTAGCAGTTCATTGATACGCTCCTGAGCCATGGCGCGGCCGTAAGGAAGCTTGCCGGCATCAATAATCTCGACATCCGGCTCCAAGTCACCGAGCAGGGACAGTGGACCGAGGTGGTCTGCAACGACAACGTCGGCAAGCCGGAGCAGGCGACGCCCCTCAACGGTAATCAGACCGGGGTCGCCCGGGCCACCGCCTACGAGTGCGACCTGACCAGCGAGGTCCCCAGCCCGCGACGCACGACGACCGGTCAGCGCCACAGGAGTAAGCGGGCTGGAAGCCCCGGTTTCATCGTCGACGAGAATACCTCGGCGGTGTCCCTCTAGAGTCACCTCACGCAGCAACGTCTCGTCACAGCAGACCATGAGAGCCTTGCCCCAGCTCATCGCCTCGGTAAAACCGGTGCGGGTCAAAGTAATACGGCCGTCTGCAGCCCAGGCCTCAATCGCAGTTGTTACTTCCCCACCTTCACACACAGTGACATCAGCGCCAGAGTCCAACAGCCGAGGAATCACGCGCTCTGCAGCCGTGGAACCACCAATCACCAACACACCGTAGTCTTTGAGAAGCAAACTCATAGCTAACACTTTACCCGGCGCACGAAGCGACAAAGCGACTGACGTTCCCCGGCGCACCCGCCGGATGAACATGCAGGTAACCGGCATGAATCCGCCCAGACTCGGAAACGAAGCCGTCGCGAACTGTCTCGCCTTGATATCCGCGCCAACCCCAGGCTGGTTGCCACCCGGCCGCAGCAGCGACACTTGCGGTGTCATCGGTGAGGGCTGTCTTGTGGAACTCGTGACCGCGCACGCGCTTTCCTACCGGGCACAGCGCAGAATCAGTCAGCGCCACAGCCTCCCGGTACCCCAGTTTCAACCGTGCCATGTGCGCTCGCCCCGGGATGATGCCACACATACGGCGCCCACCGAGATCTTCAAGCAGCCAGAGCAGCCCCGCGCATTCGCCGTGAATCAGCGCACCATTATCGGCAACCTGACGTAGATCGCGGCGAATGTCATCACGAATAGATAGCGCGTCGGCATGCTCTTCAGGGAATCCACCGGGCACGATATAGCCTTCGGCTTCCGGCAGTTCGTCAACCAATGGGTCAAAATCCACGACCTCGGCTCCAGCGGCCTGCAATAGCTCACGGTGCTCTGCATAGGTAAACGAGAACGCAGGACCCGCCGCGACCGCCACGCGCACGCGGCGATTATGAACCAGCGGTGCAACAAACTGTGCGGGGTCCCATGGTTCAGCTGGATAGGGCTGCCGGGCAAACTGGATAATCCGGTCGATGTCGATGTAGGTCTCCACCAAGTTGGCCATCGATTCAATGACCGCTTCTAGCTGCTCCCCCTGCTCGACTGCAGTAACCAGACCCAAATGCCTGCTGGGCACCTCAATATCAGTCACTCGCGGAATAGCGCCGAGCACCTCGACACCCATGGCCTCCACAGAACGGGTAATGATGTCCGCATGCCGCGGGCTACCCACCTGATTAATAATCACGCCACTGACACGGACATCAGTGCGAAGCGTGGAGAAACCGTGGACGACAGCCGCCGCCGACTGCGACATATGCCGGGCATCAATAACCAACACCACCGGAAGTCCCAACAGCGAGGCAATCTCAGCTGTCGAACCCTCCACCGATAGCGGGTCGTCACCAATGCGGCCGTCGAAAAGTCCCATAACACCTTCGACCACCGCAATATCGCTGTCGGCAGCTCCGTGCGCGTAGAGCGGCCCAATCATCTCAGGCGCGCACATGAACGAATCCAGATTGCGCCCGGGACGACCAGCGGCTACCCCGTGATAGCCAGGATCAATATAGTCGGGTCCAACTTTGAAAGGTGCCACCGCGTGACGGCGCGACAGTGCACGCATCAGACCCGTGGAGATTGTCGTCTTTCCCGTGCCTGATGCTGTCGCCGCGATGACAATTCCAGGCGCTACCACTCGATGCCCTTTTGTCCCTTACGTCCGACATCCATCGGGTGCTTAATCTTGGTCATTTCCGTCACCAGATCCGCGACCTCCACGAGCTTCGAATCCGCATCGCGGCCAGTCATCACCACATGCTGGCGGCCAGGACGGCTCCTCAATGTCTTCACCACATCGTCGACATCAATCCAACCCCACTTGATTGGGTAGGTGAACTCGTCGAGGACGTAGAAATCGTGCACCTCATTTTCCAGGCGCCGCTTAATCTCCTGCCATCCCTCGGCAGCAGCTGCCGCATGGTCCTCCTCGGTGCCCTGCTTACGCGACCAAGACCAACCTTCGCCCATCTTGTGCCATTCGACCGGGCCGCCTTCCCCCGTATCGTCGTGAAGCTCGCCCAACCGGCGCATGACAGCTTCCTCGCCAACCTTCCACTTTGCCGACTTCACAAACTGGAAGACACCGATATTCATCCCCTGATTCCACGCGCGCATCGCCATACCGAATGCCGCGGTCGACTTGCCCTTACCTGGGCCCGTATGCACCGCAGTAATCGGAATCATGCGACGCTGCCTGGTGGTCAGTCCATCGTTGGGAATTGATTTGGGGTCAAGCTTTCCTTGTGCCATGGTCTCGATGATAGGCATGGACCACACCCGCCACGGCTTCGGCATTGAGTTCGGAGAGGTTTATGCAGGTCGCACCCAATTCCACGCTGAGTTCCTGTGCCAGCCCCAGCCGCACGCGAGAGCGCTCACAGTCGATAACCACCGTCGCCGCCAACGCTTGACGACGGATCTTTGCGGCCACAGCCCTCGCCTGCTGCAGGCCATTTTTACCTGTTGCTCGGCCGTCGGAGAGCAACACCATGATTGCGCGCCGTGTGGGCTCCCTATGGGCTTCCCGAACTACCACTTCGTGTGCCTTCAGCAATCCTTCGGCCAATGGAGTTCGGCCACCAGTGCGGACATCTGCGAGGCGACGTACTGCGGTGTCGATAGACTTCGTCGGCGGTAAAACCAATTCGGCGTTATTTCCGCGGAAAGTAATGACAGCGACTTTGTCGCGGCTTTGGTAGGCATCACGCAGCAGCGAAGTGACCGCGCCGGTGACGGCTGCCAGTCGGTCGCGTGCTGCCATGGAACCCGACGTGTCCACGACAAAGACGACCAGATTGGACTCAGTTCCCTGTCGGATAGCGCCGTGAACGTCCTCCGGTTCCAGGGGAATCATGGAGTCACCCATGCGGGCGCCACGATTGGCCGCCGCCAATACTGTCGCCGGCACGTGGAGACCATGGCCTCCCCGCTCGGCACCAATGGTGCTCCCTCGGGGTCCAATGGCCTTGGAACGCCGACCGGAATCCCCTTGGCCGACACCGTCAACGCTGATTTTACGAACGGCGAAAGGGGGCGCCTTCAGCGGCGCGACCTCCCTTCGATTCCGTGGAATTCGACTGTTGCGGCTCCTGAGGTTCGGAGTTGGAGTCGAACTGGGAGGCCTGCTCAGCCTCGGGCTCTGGATCCGACTCCGGACTCGACTCTGGCTGATTCTGGTCATCTCGGAACTGCTCCTCTGCATCCTGAAGAGCATCGTCGAGCTGTTCCTGGTCCAGTCCTGGTTCATCAAAGGGGTCACGGCGACGACGGTGCGGCAGTGCCATTTCCGCAGCTACCTTAATGTCTTCCGCAGTGATCTCAATTGGATTGCCGGGTGCCGGCTGCGCCGACTCGTCCCCGGCTACTCGCCAGGCAGCGTGAGCGCGGGCGGTACGTGCAATGACGATGTCGGCCCGCATCCCGTCTACATCAAAAGCAGCGCACACGGTGGCAATTTGACCGAGAATGCTGGGAGTCAATTCGACGTCGTCAAGCAGTGCGCGTGCGCGATCGATGCGAGCGTGCAGTGCCTCGTCGTCGGCGGCGAACCGCGTGACAAAGCTCTCCGGGTGGGCGTCAAAGTCGAGGCGACGGGCGACGATTTCCGCGCGGACACCCGGATCCTTGGACGCGGTGACGTCAATGGCGAGACCAAAGCGATCGAGAAGCTGCGGACGCAATTCGCCCTCTTCCGGGTTCATCGTGCCGACCAACACGAACCTGGAGGTTGCAGAGTGCGAGATGCCATCGCGTTCGACAACCACGCGACCGGTGGCTGCGGCATCGAGAACGGAATCAACGAGGTGATCCGGCAGCAGGTTAATCTCGTCGACATAGAGAATGCCACCGTCAGCCGCGCTGAGTAGTCCCGGATTGAACTGTGCGTGTCCGGTAGTCAGGACGGTCTCCACATCGATGGAGCCTACGACTCGATCTTCCGTAGCGCCGAGTGGCAGGTTCACCAACGATCCGCTGAGAAATGGTGCCAACGCACGGACCGTAGTGGTCTTGGCTGTGCCCTTCTCACCGCGGATGACCACGCCACCAATCTCCGGGGATAGGGCGGTCAGAATCAACGCAAGCTGTAGTCGCTGCTGCCCGACAATCGCAGTAAAAGGAAAAGTGGGCTCTGTTTGTGCAGTGGTCGCTGACGTGATTTTTTCCATAAACACAGTTCTACCCCACTGCGAGTGGATGACTCACAGCGGGGTAGAACAATGTTGGCTTAATTGAACTCTTTGAAATACTTCAGCGAGTAATTAGCGCTCCAGCTTCAGGGCCTTCTGGGAAGCCTCCCAGACCTCCTTGAACAGAGCCGGGTCATCAGCCAGGTGCGTACCGTAGGACGGGACGAGCTCCTTCAGCTTCGGAGCCCACTTGCCCATGTGGCGACCGAAGCAGCGCTCAATCAGGCTGATCATCACGGCCGGAGCGATGGAAGCACCCGGGGATGCACCCATCAGGCCGGCAATGGTGCCGTCCCACGAGTTGATGACCGCGGTACCGAACTCGAGGGTACCGAAGACCGGAGCCTTCATCGGCTTAATAACCTGGACGCGCTGACCAGCGACAATCAGCTCCCAGTCCTCTGGGCGAGCATTCGGGACGTACTCACGCAGGGACTCAACACGTGCGTCGAAGTCCTTCAGAACCTCAGTAATCAGGTACTTAGTCAGCCCCATCTCCTGAACACCAACACCCATCATGGACGGCAGGTTGGCCGGACGCAGGGACTTAATCAGGTCCAGGTTGTTACCGTTCTTCAGGAACTTCATGTTCCAACCGGCGTACGGACCAAAGAGCAGGCCACGCTTGCCGTCGATAACACGGGTGTCCAGGTGCGGAACCGACATCGGCGGCGTGCCGACGGAAGCCTTACCGTAGACCTTGGCGTCATGCTTAGCAATGACTTCCTCGTTGGTGCAGCGCAGCCACTGGCCGGAGACCGGGAAGCCACCGAAACCACGAATCTCGTTAATACGAGCCTTCTGCAGCAGCGGCAATGCGTCACCGCCGGCACCGACGAAGACGAAGTTGGCAACCAGGGTGCGAACGTCCTTGGTGTGCAGGTTCTTCACGGTGACGATCCACTTGGAACCGTCGCGCTTCAGACCGGTGACCTCGTGTCCGTAGCGAATCTCAGTACCCATATCGGACAGCGCTGCCAGGTACTGCTTGGTCAGTGCACCGAAGTTAACGTCCGTACCATTCGGGTTACGAATAGCGGAGACCGGCTTGGAGAAGTCACGCCCCTCGGACATCAGCGGAAGGTACTCAGCGAAACGGTCCGGATCCTCAATGAGCTCCTGACCGTGGAACAGCGGCTCCTTCTCAAGTGCCTCGTAACGACGACGCATGAACGCCATCTGCTCCGGGCCCTGAGCGAAGGTGGTGTGATCAACTGGGTTGATGAATTCCTTCGGGTCAGTCAGGGTTCCGTTTTCAATCAGCGAGGTCCACAGCTGGCGAGAAACCTGGAACTGCTCATTGATGAGCTTAGCCTTGGTGACATCGACCTTGCCGTTCTTCTCCGGCGTGTAGTTCAGCTCACACAGAGCAGAGTGGCCGGTACCAGCGTTGTTCCACGGGGAGGAAGACTCCTTGGCGGGCTGATCGAGACGCTCGAACAGAACCTGTGACCAGGATGGCTCGAGCTCCTTGAGCAGCACACCCAGCGTCGCACTCATTACACCTGCACCGATGAGGACGACATCTACTTCGTCGCCACTGGAAGCAGGAAGCTTGTTATCAGCCATTTTGCTGTCAACATCCTTACTAACTTGATTAGTGATTCAAACTAGCGCTCGCTCACATGCGCGCACACAACTAAAGACGCAAAAGAGAGCTACCGTCTCAGTCCATAATCTATTGTGGCACACATTCCCACTACCCCCGGTAATCGGCGCTAGGCTTGACCCTGTGACTACCGATATTCCCGATTTCGTTACCCCCACCTTTAACCCCGATAACCTAGGCGAAGACTACAGCCAACATGTCATCGAACTCGGCCAGGACCCCGACGGTGAAGGATTCGTACACGCGGTATTGGTCCGCTACTGCCCCGACTCGTCGGCAAGCGACTTCCAAAAACGTCCGGCGGTTCTATGGATTCACGGGATGTCGGACTATTTCTTCCAGAAGCACGTAGCGGAGCGGTACCATGCCGAAGGCTACGCCTTTTACGCCATTGACCTGCGTAAGTGCGGGCGCGCGCACCAACCTGGGCAGACTTGGCATGGATGCAGCGATTTAACGAATTACTTCGAGGATCTCAACGGGGCGCTCGCGGTGTTAGACCACGCCGGTCATACAACTGTCACTGTTAATGCGCACTCCACCGGTGGTCTTATTGCCGTGCTCTGGCTCGATTGGCTACGAAGCAAGGGCGGCCATTGCCCGCAGGCACCCAATATTTCCGTCACGGCTGCCGTCTTGAACTCACCGTGGCTGACTCTGCACGTCTCCCGGGCAAAGGCTCCCGTGTACTCGATGGTGACTCGTGTTATGTCGCGGATTCGCCCCAACAGTCTTATTCCAGTGCAGTCTGCGGGCGGCTATGGCAAATCCATTAGCGCAGACCACCAGGGACGCTGGGAGTACAACCTTACTTTCAAGCCGCTGGCTGGCCATGACAAGAACTGGCGTTGGCTCAATGCCATCATCGTCGGCCAGCAACGTGTCAGCCGCGGTATCGACACCGGCGTGCCGACGCTCGTCCTCCACTCGGACAACTACCTTCTCGGCTCCGACTACACCCCGGAGCTCAGCCGCGTTGACTCTGTCCTCAACACTGAGCAAATTGCCGATGCCACTTCCCACCTGGGACCGCAGGCTCGCAACGTCGCGATCACGGGTGCTCTCCATGACGTGTATCTCTCCGCACCCGAAGCACTAGACCGCGCTTTTAATGAGACCTTCCGGTTTCTTGCCGCGGTCAAGCCGGGAGACAGCTCGAAATAGGAGCTCGGAATAAATCAGCATTCAGTACGGTTGAACCAAACTAGTTTGACCAGAATGCTAGGAGTGCTTGTGACCACTGAGAATTCGCCTGAGACTACCCCACGCCACTACGACGTCATCATTATCGGAACCGGGTCCGGCAATTCCATTCCAGCCCCGGACTACGACAATGTCCGTATCGCTCTGGTGGAGGAAGGACGTTTCGGCGGTACTTGCCTCAACGTTGGGTGTATTCCCACCAAGATGCTCGTTCTGGCCGCTGATGCCGCCCGCAATATCCGCGAGGCCAGCCGCCTGGGCGTGCACGGCACCTTCGACTCCGTTGATCTCAAGCAAATCCAGGATCGCGTTTTTGCCCAGCGCGTCGACCAGATTGCGGACGGCGGCGAGGCATACCGCCGCGGGGACGAGACTCCCAATATCGATGTCTACGACCGCCACGCAACGTTCGTCGGCCCCCGCACTATTCGCACTGGCATCGGCGAGGAAACCGTCGACATCACAGCCGACAACATCATCATCGCTGCAGGCTCCCGCCCTCAGGTTCCGGGTCTCATCGCAGACTCCGGGGTGGATTACTACACCAACGAGAACATCATGCGCGTCGACAAGCTCCCGCGCGAAATGATCGTCGTCGGCGGCGGCTACATCGCTAGCGAGTTCGCGCACGTCTTCGCCTCCTTCGGTACGAAGGTGCACATGTTGGTGCGCTCCGATGTCATGCTGCGTGGCTCAGACGCCGCTATCTCCGAGCGCTTCCACGAGGTTGCCTCCCGCGACATTGACATCCGTATGAACACCTCCATCACTGAGCTCTCCCAGGAGGGCGAGATCGTCACGGTCACGCTTGACGACGGCACGGAGCTCGCAGCCGATGCCCTGCTCGTGGCAACCGGACGCATCCCCAACGGTGACCGTATGGACCTTGCAGCCGGTGGTGTGGAGATGCACGACGATGGTCGCATCAAGGTTGACCAGTACGGCCGCACCTCTGCCGAAGGTGTGTGGGCGCTGGGCGATGTCTCTAGCCCGTACCAGCTGAAGCATATTGCCAACCATGAGGCCAAGGTTGTCTTCCACAACGTGCTGAACCCGTCCGACCTGCGGGTATTTGACCACCGCTACATTCCGTCGGCAGTCTTCTCACATCCGCAGATTGGTCAGGTCGGTATGACCGAGGACGAAGCTCGCGCCTGGGCTGCGGAAAATGGCACGGACATTACCGTGAAGGTGCAGAATTACGGCGACGTTGCCTACGGCTGGGCGCTGGAGGATCGCGACGGCTTCGCCAAATTGATTGCGGACCGCGCCACCGGCCGCCTGCTGGGTGCGCATTTCATCGGCGAGCAGGCTGCCACTCTAGTACAGCAGTGCATCCAGATGATGAGCTTCGAGATGGACGTGCGCGAAGTTGTCAAGGGCCAGCACTGGATCCACCCAGCATTGCCCGAGCTGATTGAAAACGCAATCCTGGGCCTGGAGTTCGATAACTAGCCCAGCTGTTCAATACCTGTGGCCTGGGCCAATGCGGGCCCAGCCAGGTACTTCTCGACTGCATCGGCCAACAGGTCGACCTGCCGCAGCCGTTCTGCGGCAAACGAAGTATTGGAGCTGACCTCAAATCCGTCCCGACCGACGGCAACTGCAACTTCCATCAGCAACTGACGGCGCACCTGATCATTTTCCAGGTAGCCGTGGCGGTGCGTGCCCATCACCATGCCACGCCGCGCCCCTTCTTCTTCAGGCTCAGTGATAAAGGGCGCCTCGCTACTTCGCACAACCTGTCCATTGTGGACTTCGTAAGAGCCATCCGGGTGGCTCACCAGCGTCTTCGTCCCCGCGAATTCAATGTCGGTATCGAACACGCCAAGCCCGTTCACGGTTCCGGCTACCGACTCCACCGAGTCAGTAATGGTGGTGCAGAGCATTTGGAACCCACCGCAGATGCCAATCAGCGGCAGCCCCCGGGCGGCTCGGTTCTCCAGCACGTCGTCAAGCCCACGCTCGCGCAACCACTTGAGATCGGCGACCGTCGACTTCGTCCCGGGCAACACGACCAGGTCGGCGCGAGCAACGACCGACGGATCGACCGTCCACTGCACGTGTACCCCTGGTTCACAGCCAAGCGCCTCGATATCGGTGGCGTTGGACACGCGCGGCAAACGAATGGCAGCCACGGACAACGTTTCCGTGCCCAGCGGTGCGTTCGCCGGCCCTACCGACGCACCAGCGACTGTGCCGAGGGAATCCTCCGCATCGATCCACAGCCCCGGAATAAAAGGCACTACGCCGAGTACGGGCACGCCGGTGTGCTCGCGCACCACGTCCAATCCCGGTGTCAACAGCGAAACATCGCCCCGGAACTTGTTGACGATAAAACCGGTAATCCGCGCGCGGTCTTCGGGGCTCAAAACTGCATGCGTGCCGACGAAATGTGCAAGCACCCCACCGCGGTCAATGTCACCGGCGACCACAACCGGCAGATCAGCGAGCTCTGCCAACCCCATGTTGGCAATGTCTGACTCCCGCAGATTGACCTCGGCAGGACTGCCAGCGCCTTCACACAGGACGACATCGAACTGCCCCCGCAGCTCTTCCAATGTCTCCGCGACTACCCCGCGCAACGCTTTTCGACGCGATCGGTACGTCAGAGCGCTCACATGCCCGTCGGCTTTGCCCTTGACCACCACCTGACTGGTGTGGTCCGAGCCCGGTTTGAGAAGCACCGGGTTAAAGGAGACATCCGGCTCCAGCCCACAGGCCAGCGCCTGCAGAGCCTGCGCGCGCCCAATCTCGCCGCCGTCAAGCGTGACAGCGCAGTTATTGGACATGTTTTGGGCTTTGAAGGGTGCGACCTTCACGCCGCGGCGCGCGAGCAGCCGACACATGCCGGCGACCAGAACCGATTTGCCGGCATCTGAGGTACAACCGGCAATCAGAGCTGCGGGAGCCAACACGTCTTAGGCCTCGGGCTTCCAACCAGTTTGGAACTGGCCTGGCACGTTCTGCTCATCCGGCAGGGTGAGGATTTCGTAGCCGTCGGAGGTCACCAGCACCGTGTGCTCGAACTGGGCGGTGAACTTGAAGTCATCATTCTGCACAGTCCAGCCGTTATCCCAGATGTGGTACGGCAGCTCACCGAGGTTAATCATCGGCTCGACAGTCAAGGTCATGCCCGGCTCGAAAATGGTGTCCTGGCTCGGCTCATCGTAGTGCAGGACGATCAAACCATTGTGGAACGTGGTACCGACACCGTGACCGGTGAAGTCACGAACGGTGTTGTATCCAAAACGCTTAGCGTAGGACTCGATTACGCGGCCGATGACATTAATCTCGCGCCCCGGCTTGATGACCTTAATGCCGCGCATGGTGGCGTTGTAAGTGCGCTCCACTAGCTTGAGGTGCTCCTCCGAGACATTGCCCGCGAGGAAAGTCGCGTTAGTGTCGCCGTGGACGCCGTTCTTGTATCCGGTGACGTCGACATTGACGATATCGCCGTCTTCAATAACCTGAGTGTCCGGAATACCGTGGCAGACAATCTCATTGAGAGACACACAGCACGACTTCTCAAAACCGCGGTACCCCAGCGTGGACGGGTAGGTGTCGTGATCCAACAGGTACTCGTGCACCACCCGGTCAATCTCATCCGTGGTCACGCCCGGAGCTACGGCCTTGCCGGCCTCCACCAACGCGTTGGCAGCAATGCGAGAGACCTCTCGCATATTTTCAATATCTTCCGGAGTCTGTACCAGCGGCTCGCCGACGCCTTCCTGAACCTCGTCCTTCCAGGCGTACTCCGGCCGTTCAATATGTGCCGGAACGGTGCGAATTGGCGTGGACTTTTGCTGAGTAAGTGGAGAACGCTGAGTCATGGAACATACTCTACCCCTACCCCCGGATTAGTCTTTCGGCCTGTGCCGGTTTCGAAGCCAGAAATGCTCTAGCCCTCGTCCCCCGAACCTTCATCCATATTTGCGAAGAAGGCATCGGTAATCGCCACGGCATGCTCCGAACCACCACCGCCGACGATGAGCGTGGCGAAAGCCAAGTCATCTCGATAGCCAGTGAACCAAGCGTGCGAGCCGCCTCCATACTCGGCCTCACCGGTCTTGGCGTAGACCTCACCGCGTCCGGCAATGGCCGAACCGGTACCGGAGGTCACCACCGCCCGCATGAGTGAGCGAACCTCATTCAAAACCTCAGGTGGAAGTGGCTTCGATGTCTGCGACTGCCACGTTCCCGCGCTTGGCACGAGTGACGGCGTCGGAGTGCGCCCGGCCGCCACCGTCGCGGAAACCAGCGCCATGCCAAACGGGCTGGCCAAGTCATTGCCCTGTCCATAGCCCGCATCGATACGCTCGACTTCATCACTCCCGTCAGACACGCTGCCGGTAATAGTGTCGAGGCCCGCGATGTGATAGTTGATGCCGATGCCGAAGTTCTTGGACTCCTCCTTGAACTGCCCTGGTTCCAACTTGTGGGAGATGTTGCCGAACGTGGTGTTGCAAGACCGCGCGAAGGCATCGCTCAGCGAGGTATCCCCGACACCACTTCCGTTGTAGTTGGTAACAATTCGCGGCCCGATTTCCATCGAACCTGGGCACGGCACAGTCGATCCCGCATTTAGCCCCTCGTGCTGCACACCTGCAGCGGCAGTGACAATCTTGTACGTCGATCCCGGCGGGAACTGCCCCATCAGCGCAAGGTCGCCGTCCTTATCTGCTTCCGCCGTCTGGGCTACCGCCAGAATCTTGCCCGTAGACGGCTGCACAGCCACCAGCATTGCCTTCGCATCTTGCCGCGTATCGACCGCCTTTTGCGCTGCGTCCTGCACCTTTTTACTAATCGATGCCTGCACCGCCGGGGCTACATCCGGAGACACCTCATAGAGCGTGCCGACGACTGCTCCGCCCTCGTTGGCCGCCACGATATTCCAGCCGTCGGCACCGTGGTCACCAGTGTCCACTAGCCTTTCCACACGGCTCATCAAATCAGGCGCAAACCCCGGGTCGGGTCGCACCATCGCCGCTTCATCGTTAACAGAAATTCCGTCAATATCCGCGAGCTCATCCTTGACTCGCTGTGGCGTGGATGCCGGCAGCATAATCAGCGAAAAGTTACCCTTCCCACCAGCTGCCTGCTCCCCCATGGCGCGCGCGTCAAGCTTCGGACCATCTTCCGGCATTTCATTATTGATGACCGTCGCCGCCCGGTTAATCGACGACTGCACATTCTCCGCCCCATCACGGTTGAGAATTACCCGGTGCACAGTCCCTGGTTCGAGCAGGGCCGCACCGTCCGAACCAACCACAGACGGCCGCGGAGCTGCGATAGTGCGCAATTCTGGGTGCTGATTACGCCCCAGCTGTGGATGAAGGGATGCTGGCGACCAGCGCAACGCCCAATCCCGCTGCCCCGACTCGGTCTTGGTCAGCGTGAAAGTCGTGTCATAGCCCCAGCGTCGCTGATGCGGTAGTTGCCAATTCATGGCGACTTCGGCCGAGGACTGGTTCGAGCTGGAATCGATACCCTCAATTTCATAGTCAAGCCCCTCCGGCTGGAGGCCGTCGGTGGCCGCCTTCAGATCCCCCTCGGCGGAGTCCGGATGATCGGTCAGCGCCGCCGCTTTAGAGACATCCCCTCCCGCCAGCGCCCCAAGGAATTCCTCAAGCACCTCGCGCCCGGTGTCAGGCCGCGGCGTACACGCGGCGGATGACAACACCAGACCCGTGATTGCCACAGCCGAGATGCTGCGAAGCAGGGGCTTGCGGCGCGAAGTTTGTTCCATGTGGGCTGACGTTAGCACCGCTTTGCTTTACGACGATGCTGGCGCGCCGCAACCTGCTATCAGCGGTTCAGCACAATTGGATTGACCACGTCGGCGGCCATGACCAGAACGCCGAAGACCAGCAAAACCGCGGTAAAGGCCATAGTAATTGGCATGAGTTTCGTGTAATCGGCAGGCCCAACCGCCGGCTTGCCGAACGCCTTGCGAATCAGGTCGCGGATGCGCTCGTAAATAACCACGGCGATGTGGCCACCGTCGAGTGGCGGCAACGGCACGAGGTTGAACACGGCCAGGAAGTAATTGAGGTTAGCCAGCAACAGGAAGAATGAAGGCCACTGGTTCATCTCCACCAATTCACCGCCGGCACGCGAAGCTCCGACGACACTCATTGGGCTGCCCGGATCACGCTGCGCACCAAAGATAGAGGCGACCACACCGGGAACCTTTTCCGGGATGGAGAGCAGCCCGTTCCAAACCGCCCCGAAAAGGCTGCCTGTAAAGCTGGCCGCACCGCCGATGGCGGTCACTGCGTTGTACTCGTGGAGGATGGTCTCTGGTCGCTGGAAGGCGATACCAATCGCTGGCTGGTCGATGTCCTGGCCGTCGTTAGTCTTGCGTTTGACGACTTCCGGGGTGACCGTGACCGTCTGGGTGCTGCCATTGCGGTCGATGGTCATTTTGATGTCGCCACCTGCAGAGCTACCGATGAGAGACACAGCCTCGGGGTAGGACGTGATCTTGGTGCCATTGATCTTCTCAATCACATCTCCGGCACGTAGCCCTGCGCGCTCTGCAGGACCGGAACCAGTGCAGGGCTCCAGAGTGCCGTCGGCCCGCTGTGCCGGCGAGACGCACTGCACCGCCTGAATGCGTGGCGCCATTTCCTTACCCATGTTGGGCAAACCCCACGTCACGGCGATGAAGTAAAGAATAATGAATCCAACGATGAGGTTCATTGCCACCCCACCGAGCATCACGATAATGCGCTGCCACCACGGCTTCTTGTACATGGCGTAGGGTTCTTCGGCAGGATCGATCGGATCCATTGCGGTCATGCCTGCGATGTCGCAGAATCCGCCAAAGGGAATTGCCTTTACTCCATACTCGGTGTCATGCCCACCCGCCGCGGCGTGATGCCGCTTGAAGGAAAACAGCGTTGGGCCGAAGCCAATGAAGTACCGACGCACTCGCATTCCACACAGTCGAGCTGCGGTGAGATGGCCCCATTCATGAAGAGCGATTGTCACCGCAATGCCGATTGCGAAGAGTAAAACTCCAAGAAGAAATGTCACGAGTGCTCACCCTACCCCCACTTTGGGCAAACGAGCACACCGGCGAACAGTTTCCGGCCGGGCTGAGTCCCAATTTCAGCAAGTTCTAAGGTATCCTTACACCCGATACTCAAGATTGTCTGAAAATGCGCTCAGTCGCTTTCAGCAAAACCGCAGATAGACTGAAGTGCATATAGAGTGCAATTCGCCGAAAGTGTTAACAGGAGGACTTTCAAGTGAGCAACCACGAGCCAAAGGAAGAAATTTACCGCGGCGTCAGCACCCTCGACGAGCCGTCGGCGAAGTGGGGCTGGCACGGCATTAGCAAGAGCGCTATGCAGAAGGCCGGCTGGATTTCCGTAATCTTCCTGCTGGGTATGACCATTGGTAACCACAAGGGCAACGTCGAGAACTGGTGGCTGGTCGCCATCGCCGCCCTGATTGCCATTGGCCTGCTGTTGCAGTTGTTCGCCCCGCAGGGTTCTCAGGTCCGCACCGTTACCGGTCACAACAAGCCGGAAGGCCACATTGAACCGGAGTGGGCACGCGACCAGGTTAACGGCACTGGCGTCTACGCTAACCTGACCGACTCTCAGCTGCGCTCCTGGAACCGCCTGCCGGAAGGCCAGAACCAGTAAAGTTAGCCACTTTTGCAGAAAGTCTGGCCTAACAGCTCTATAGCAACAGCTCTATAGCGCTACAGCGCACAAAAAAGATCCGCACCGAATTCGGTGCGGATCTTTTGCTATTCAGCGCTAAATCTCTTCAGCCGCCAGCTGACCACAGGCTGCCGCAATCTCGTTGCCACGGGTATCGCGGACCGTGCACGGTACTCCCTGTGCCTGTACGCGGCGGACGAACTCCTCCTGCTGCTTCTTCGGGGAGGCGTCCCACTTCGAACCCGGAGTCGGGTTGAGTGGAATCAGGTTGACGTGGACACGTGAGCCCAGAGCATTGTGGAGCTTCTTACCCAACAGGTCTGCACGCCAATCCTGGTCATTAATATCGCGAATCAACGCGTACTCAATGGATACGCGACGGCCTGTCTTGTCTGCGTAGTAGCGAGCTGCATCAAGTACCTCGGCCACTGTAAAGCGATTGTTGATTGGTACCAGCTCGTCGCGAAGCTCGTCATCCGGAGTGTGCAGAGACACCGCGAGGGTGACTGACAGGTCTTCGTCGGCAAGCCGTCGGATGTTCGGCGCGAAACCGACCGTAGAGACGGTGACATTGCGCATCGAGATGCCGAATCCCTCCGGCGACGGCCGCGTGATGCGATGGACGGCGGCGAGAACGCGATTGTAGTTCGCGAGCGGCTCGCCCATGCCCATGAATACGATGTTGGTCAGACGACCGCCCTCGGCTGCCATAGTGGCAGCGGCCTCACGAACTTGGTCGACAATCTCCGCGGTGGAGAGATTACGCTGCAGACCGCCCTGACCCGTCGCACAGAATGGACATGCCATACCGCAGCCCGCCTGTGAGGAAATACAGAGGGTCGCACGCCCCGGGTACTTCATCAGCACGGATTCCAGCAGCGTACCGTCACCTGCACGCCACAGTGTCTTACGGGTTTCGCCATCGTCACAGGTGATGTGCCGCACCGGAGTCAACAGAGGTGGGAAGAGACTGTCCTTGACCTTTTGACGGTCTGCTTCCGGCAGATCAGTCATCGTCATAGGGTCAGCCTCAAGCCGACCGTAATAGTGCCGGGCAATCTGATCGGCGCGGAAGGCCGGCAGACCCAGTTCCTTGACCGCAGCCTTCCGTTCCTCAACATCGAGGTCCGCAAAATGGGTCGCGGGCATGCCGCGACGTGGAGCTTTAAGAACAATTGGAAGTGAAGATGCCATGATGGCACCCATTTTCGCATGTAATGACGGTTTTGGCCTAATGAGTGACTAGGCAGCCGCAACTAAGTGGACCTTTACAAGTGGTACATACCTGCCAAAACGTGTTGAATGATAGGTATGACTAACGCTAATCAGCCGAATAACGACAGTCCGCTTTTCGACGATGCTCCGTCGTCCTCCCCAAATGATTCCGTGGCTCCTGCACCTGAGCAGGACAACCTTCCAGAGCCAGTCGTTGACGCGCCGACAGAGAAGGACTCCACACCGGAGCCAGCGCCCGCTCCTGGCCGGCGCAAGGTGAAAAAGACTACCGCGGGCTCGATGTGGGTTGGCCTGGTCATCAGTGCAGTTTTGCTGATTGTTTTGCTGGTGTTCATTCTGCAGAATCAGCAGGAGACCACACTAAACCTGTTCGGCTGGGCCTGGAACTTCCCGGTCGGTGTCGGAATGCTGTTCGCTGCCATCCTCGGCGCCCTCATCACTGCGCTCATCGGTGGCTGGCGAATGTTTGATTTGCGCCGTCAGATTCGTAAGGGCGACAACTAAAGCCCGACTGAACCAGCCAAATTAAACTAGGCTGAAAAGCTGCAATATCAGCCATGTCATCGCGGCTGATGGCAGCATGCCATCCAGGCGGTCCATCAGACCGCCGTGGCCCGGCAATATCGAGGACATATCCTTAATCCCCAGATCGCGTTTGAACTGGGACTCCATCAGGTCACCAAGCGTGGCAGAGATAACCAGGGCTATGCCCAGCACGATGCCCTGCCACCATGGCGCGTGCAACATAAAGATCGCACAAAGCGCTCCAGTAACGGTGGCGAGCACGAGAGAGCCGCCGAACCCTTCCCAGGATTTTTTAGGGCTTACCTTCGGGGCCATCGGATGCTTTCCGAACATGACACCGGCGGCATAGCCTCCGACGTCATTTGAAATAACCCCAATCATGAAGGTCACAATGACCAGACGGGGATCGACTCCCCAGGGATTGTCCATGTGCATCAGCTGCACAGCTAGCGCGGCAAAGAACGGAATCCACATCACCACGAAAACACCGACTGCGACATCCCGCAGCCAGTTCCGTGGTGCTTCGGCCATCCCGTGCAAGAACAGGCGGACGACCAGTAAGAGCATTAGGGTCGCGGCCAGGCCCATCACCAAACCGTCAATCCCCCAGTAGGCGGACAACCACACCATCAGTTGTCCGCCGAGAATCAGTACCGGGCGAGGGACCTGCCAATCGGACTCACGGAGCCGCTCGCAGACCTCCCAGGTTGCGAGACCAACCGCCCCGGCGACCAGAACGGTCCAGGCGAGCGCCCCCAGCAGTAAGCAGATGATGACGACTGCACCAAGTGCTACGCCCACCGTAATTGCAACCGGCAGGTTCCGACCTGCTGAGTTGCGCGGCTTAATAAGCCGTAGCTCGTCTAGAACACGTTCCTTATTGGACGCTGGCTTCGACGTTGGCATTGGCGCCTCAGATCCCCTCTCCCGGTTGAATATGAAGGCCTAAACCTCCATCAATTCCGCTTCCTTGCGTTCAACCAAGGAGTCCACCTGCTCGACGTAGTTCTTGGTGACCTGGTCCAGCTCCTTTTCGCCTGCCTGCACCTCGTCCTCGCCTGCGTCGCCGTCCTTCTGAATCTTCTTCAGAGTTTCCATGCCCTTACGACGGACATTGCGAATTGCAATCTTGGCGTCTTCGCCCTTCGAACGTGCGACCTTGACCATCTCACGACGGCGCTCCTCGGTCAGCTGCGGGATAGTTACGCGCAGAACCTGGCCATCATTAGTCGGGTTCACACCCAGGTCGGAGTTACGAATCGCGTTTTCAATGTCGCCCATGACGCTCAGCTCATACGGCTTAATCAGCAGCATGCGCGGCTCCGGAACCGAAATGGTAGCCATCTGGGTAATCGGAGTCGGAACACCGTAGTACTCCGCAATAACGCCGTTGAACATCGCGGGGTTCGCACGACCAGTGCGAATGTGCGTCAGCTCCTCGCGGCAGTGCTCCACGGAGCTACCGTACTTTTCTTCGCAGTCAAGCAGGACTTCATCAATCATTGTGTTTTTAACCTCGGGTTTCTACGCGGGTTCTAGATAGTTCTAGAGCGCTCTGTGGAAAGAACGTATTACGAACAAATTTATCAGCTGTGGACGAGAGTACCGATTTGCTCGCCGGCTACCGCGCGGGCAATGTTTCCGTCGGTAAGCAGATTAAACACCAGAATCGGCATGTTGTTGTCCATGCACAGGGAGAAGGCGGTGGCATCAGCAACGCGCAGGTCCCGTTCCAGAACCTCACGGTGGGTAATGTCTTCGAACAGCTCTGCGCCCGGCACCTCACGTGGGTCGGCCGAGTAGACACCGTCAACGGCCTTGGCCATCAGCAGCACCTCGCAGCCGATCTCCAGCGCGCGTTGGGCTGCGGTGGTGTCGGTGGAGAAGTACGGCATACCCATACCTGCACCGAAGATGACCACGCGGCCCTTCTCCAGGTGACGCTTAGCACGCAGCGGCAGGTACGGCTCTGAGACCTGTGCCATGTTGATAGCAGTCTGAACACGGCAGTCCACGCCCTCCTGCTCGAGGAAGTCCTGCAGAGCCAGACAGTTCATGACCGTACCCAGCATGCCCATGTAGTCAGAGCGTGCACGGTCCATGCCGCGCTGCTGCAGCTGTGCGCCACGGAAGAAGTTACCTCCACCGATGACGACACAGACCTCGACACCCTTTCGGGAAACTTCCGCAATCTGTCGGGCAACGTTTTGCACCACGTCCGGGTCAACGCCAACCTTGCCGCCACCGAACATCTCACCACCGAGCTTGAGCATCACACGCTTGAAGCCATTGCGCTCGACAGATTCTGCCATGACCATGCACCTTTCTCACACCGTTTAAAAGTCGCAGACGAGTCTACCCGGTCACGACAGCAAGGCGCACTTGACGCTCCGCATTGTCGACCACATGACAGCAAAATGCCCCGCCCGGGTTCCCGAGCGGGGCATTTAAACTAGCTCACAGCTAGAGGCTTATGCACAAATTACAGCGAATTAGTGCTGGCCAACCTCGAAGCGAACGAAACCGGTCAGGGTAACGCCAGCCTCATCCATGAGCTGCTTAACGGTCTTCTTGCTGTCAGCAACAGACGGCTGCTCCAGCAGAACAACGTCCTTGTAGAAACCGTTCAGACGACCCTCGACGATCTTGGCGATAGCCTGCTCCGGCTTGCCCTCTTCGCGGGTGATCTTCTCGTAGACAGCGCGCTCTGCCTCGACGCGGTCGGCCGGGACATCCTCGCGGGACAGGTACTGAGCCTTCAGAGCGGCAACCTGCATAGCTGCTGCGTGAGCAGTCTCTGCAGCGCCCTCTCCCTCACCGGTGTAAGCAACCAGGACACCGACAGCTGCCGGCAGGTCTGCTGCACGGCGGTGCAGGTAGACAGCGATGTTGTCGCCCTCGAGAGTAGCGGCGCGACGCAGCTCCAGCTTCTCACCGATCTTTGCGGAGAGCTCCTGGGTAGCGTCAGCTGCAGTCTGACCGTCGACGTCAGCAGCTGCGAGCTCTTCCGGGGAGTTTGCCTTGACTGCTGCGGCAGCGTCGGCGACCTTGTTGGCGAAGTCGATGAACTCCTGGTTCTTAGCAACGAAGTCGGTCTCGGAGTTGACCTCGACCATGGTGTTACCAGAAACAGCAATCAGGCCCTCGGCAGCGGTGCGCTCTGCACGCTTGCCGACGTCCTTTGCGCCCTTAATACGCAGGATCTCGACAGCCTTGTCGAAATCGCCGTCGGTCTCGACGAGTGCGTCCTTACAAGCCTTCATGCCGGAGCCGGTCAGCTCGCGGAGCTTCTTGACGTCAGCAGCAGTGAAATTCGCCATGCTGGGCGTTCCTCCTTGTGGTGGTTAGAACTTGTGGTGGTTAGAAAGTTCAGCTTTACTCAGCGGATGCCGTCTCAGTTGCAGTGGAGCCCTCGGCGTCCATCTCTGCAGCCTGGTCGGTGTTCTCAGCGGCGGACTCAATCGGAGCGTCGCCTGCTGCCTCGCGAGCAGCGTTAGCCTCGCGCTCAGCGCGAGCCTTGCGGCCCTCTTCAACAGCGGTGGAGATGATGCGGGTCAGCACGGAAGCAGCGCGGATTGCGTCGTCGTTGCCCGGAATCGGGAAGTCAACGTCATCCGGGTCGCAGTTGGTGTCCAGGATGGCAACAACCGGAATGCCCAGCTTCTTGGCCTCGGAGACAGCGATGTGCTCCTTGTTGGTGTCAACAATCCACAGTGCGGACGGAACCTTGGACATGTCGCGAATGCCGCCCAGGGTGCGCTCCAGCTTGGTTCGCTCACGGGTCAGCATCAGGATTTCCTTTTTGCCGCGACCCTCGTAGCCGTTCTCAGCAGCGTCCATTGCCTGAAGCTCCTTCAGGCGAGCCAGGCGCTTGGAAACGGTTGCGAAGTTGGTCAGCATACCGCCGAGCCAGCGGTGGTTGACGTACGGCATGTCAACGCGCTCTGCCTCGTTCTGAACGGCTTCCTGAGCCTGCTTCTTGGTACCGACGAACAGGATGTTGCCACCGTGAGCGACAGTCTCCTTGACGAACTCGAAAGCCTCGTCGATGTAGGTCAGGGTCTGCTGCAGGTCGATGATGTAGATGCCATTGCGCTCGGTGAAGATGAAACGCTTCATCTTCGGGTTCCAACGACGGGTCTGGTGACCGAAGTGGACACCGGCATCGAGCAGTTCTCGCATGGATACAACAGCCATGTCATATTCAGGGAAGATCCTCACGTCCAGCCTGACTAGGGCTGCGGCTGCTTCCCTTCCTTTCTTATCCGATATAGGTGGTTACAGTTCACGCACAGGCTTTCCCTGTGCCCTAGCGCTCCCCCGCTGCCTCACACCCGACAGATATTCTTGCCGAGCACCCGTGAACCAGCCGGAATGGGTCGCGCGCGTAGTCTTTGTGCTAATGACCGCCCATTAAGGCAGACACCGCGAGCGCCATCTTATCTGATACATCGCGCAGGTCGCAATATCTGACACACCCTGCCATCCACAGGGTCAAAAGTCATCCACAGCTGGAACCGTTTGCAATGCACTGCCGCTTGTCGACGAGTGCAGCGTCCGCCACACTATCGCGCATGACAACCAAGCAGAGGTTCAGTCGCTCGCTAATGCGCACATTAGCGCTATTTGTGCTCGCTGTCGCGCTAACGACACCCCCACACCCACCTATAGCTACCGGCGAGGCGCTATCTACTATTGCGCATACCTTTCCTGTCCGCGGCAAAGTTCTACGCGACTACGCCCCACCGGAAAAACGCTGGCAGGCCGGACACCGCGGAGTAGACCTGGATGCCTCCCCGGGGCAGCCAATCCGCGCCTCGGCTCCCGGTGTGGTGCATTTCGCCGGCTCGATTGCCGGAATGACTTCCGTGTCGATCATGCACGCCGATGGCATCCGCACAACCTATCAGCCCATAGATACTGCGTTAGAAAAGGGAGACCACGTGGCCGCTGGCCAGGTGATTGGCCATCTTGTGGTCAACGCCAAACATCCCGAACCGGGCCTGCATTGGGGCGCGCTGCGCGGCAAGGACTATCTCAATCCACTTGATTTGATACAGCGGAGGCCAATCGTGCTCAAGCCTGTGCGCAATTAAACAACCCTGCGCAATTAAGCGCGCGGATGTGCCCGCTTATGTACTTCACGGAGGCGGTCCGCTGAGACGTGGGTATAAATCTGCGTGGTCGCCAGACTCGAATGACCGAGCATCTCCTGCACCACACGTAAGTCAGCGCCACCTTCCACCATGGCCGTGGCCGCAGAGTGTCGGAGAGCATGCGGTGAAACATCAGCCCATTTATGAATCACTCGGCGCGCCTGGCGAGGATTCAATCTACCTCCACGCACACCGAGAAAAAGCGCAAGTTCTGCCTGTGCGGAAGCATGAAAGTTTCCACGCACCTGGAGCCAGCCTTTGAGTGCCGCCTCTGCTGGTGCGCCGAAGGGCACGATGCGCTGCTTGTTCCCCTTACCCACTACCGAGATGATGTGGCGGGAAAAGTCCACATCAGAGACATCGGCCTTGCACAGCTCCTCTACACGCATCCCAGTGGCATACAACAATTCCACGATGGCCAAGTCGCGAGCTGCTACTGCACTGTCCTCGGAGGAGACTTTCTCGATTGCTTCTTCAACTCTCTCCGGCGAGAGCACTTCCGGAAGATGCTGACGCTTCTTCGGCGTTGACAGCCGCAGCGACGGATCAGCATCGAGAATTTGCCGAGCTACAAGCCAACTACATAACTGCCGAATGGACGTCGTTAAGCGAGCCAGCGATGACCGTGCAGCACCCTCCGCATGCTTCGCGCCGAGGTACGTACGGATGACAGGGGTGGAGAGTTCACTGATGTGGTCCAGGCCGGCGAGGAGGGGGATGAGATCGGCTCGATAGGCACGGACGGTTGCGCCGGAGAGCCTGCGGGAATAAGTCAGCTCATCGAGAAAATCCATGAGCACGGCCTCAATATTGGCGGATAACCCGAGATCCGGCTCAGTCCTGTCGTCGTTATCGGTTGCGCGCTTCACGGTTCTGACCTTAGTAGATGGACACCGCGAGACCTCACCAGACAGCGGAAAAAGGCAGTGACTCCGACTTTCGCCAGAGCCACTGCCCTATTGCCTCACCCATGTCACAAGCCCGTTTCCGTAACAGCTACTTCGGCTTGCCTTGCCTATATTACTAAGTGCACCGAGAATTGCAATACCTAATTCAAAATTTTTTCGAGATTCTCAGCAGAAGGCTTTATTTGCGCCTCACTAACGCTTCTGTTCCTGGCGCAACCACCCACCCTCCACCCGATTTGTCAGCCCCTGTCCCTGCAGCTCCAGCAACAAATGTGTCGTAAGCGCCACGGCCAATCCCGCCTGCGCCGCGACTTCTCTCACCGGCGTTGGCTCCGCAGAATTCAGAGAGTCGTAGACAGCGAGCTCATTTCGAGAAAGCTTCTGCACCGCCGACTTTTCCCACAACAATTCAAGCTGAGCATCTTCATTCACTGTGCCAACTGACCGATACAGCGACCGCACATTGTCGGCACTACACACCAGGACCGCCTCGCCACTGCGGATTAGGTCATGACAGCCAGAGGTAGTTTGCAGCGTCACCGGTCCCGGCACTGCTCCCAAGGGCTTGTTTAGTCTCACTGCCCAGTGCGCTGTGTTGCGCGCCCCTGAACGCCAGCCGGCCTCGACGATTGTGGTTGCTCGCGATAGGGCCGCTACCAGCCGATTCCTAGTCAAGAACCGATGCCGCGCAGGGCGCACTCCCGGTGGATACTCCGTAATCAGCGCACCCCGCTGTGCAATCTGGTCGAAGAGTTCTGCATGCGCCCGCGGATAGTCAACCCCTACACCACCGGCTCCGACCACGACCGTAGTGCCGCCGGCGTCGAGCGCAGCTCGATGCGCCGCGGCATCAATCCCTAACGCACCACCACTGATGACACTAACCCCCGCATTCGCGAACTGCCCCGCAAATTGGGCCGCCACTTGTGTCCCGTAGCTGCTGGCCATCCGCGTTCCGACAATCGCCACCGCTTCACTGAGCATCTCCCGCAAGTCACGGCCATGCACCCACAGCGCAAGTGGTGGCGCATCGGCGCGGTCACGGACTTCAAGCGTCGTAAAGCAGGACAGCAACTCCCCCGGCCACTCTGGGTGCCCCGGATAAATAAGACGCCACCCCACCGCTGCCGCCGAATCCAAATCGTGGCCGCTCTGGTCAACGTCAGCCCGTGCCTGCGTCGTATTGAGCAGACCTTCCGGCAGCCCGGCGCGAGCCTTGATCCTCTCCGCTACCTCTACCGGCCCAAACTCCGTCACGAGCCGCACAATCTGCGGATGCGTCGCCTCTACCACCCGATTCAGGTAAGCCCACGCGTGAATTTCGTCCATTTCTCCCCCTTGAAAATGGTTCGGTTGTATTAGCTGCCCTCGCGGTCGTGCAACTGGCAGGCACGTTGCACGTGCTCGAAGGTAAACGTGTCTACCCCTTCGAGATCTGCGAGCGTCCACGCCACTGCGATTACTTTGTCCACTCCCCGCTGGGTAATCTCTCCGTTCCTCAACTGGAAGTCCAATAACGCCATCGCCTCTTCGTCCAAGCCCGCGTGACGACGGAGAAGCGCGCGTGGCGCGCTCGCGTTGGTGACGGCTGCTTCGTCGGCAAGCCCCAGGGCCTGCCACCTATGGCAGGCACGGTCACGTGCGGCCTGTACCCGATCGCGAACGGCCGCGGAGGGCTCATTGTGTGCTTTGTTTGTAATGCCCAGCTTGGCCCCGGCAGGACTGAGCGTAACGTTGAGATCCATGCGATCGCGTAGCGGGCTCGATAATGCGCGACCATGCTTGGCTCGCTCGGTACTAGAACAGGTGCATTCGCTGGCGTACGCCGCCCCACACCGACAGGGATTGGTCGCCATGACTAGTTGTGTTCTCGCCGGAAAAGTCACTCGATGGTGCGTACGCAGGTGGACGACCACCCCGTTTTCCATCGGCATCCGCAACGCATCCAATACCGCCGGGCGCATGAGGGTGATTTCGTCCAAGAAGAGCACCCCATGGTGGGCAAGGCTAATCGCGCCGGGCTTGGGCACAGCACCGCCGCCGACTAGCGCTGCAACAGTCGCGCTGTGATGTGGAGCCACAAACGGCGGATGTTGGACAAGAGTGTCCGCAGTATCGAGCGCTCCGGCCACCGAATGCAGCGCGGTGACCTCCAGCTGCTGCCACTTCTGCAATGGCGGCAGAATTGTGGGCAAGCGCTCAGCGAGCATGGACTTCCCAGTTCCCGGAGAACCCTGCATGAACAGATTGTGCCCACCTGCTGCGGCTACCTCGAGGGCGAAGCGCGCCTCAGGTTGGCCATCGACATCGGCCAGGTCTACCGAGAAGGCTTGTTCGCTGGGGTCGTCGTTAAGCGCGGTCGTCAAACCTGAGCCGGTGAGTACCCAGCCCCATAGCTGTGTGAGGTCGGCTGCGGTGCAGACTGCGATGCCGTCGACGAGCGCGGCCTCGGCGGCGTTGGCGGCGGGAACGACAACCCAACGGGCACCGGCCTCGCGGGCGGCAAGGACTTGCGGCAGCACTCCACGCACCGGACGAATGGAACCGTCGAGCCCAAGTTCGCCAATGAGAACCGTGTGGCGGAGACGACCTCGGGCCTCCATGTCATCGCTGGTTGCGATAAGGATGGCGCAGACGATGGCGAGGTCAAAGCTAGTGCCGTGCTTGCGGATATGCGCCGGCGACAGACTCACCACGACTTTTGTCTTCGGCCAGGGCAACTGCGAGTTAGCAACCGCCGTGCGCACGCGATGTTTGGCTTCTCCGACGGCGGCATCGCCGAGCCCACCGATATACATTCCCGGCAAGCCACGCCCAACATCGGCTTCCACCTGCACAATAGTTCCTTCAATGCCGCTGAGGCTGACTGCAAGAGCTGTACCGACAGTCATCTAGCAGTCCCACATGATCGCGTCGCTGATTGCGGGAATGTACGTAACTGCAACGACTGGAGGACCGGACGAAGGGCTGGACACTGTGACTTCTGCGCAGTCGATAACTACGGACTCTAACCAGTAGGTAGAACTCTCTGACAGCCACTGTGCCGCCGCCTTGCGCAAATGACGAAGCTTGGCTGCTGTGATGGACTCTCTGCCGTCCCCAAACTGACTACTTCGCGAGCTGCGCCGCGTTTTTACCTCCACAAAATGCAGCCTGCCGTCAACATCTTCAGCAATAAGATCGAGCTCATAGCGTCCGACCCGCTCATTCCGAGCAATAACTTCCCACCCCTGATCCTCCAACATCTCGGCGACGAAATCCTCCCCAAACGCGCCGAGCTGTCTTGTGGTTAGTTCGTCAAAGCTCTGTGTCATCGCCCTGGTCCCCCTGGTTCCCCGTTGAATTATGCCTTGGCTGTTTACTGCTTAGACTTTTGCCGCCTTGGCGGTTCGGAAACACTCTTGCACAGCGGGCATGACAAAGGCCCTCCGATAAATGCTCAGAGGGCCCTAACTGTGGATAATTTTTCGACTGTGGATAACTGTCAGCAGCTAGCCATAACATGCGATGACAGGCGACGATACGCGGCGATAAACTACGGCAGTCGCAAGTCCGGCTTATCCAGTTCCTCGATATTGACATCCTTGAAAGTGATAACGCGCACGTAGCGGACAAACCGGGCTGGGCGATGGACATCCCACACCCACGCATCCGACATCCGCAGCTCGAAATAGACCTCGTTTTCGCTGTTGTGCGGAATCAGCTCCACAGCATTAGCAAGGTAGAACCTGCGCTCCGTCTCAACAACGTACGAAAACTGACTAACGACATCGCGGAACTCCTTGTACAGGGATAGTTCAACGTCGGCCTCGTAGTTTTCTAGATCTTCTGCGCTCACGACCGCGACGGCTCCTTCGAGTGTTTACATGTTGCTCTTTTTGTACATGTTGGTCTATTCGGGGTGCTCAAGATACTCCGCGTGCGCCAAGCGCACATTGCGGTATGACCACCGATGCTCCGGGGTTGCGCCATGGCGTGAAATCGCTTCCATATGCGATGCCGTACCGTAGCCCTTATGCCCCGCCAGACCATAGTCCGGATACTTCTCCGATAGGTCAACCATAATGCGGTCGCGGGTGACTTTGGCTAAGACACTCGCAGCAGCAATACATCGGCAAGCGGAATCACCACCAATCACGGGCAAATAGGGTGCCGTGAAGCCGGATACCTTGAGTGCGTCGGTAAGCACGTAGCCAGGGCGCTGCCCCAAACCGGCTACCGCGCGGCGCATTCCGGTGACATTCGCGTCCTGGATGCCGAATTGGTCGATGTAGGACGCGGGGATTATCGTCACGCAAAAAGAGGTGGCGAAGCGTTGGATGAGCGGAAAGAGCCGTTCGCGTGCGGCTGGCGTGAGCTTTTTAGAATCGGTGAGCTTATCCAGCTCTGCGATAGGGCGTTCGGGAAGGCAGCAGGCGGCGATAACTATCGGGCCTGCACAGGCGCCGCGGCCAGCCTCGTCGACCCCCGCTACAGGCCCAAAGCCACGCTTTGCCAGCGCGACCTCCATCGAGCGCGACTGCTTCAACCTCCGCAGTTTCGGCACCGGCGGCGTGAGCTGACTGTGCTGACTAGTTGTGCTGGATGTCCGGATCATCGACGCCACCGATGCGGTTAAACGGCAGGATGATTGCCTGCACCTTGCCGACGACGTTATCCAGCGGCACAGTACCCTGCAGCTCGTCACCCATGTGATAGCGAGAGTCCGCAGAGTTGGTGCGGTTATCACCCATGACCCACAGATGCCCCTCCGGCACTGTCACCGGCCCGAAGTACGGGCCACCGCACTGCTCTGAGCCAAGATTATCCACCACCGGCTTGTCTGCCGGAGTTTTAATGAAATCCTGGTCTGTCATCTTGCCGTCAACCATGATGCCGGGATCTCCTGGGCGACACTGCACAGTCTGCCCACCTGTGGCAATCACACGCTTGACCAACGCATTTTCATCCGGGGCGACAAGTCCAATCCAGGAACCAACCGTCTGCAGCGAGTTCGCCACCGGGTTGGTTGAACGCTGTGACACGTAGTTACTATTCCAGGACTCCGGGCCATTAAAGACGACAACATCGCCAGGCTTGGGATCTGAGAACTGGTAGGAAACCTTATCCACCCAAATGCGGTCACCGGTGCACCCGACACATCCGTTGAGCGTCGGCTGCATCGACTCGGACGGAATCACGTAGACGCGGCCGATAAAGGACTGCACACCGGCACTGATGAGCAGGGCAATCACGATAATGATTGGAATCTCGATGTACCACGGAGTGTGCTTTTCAGGCTCCTCGTCAAGTTTCCGGAAGCCTTTCAAGCCTTCAGTACGGTCTTCTTTTTGGCCGTCAGTCTGTTCGCGCGAATCGTCGTCGGTCATGGGAAAAGACTATACGCGATAGAAAAATCCCCACCGAGCTCAACACTCGATGGGGATCATTTTGCGCCAAAAGACTAGCGGCGCTCCTTGATGCGTGCAGCCTTACCGCGCAGGTTGCGCAGGTAGTACAGCTTCGCACGGCGAACGTCGCCCTTGAAGACAACGCGAATCTCGTCGATGTTCGGGGAGTGCACCGGGAAGGTACGCTCAACAGCGATACCGAAGGATACCTTGCGGACGGTGAAGGTCTCGCGGACGCCACCGCCCTGACGACGGATAACGACACCCTTGAAGACCTGAATACGCTCGGTCTTACCTTCAACGATCTTTACGTCGACCTCGACGGTGTCACCAGCGCGGAACTCCGGGATGTCGTCGCGCAGGTATGCTGCATCAACCTTGTCAAGAATGTTCATGGAAACTTATTCCTTTACTTTTTGCATAGACAGAGGACCCTGGCGGCGCTTTCCCACAGAGGGACGCTCGGCCGGTTCATGCCCGAAACAGGTAAAGCTGCCTATAAAGACAACCTGCAAATTATTACACACCCCCTGGTCAGAAACCAAACTCTTCCACGTTCGGCGGGTCTTGCGGGTCTTGGGGAGCTTCCGAGTCTTGGGGGTCTTGCGGGTTGGGAGTATCGGTGTCTTCTCCCCTGCGCGCTTCCTCGACCAGCTTCCGTGATTGCTCTATCAGCTCCTGGCGATACTCGTTATATTCTGCCAGCGCCTGCGCCATTCGCAGTCCCCGTTTGTCGAAAGTGTAGCGCCCGTGCCCGGCAAGCGGCCCGTCTTCCAGGCTCACCGCCTTTTTGCCCGTGCTTGACGACGTCCACAGTTCCACCCCATCCCGATCACGTGCAACATTCCAAAGACCAGCTGTTTTCATGTTGTGGTGCCGGCGGCAGAGGCAGTGGAGGTTCGGCGTTTCTGTTGCCCCGCCCTCCTCTGGGTGCTCTTTGTCGTACGGCTCAATATGGTCAATGTCGCAGAGCTCCGCGGGTACATCACACCCCGGAAAGCGACACGTTCCGTCCCGACCTTTAACGAAGGCCCTCTGACTTTCGGTTGGGGCGTAGCCCTCCGCGGTTTCGTCGGCAAGCATACGAATATGCGTGACCTTATCAATCCACGCCTGCGTAGCTAACTGCGAGATCCAGCCAACGCCGCCAAGCCAGGCGGTGCGGGGGCGCTCCTCTGTGGCAGGACAGTATAGGTTGAGTACGATTTTTGCCTCGGCGGTGCCGCGGATGAGGTGTGTCAAAGCTTCGACTCGAGTGCAGCCAGCTGAGCTGGAGATGGACTCGAGGGTGGTTTTGAATTCGAGAGCGCGGGTCTTTTCCAGCTCCATAAAAACTTCCGCGAAGTTGTCGCTCTCTTCAAAACCGATACTCTCTCCTACTATTTCGCGTTCTCCTGCAGGAAGCAGCGGATCGACATCACCCGGAAGGTTTTTGGGGCGAAGCTGAGGTTCAATTTCTTCGATAACCCGTTGCAGGAATTTATGTAGGCTGCGCACTCCCCGGAGTGCCTCGCCATGCTTTCGGGGAATGACAAAGCGGGCAATTTCTTCTTCAACAGCTGCACGCACCTCTGGGTCGTGGAGCGGCGCTGTCGCGCGAGCAATGGTGATCAAATGCGCAAAGGGCAAATGAGCTCGAGCTTTAATAAAGGCACCCAGCCGAGGCATGCGCGCTAACTGAATGCCGACCTCTACATACTCGAGCGCTTTACCGCGGGAAATACCCAACTCGGGCGCGATTTCAGCAATGTATGCATCCACATCAATCTCAAGCGACTTCGGCGTGCAACCGCAAGCTATACCCAGTTCCAAGCGGTTGCGTTGGATACCCGCCACCGCCAACTGGTTCGTGGATGACTCGTGGAAAAACTGCGGCGCTTCAGGCAGCAGAGCCGCTTGGTAAACATCGGACGGTTGTTTGGCCGGACTATCTTTTTCAGACATTGTTCCCCCAAAGCCCCAACCCCGCTCAGTGTCGAGGACGAGTGAATACCACTAGCTCAACGCCAAGAAGAGAAGCTCAAGCACTTTGTTCTTGATACCCCCCATTCTAGCACGCCCGTTCGATTTTACAACCCCTTTAATAAAACTTTTTCGCTTGTATTTTCGAGTGTGATATTGAGTGTGTTATCAAATGTCACGAGGTGCATCTTCTGGCGAAACTCCGCGCACACTAAGACGGCACGCTACAACCGCTCGCTACAACGTCACGCTGATACAGCACTCCAAAAACGAACGCCACCGACCGCTGCCGACCGTTGCTACAAAGCCCCCCCCAACTGCTAGATTGTCTCCATGCAGCAGATTCCACGCTTTGACCCCTGGATCGTTCGAGGAACAATCATCGCCCCGTGCGTTCTGGCCATTGCACAGCTTCTGTGGGTAATTGCCATTTCCGACCGACTACCGGAGCAATTAGCAACGCATTGGAGCGGTAACGACACTCCCAACGGTTTCATGCCGCCAGTTCAAAGCACGTTGATTATGGCGATCATCGTCATAGCATGTGCGCAGATCGGTTGGCTCGGCGCCAAGACCAGTACGCCGCTTGTCGTACGCAAGCCAATTGCAATAACCAACCTCGCTCTCTGCGGCTTCTTAATCGGCGTTGAATTCGCGATTATCATCCCGCAAATCGGCACGACGGACCCTACGACCGCCCGAATCGGCTGGATCTATGCAATAGCCGGCGTCATCATCGGCCTAGTAGCGGCCCTGCTCGTGACGCGCCGCCTCAAGGACTACTCCTCGCTTACCGACGCCACGGTCACCGAGCCGACATCGCCACAGTTGCCCCATCGAGAAGGAGACCCGACTCCCATCGACGTCAGTGTGACCATCTCTAAGGGCGTCAAAATCGCCCTCGCAGTCTGGTGCGTGGTGTCTGTAGCGCTCGCAGTGTTCCTGCCAAGCCTCGGCATTGTTTTTCTGCTGTGCACGCCGCTATTCCTCATCGCATATGAAACCGGCATGACACTAGACACGGACCCGAAGACAGATTCCATTACCGTTTTTAACGGCTGTGGACCGCTGAAGATGAAACACCCCATTGAGCTTCGAACCATCAAATATGCGAAGCCGGCCACTTATAACTGGGCCGACGGTGGCGGTATTGGGCTTCGACTTGGCAATGATGGCCGCATCACCGTGGCGGCACGGTCAGGCGAGGCAGTCAAGATTGAGACCTCGGGGTCCGATTACACCATCGTCGTACCGGATGGAATGGCTGCGGCTGTCGCGGGTGAGATCAACAGCCGCATCGACGCTATGCGCCAATAGGCTATGCGCTAATAAATCAAGCGCTAACAGATCGAGCGCTAAAAGCCTGCCCTGCGCAGCGCGTCAGCCATGGAGCCGCCGCCTCCACCGCGGTTGGCTCCACCGCGCTTCTTATTCTGGGAACCACGCTTTCGGCCGCCTCCACGGCCTTCTCCGCGACCGCCGTCACGCTTTGGCTTGGCATCCGAGGCGTCGTCGTCAAGCCTGAGCGATAGACCGATGCGATTGCGTTCGACATCAACGTCGAGAACCTTCACCTTGACCACCTCGCCCGAGCGGACGACCTCGTGCGGGTCGGAGACGAAACCGCGGGCCATGTTGGAGACGTGGACGAGGCCGTCCTGGTGGACTCCGACGTCGACGAAGGCGCCGAAGGCCGCGACGTTGGTGACGGTGCCCTCGAGAATCATGCCGGGCTGAAGATCGGAGACCTTCTCCACACCTTCCTTGAAGGTGGCGGTGACGAACTCGGGACGCGGATCGCGGCCGGGCTTGTCCAGCTCGGTCAAGATGTCCTGGACGGTGGGCAGGCCGATGCCGGCGGACTCGTCGACGAAGTCTGCAGCACGTACCTTGGACAGGACACGGGAGTTGCCGATGAGCTCCTGGACACTAACGCCGGTCGACGCGGCGATGGCATCGACGACGCGGTAGGACTCCGGGTGCACAGCGGAGGCATCGAGCGGGTTGTTAGCGCCGTGGATGCGCAGGAAGCCGGCGCACTGCTCGAAGGCCTTCGGGCCAAGACGCGGAACCTTCAGCAGCTCCTTGCGGGAGGTGAAAGCGCCGTTTTCGTCTCGGTAAGCGACGATGTTGTCCGCAACAGTCGAGGACACGCCAGCAACGCGACCGAGCAGCGGCGCGGAGGCGGTGTTGACCTCGACGCCGACAGCGTTGACGGCATCCTCGACCACGGCATCGAGAGAGTGCTCGAGCTTGGTCTGGGAAACGTCGTGCTGGTACTGGCCGACACCGATGGACTTCGGATCGATTTTGACGAGCTCGGCAAGCGGGTCCTGCAGGCGACGGGCAATCGACACGGCACCGCGGAGAGATACATCCATGTCCGGGAACTCAGCTGCTGCCAGGGACGATGCGGAGTACACGGAAGCACCGGCCTCAGAGACCACCACTGGGGTCGGCTTCTTGCCGCCGGCCTGAGCAATCAGGTCGGCGATTTCGCGAGCCAGGGTTTCGGTCTCGCGGGAAGCGGTGCCGTTGCCGATGGCCATGAGCTCCACGCGGTGCGTGGCGCAGAGAGTGGCCAGCTGCTCCTTGGCGCCAGACCAGTCATTGCGCGGCTGGTGCGGGTAGACGATGGCAGTATCGAGCACCTTGCCAGTGGAGTCGACAACGGCGCACTTCACACCATTGCGGTATCCCGGGTCCAGGCCGAGAGTGGCGCGCTGGCCAGCCGGTGCAGCCAGCAGCAGGTCACGCAGGTTACGGGCGAAGACATCCACGGCTTCGGCCTCGGCGCGCTCCTTCAGTCGAGTGCGGGCATCGAGGGCAGCGGACACCTCCAACTTGGTGCGCCAACCGAAACGAACGGCCTGGTCAATCCACTTGGAGGCACCGCCGTCGGGAAGCTCAAAGGCCTCACGGATCATGTGCTCGTAGGTCTCATCCTCACCCGCATCGATGTTGAGAGTTAGAATGCCCTCGGCCTCACCCCGCAGCACGGCCAGCACACGGTGGCTAGGCATGGTGTCCAGAGGTTCGTTGTGCTCGAAGTAGTCACGGTACTTCGCACCCGCAGTCTCCTTGCCCTCCACCACAGCAGCGGCGGCGGAACCGGAGGACCACACCTGCTCACGGACAGAGCCAACCAAATCAGCATCGGTAGCGAAGCGATCGACCAGGATGGCACGGGCACCGGTCAGAGCGTCCTTCGCATCCTTACCAGCTGCCTCGCCGTACTTAGTGGCTAGAGTCTCGGGGTCCGCGGCTGGGTCGGCCAGCAGCTCCTCCACCAGCGGTTCGTACCCGTCCTCACGCGCAATATCGGCCTTGGTCTTGCGCTTCTTCTTGTACGGCAGGTAGAGATCCTCCAGCCGTGCCTTGGTATCGCAGGCGAGGATGGCGGCCTTGAGATCGTCGTTAAGCTTTCCCTGCTCTTCAATGGCGGCGAGAATCGTTTGCTTGCGCTCTTCTAGTTCGCGCAGGTAAACGACGCGTTCCTCGATGAAACGCAGCTGTGTGTCATCGAGTCCGCCGGTTACTTCCTTGCGATAGCGGGCGATGAAAGGCACGGTGTTGCCTTCGTCGAGAAGCTTGATAGCGGCGGCGACGGCACTTTCGGCAACGTCCGCACCAGTGGCGGCGAGTTCTCGGGCAATTACTGATGAAATCACCCGGGCAACTTTACTATCGTGGAAGTACTAATTGGCGAACACCCCACAGAAGGCTCGCAGTAAACACCGGAAAAGGAGCCCCATGAAGCAGAAACTCTGTGCCGAATACCTGCGCATCTCCGATGAGGAGGCAGCGCGGTTAGTTGAGGTCGCAGCACCTGCGGCGACCAGCGACGGCGGCACGGCGGGGCTTGTTACCGACGGCGCGGAGAAGATTATCCTGCAGCACTTCGTCGACGTTCCGGACGAAGACGCCCTGGACATCGACACGGACTGGGAGTCCCTGCTGCGCACGTTGACCGGCAATCCCATCGACGGCCAGGCACTCGGCGACCCACTGGCGGAGGCCATTCTCGGCGCCGACCGCGTCTGCCGCAAGCCGCTGTCTGCAGTCATCCGCGCCGATCGCGTCGGCGACGTGCACCAGACGCTGGCAAGCATCGATCTTGCCGCCCGCATCACGGACAATGGTTCGCTTATCGACGAAGCCACTGCGACACAGCGGTACCGCGAACTCGTGGCCTTCTACGAGGAGACTAAGGCAGCGCGTAGCGCCGTGCTCGTGGCCATCTCCTAAGAACTAGCAGCGCAACTGCTAAGCCGATAACTCCGGCGATGAGGCCGCCGATAACATCGGTAAGCCAGTGCGCCCCGACCCACACGCGCGACAGTGCCACAGCGCCGATAAGCGCGATGATGGCCAAGTCGAGCAACTTGCGGGCTGTGCGGCGCAATACGGGGATGGCCAGCTGCATCGCGGCCATGCCACTGGAAGTAACCGCTGCCACATGTGCAGAAGGAAACGCCGCATCGTGCAGGTTGACCAGTGAGAACTCCTCACCCGGTCGGTCGCGGTCCAAAAACCACTTCATGGCATAAGTCACCGCAATCGACGAACCGAATGACGCCGGCAGTAGCAACGCCCACGCACGAAAGCGGAACCATAGGAGCGCCGCAGCAACGAGCGTGACCGGCGCGACGTAAATCGGCCGGATAATCTCGCTCAAAGTCAGCATCAAACTATCGACGCGGCCATCCCGCGCCCCATGCAGGTCACTGACCCAGCCCGCAAACGACTGATCCACGCTCCCCGCCAGCTGCGTCTGAGTGAACCACGCCAGTGCACCTAGGACAGCTAACCAACCAATGACATGCCGGGGTCGCGCAATTCGAACACGTGCCACTAGCAGTTCTCCTCGGTTACTTCCCCAATGACTCCTTGGATTATTTCCCGGTCACGGGCGCTGAGGTCGACGTCGGCAAGCAAATCGGGACGACGTTCGGCCGTGCGGATGAGTGACTGGTCGCGCCGCCAACGGTCCACCAGCGCGTGATTGCCGCTGAGGAGAACGTCCGGCACTGCCAGTCCACGCCACTCGCGCGGCTTGGTGTAGGACGGCCCTTCGAGCAGACCGTCAGAGAAAGAGTCCTCCTCGTGGCTTTTGCGATTGCCCAACACACCCGGGATCAACCGCACGACGGACTCCGCAATCACCAGCACCGCCACTTCCCCGCCGATCAGCACATAGTCCCCAATAGAGACCTCACGCACGCGGTAACGATTAGCGGCATCATCAATAACTCGCTGGTCAATGCCCTCGTAGCGCCCGCACGCGAACACAATGTGCTCCTCGTGTGAGAACTCCTGCGCCATCTGCTGCGTAAACGGCTCGCCCGCCGGGGTCGGGACGATCAGCAGGGGTTTCGCTGAATCTTCTTCGCTTAACGACGGCACTTCCGCTGCAGCATAGGAAGATTCCTCGGCCAAACCCAATTTCTGATCATGGCGGACATTGTCCAAATGTGGCACAGCGGATGTCAGCGACTGCTCCGCTTTCAGCGTCGCCACCTCGTCGAGGGCGGGACCCCAGACATCCGGCTTCATCACCATGCCGGGGCCACCGCCGTAGGGAGAGTCATCCACGGCTTGGTGTACACCTGGCGCCCAGTCGCGCAGGTTGTGCACTCCGACGCTCAAAATACCCTGCTCAATTGCCTTGCCCAGCAGCGCATGACGCAGTGGCTCGAGGTACTCCGGGAAGATTGTGACTACATCGAGACGTAAGCTCACAGCTCCAACAGTCCTTCCGGCGGCGTGATGGTGACGGTTGAGTTCTCAAGGTCTACTTCCGGAACGATTTCCTCTACCAGGGGGATAAGAACCTCCCGGGCGCCGTCGTCAAGCGTGACTTCAAGGAGACGGTGAGCGGGTGCGCGGACGATAGAAGTGACCTCGCCGATATCGGTGCCGTTGTGGACAACGCGCAGGCCAACGAGCTCAAAGTCATAAAAGTCCTCGTCTTCGAAGACGGGCTCTGCATAAAACTTCATGCCCCGATGGCGCTCGGCCTCATTGCGACCCGGAATCTCCTCGAAGCGAACCAGCAAACGCCCCTGGTGCGGGCGTGCCGTTTTAACAGTCAGCTGTTCCTCACGGCCGGCCTGTACGCCCAACAGCGTGGCCCCGACTGCGAAACGCCCTTCCGGGTCATCCGTTGTCGCATCGACGACGACTTCCCCGCGCACACCGTGGGGCTTGATCACTCGGCCAATAAGCACCATGTCAGCTACCGACACGCGCACACTCCCTCTCTTATAAAGGCTCTGTAAAACACCCGCGTAAAGCAAAAAGGCGCCACCCAACACTTCGTCTTGAAGTATAAGGTAGCGCCCGGATTAGCTAAGCGGCGTACTCAGCGTCCTTATTACTCGGCGTCCTCGGAAGCCTCGGACTCAGCAGCCTCAGCCTCGGCAGCCTTTGCGGCCTCCTCAGCTTCCTTAGCAGCCTTAGCTGCTTCCTTGGCCTCGCGGCGCTTAGCGGTGATGGCCTCAGCGGACGGGCCGTTGTTGGCCTCTTCCAGAGCCTTGTTGAACAGCTCGAGCTTGGTCGGCTTCGGCTCAGCAACCTTCAGAGTGCCCTCTGCACCCTCGAGGCCCTTGAACTTCTGCCAGTCGCCGGTGACCTTCAGCAGAGCCAGAACCGGCTCGGTCGGCTGTGCACCGACGCCCAGCCAGTACTGAACGCGCTCGGAGTCAATCTTGATGATCGACGGCTCTTCCTTCGGCTGGTAGATGCCCAGGTTCTCAATGACCGCACCGTTGCGACGGGTACGAGCATCAGCAACGACAACGCGGTACTGAGCAGTACGAATCTTACCCAGGCGCTGCAGCTTAATCTTGACTGCCATGAGGAGTTCCTCTTTCTTCTATGTCACTGGACAATACTTATGCATCCGAGCTCACGAGAAATTACTAACGAAGTGCCTCGGACCGGTTTTGCCCTTGGGATATTTACACTGCGCGTGACCACCGGGCGGCCGTGGCCGGATCCGATGAATTCGCAGTCGTGCCTCAGCTGAGGATTCTCATTGAGACAACTCGGGGTATGTTACCAGCAGTTTTTGGAAATTAACAAAACCGCGCACTCGAAACGCTGCATACCCACTAAAGCTGAACGTCGTTGACAGTGCGGTAACGTAACATTCTATGAAAACCACCGGCACCCAGTATAGGTATGACTTGGACGGACTACGGGGCATTTCGATTGCCCTCGTAGTCCTTTTCCACGTTTACGTCGGCCGCGTTTCCGGTGGTGTGGACGTATTCCTCTTGCTCTCCGGGTTTTTCTTCTTCGGCGCGCAGTACCGTAATGCCATCAACCCCAGGCAGTCCATCAATCCATGGTGGAGTATCTGGCGCACGCTGCGTCGCCTAATCCCGACACTGGTGCTGGTCCTCTTCGCGACAACCCTGTTTGTCATTTACTTCATTCCATCGCTTCGCACCCTCGACATTGCCCAGCAACTCCGCGCCAGCCTGCTCTACTACCAAAATTATGAACTGGCACTCCAGGGCTCGGACTACGCTGCCGCAGAGAGCGAAACCTCCCCACTGCAGCACCTGTGGTCAATGTCGGTACAGGGTCAGTTTTATCTCGGCTCCATTTTGCTCATCTCCCTACTCGCCTGGGCGACGCGCTCACCCCAGATTGTCGGTGCGGTTACCTCACCGGTGGAGGCGAAGCGCACCGACGCTACCGGCGGTAAACTCCGCCGAATCCTCACTCCGTTGCTGGCAGTTATCACTCTCGGCTCGCTTGCCTATGCTTTCTATATGCACTCCGAGAACCAGGGGTGGAACTACTACTCCACTGTCAGCCGCCTCTGGGAACTCTGCCTCGGAGCACTACTCGGACTGATTCTCGTCCGGGGCTCCGTCCCCATGCCCAAGCCTCTTCGAGTGCTGTTAGCAGGCATCGGCCTCGCACTGGTGGTCTCCACCGGTTTCATCTTCGACGGCGCCGCGCAGTTCCCAGGCCCTTGGACCCTGTGGCCCCTCGGTGGTGCTGCGCTGATTATTATCGCCGGCCCTGAGGCGGGTTGGATCTCTAAGTTCCTGGCCAGCCGCCCAATGCGCGAAGTAGGCCAGAGCGCCTACGCGCTCTACCTGTGGCACTGGCCTCTTCTTATTCTGGCCATAAACTACCTCAACCGCGATACTCCGGGGCTGAAGCTTGGCACCGCAGTGATTGTCGTTTCCTTCATTTTGGCCAAGCTCACCAACAAGTATGTCGAGCTGCCACTGGCTCAATCGACTCGCCGACCGACCCGGACTCAGCCCGTCGTCGGCGATGCAATCCACGCAATTAAGCATCGTCGCCCGGCTCGTCGTCAAGCGGTAGTCGGCACTGTTGTCGTCATTGCGTTGGTCGGCATGTCCAGCCTGGTCAACGTGCAACAGGTGCGCGTCGATCGCGCCTCCGCCACCAGCCTCGATCCTGAGGTCTACCCAGGTGCACTCGCGCTTACCGACGGGTACGAGGTCCCCAAGGCAGCCACAAAGCCGAATACCGATTTCATCACGGACCTTTGGCCGGAACCCGCCCTCGATGGCTGCCTTGCGACAGGCGGTGAGGACGTCGGATACTTCCCACCGAATCGCCGTTGGCGCGATGAGACCCAGCCGTGTGTCTACGGTGATCCGGATGCTAGTGAATCGATTGTCATCATCGGGGGCTCGCACATGGAGCATTGGTTTGCCCCGATTGATGCCTACGGCAAGAAGCATGGCTACCGAGTGGTGGTTCTTCTCCGACAAGGCTGTCCAGCGACCTTAGAACCGATCCACGGAGTCGGCGATATCTGCGTGGCCTGGACTTTCGAGGCTCTGCAGAAAATTGACGAGATTCAGCCAGAGATGGTTTTCACCACTTCAACCAGGCCCTTGTTCCAGGCGGACCCCCCGCAGCCGGGCGACTACACACCGGATGGTTACGTTTCCTTTTTCGCTGCGCTACAAGAACGCGGAATTGATTTCTTCGCCATCCGCGATAACCCATGGGCGCTACGGGGGGACTTGGACCAGTTCGCCCCCAGCGTGTGCGAAGAAGCGGAAGAAGACTGCACTATCCACCGCAAAACTGCCCTAAATGCAGAAAATCCCGCTGAGGAGATTCTTGCGAACTTCCCCAACGGGCACAGTCTAGATTTTTCCGACATCTTCTGCGGTCCGACCACCTGCCGTAAGGTTATCGGCAATATCTACGTCTACCGCGACAGCAATCACATCACCGATGAACTAGCGGCCACTTTCAGCCCTGAAATGGACCGCCAGATTCAGAAGGCTCTGCGGGACTAGCTACTTCTTGCCCTGCTACTTCTTGCCCTGCCCGAAGTCGAGATTGTTGAGGTCAAAGTCCTCCATACCTTCTGGCAGCTGGTTACCCATCTGCTTCTGCAGCTTCTGCAGTTCAGCCATGCTAGGCATACCCGGCATGCCCTGCATACCTGGCATTCCAGGCATACCGGGCATTCCGCCACCGCGCATTGCCTTCGGCGGCGTCGGACCACGGTTAGCGCCCTTGCGCTTATTCTTGCCCTTACCCTTTCGACCACGCTTGGCCTTGCGGTTCGATGGGCGACCGCCGCCCATACCAAATCGGCCGGCCATCTGCGCCATCATCTTCCGCGCCTCATTGAAGCGTTCGATGAGCTGGTTAACTTCCGAAACGGACACACCGGAACCGTTGGCGATACGACGACGTCGTGAAGCGTTCAGAATCTTCGGATTCTCGCGCTCTTCCGGAGTCATACCGCGGATAATCGCCTCGATGCGGTCAAGCTGCTTTTCGTCGACCATTTCCGCGGCCTTGGACATTTCCGCGCCGCCGGGGAGCATCTTGAGGATGTTGCCGATTGGGCCCATCTTGCGGACCATCATCATCTGCTCGAGGAAGTCCTCGAGAGTCAACTCGCCGGAACCAATCTTCTGGGCGGACTTGGCAGCCTGCTCATGATCGATTTCCTTGGACGCGACCTCAACCAACGTCTTCAGGTCACCCATGCCAAGGATGCGGCTGGCCATGCGGTCTGGGTGGAAGACGTCAAAGTCCTCCAACTTCTCGCCTGTGGAGGCGAACAGAATCGGCTTACCGGTGACCTCACGGATAGACAGTGCAGCGCCACCACGCGCGTCGCCATCGAGCTTGGTCAGTACAACGCCGGTGAAGTCAACGCCGTCTCGGAAGGCCTTGGCGGTCTCTACCGCATCCTGACCAATCATGGAGTCGATGACAAACAGAACTTCATGCGGGTTGATGGCATCGCGAATATCGCGGGCCTGCTTCATCAGAACCTCATCGATACCCAGGCGACCTGCGGTATCGATAATCACCACATCGTGGCGATGCTGGCGAGCATAAGCGAGGCCGCGGAACGCGGCGTCAACTGGGTTGTCCTCGCTAGTGCCCATTTCATGGGTGGAATCGAGGCTGGTGCCCGGGAACGGTGCAAAGCACGGCACGCCCGCACGCTCAGCGACAATTTCCAGCTGCTGCACCGCACCTGGACGCTGCAGGTCACAGGCGACGAGAACTGGGGTGTGCCCCTGATCCGTGAGGTACCTGGCCAATTTACCGGCCAAAGTGGTCTTACCAGCACCCTGCAGACCGGCCAGCATGATAACCGTCGGCGGCTGCTTCGACATATTGAGACGTCGAGTCTCGCCACCGAGGATGTTAATCAGTTCCTCATTGACGACCTCAATAATCTGGTTGGCCGGGTTGACCGTCTGACTGCCAATAATTTCGTTAGCGCGTTCCTTGATGCGCTTGATGAAGGTACGGACAACCTCGAGGGAGACATCGGCTTCCAGAAGAGCCAGCCGAATCTCGCGGGCGGTGGCGTTAATATCCGCCTCAGTCAGGCGGCCTTTCCCGCCCAGCCCCCGCAGGGCACCCGTCAAACGATCGGAAAGAGACTCAAACAAGTTTCCAGCTCCCCTTTTGCCTTGTCTTTTCTTAACTGTTCTACCGTACCCGCTGGATACTCCGTTTGGCACATATCTACAGCTTCGCCTATCGACAACGATTGCAGCCCATCCACCCTAAACGCCCCGATTCGGGTGTAGCCAATAGGAAGTAAAAACAGCAATAGGATAAAGCTCTTTTATTCTCGCGGACGTTAAATTACTGTTCGTTATTTTAACGTGACAATTAAACAAGTCTCCAGATATGAATGCCCTACTGCGTAAAGAACGTTTATCCAACCCAGCTACCACCAGTTAGATAACAGACAAATAACGCCAGTGGCTAGCTTTTGCTAAGGGCACCCTTAGTAAGAACCTCCCCCGGAATGGCGTAAGCCAAATAGCAACCCGGCGGCATTGCAGCAGGTCAAAGCACACCACTCCGCACCTGATGTTATTCCTATAACTACCTCCAATGCCATTCATATATCAACCAGTTTATGGTTAATCATGAACCTAGTTAACCGCAGTTGGCCTGGTTTTATTTTCCGCCGTGCACGATGAGGGATGAACGGCGAAATCATATTCATTGGTCACGGCTACTGTCCAACTTCCGACGATGAAAACCCCGGCGATGATGCACCGGGGGACGATGAGAATCCGGGCGATGACGCACCGGGTGACGATGAAAACCCAGGTGACGAACAGCCCGGGGAGGACGAGAATCCTGGGGAGGAAAATCCAGGCGACAAGCCCGACAACCCTAAGAATGACGGTAAGAAAACCGGGACCAAGAACACTGGTCTAGCAGTCACTGGTGTTCAGGCGACTGCCCTCGGCGGTGCCGCTCTAGCACTCCTGGTCGGTGGCGTGGCAGCTACCCGACTCGCACGCAAGAATTCTAAGGATTCCTAGCACAACTCTCCGCTAGATTCCTAGCACCTCAACACTAAAGGCCCCGGAGCTCCGCGTATCCTCTACAGAAATCTACGCGGTGACTCCGAGGCCTTTATTGTTTTGTCGGGGGCGACGGCCGACGCTGTACTCACCGATCGATGGAAAATTCACTCATCGATGTTAGTTACTATTTGCGGCCGCCGAGCAGTGCGTCTACGAAGCTCTCCGGCTCAAACGGCGCCAGGTGGTCAGCACCTTCACCAAGGCCAACCAACTTCACCGGCACACCGAGCTCGTTTTGCACCTGGAATACAATGCCGCCCTTCGCGGTACCGTCCAGCTTGGTCAGGGCAACGCCGGTGATGTCTACTACATCCCGGAAAGTACGTGCTTGCAGTAGACCATTTTGGCCAACCGTCGCGTCCAAAACCAGGATGACTTCATCAACCTGAGCCTTCTTCTCCACCACGCGCTTAATCTTGTCCAGTTGGTCCATCAGACCGACCTTGGTGTGCAGGCGGCCGGCGGTGTCGATGAGCACTACATCAGCGCCGGACTCGATACCGTGAGCAACTGCCTCAAATGCAATAGAAGCAGGATCGGCGCCTTCAGCGCCGCGAACGGTCTCCGCGCCAACGCGTCGTCCCCAGGTTTCCAGCTGGTCGGCTGCAGCAGCACGGAAGGTATCCGCTGCACCGAGAACAACACGGTGGCCACCGGCGACCAGTACACGAGCCAGCTTGCCCGTCGTCGTGGTCTTACCTGTGCCGTTGACACCGACTACCAGAATCACTGCGGGCTTGCCCTCGTGCGGAAGTGCGCGGATGGAACGGTCCATCTCAGGCTTGCACTCCTCAATCAACACCTCACGCAGCAGGGCGCGCACTTGCTCTTCCGTGCTCACCTTCTGGCTGGCAATACGCTCGCGCAGCTTATCGACGACACGCTGCGTCGCAGCCGCACCGAGGTCAGCCATAACCAGGATGTCTTCAACCTCTTCCCACGCGTCCTCATCAAGGTCACCCGCGCCCAAGATGCCGAGCACAGACTGGCCAATTGCATTCTGCGACCGTGACAGACGACCGCGCAGGCGACCCAGACGTCCCTCAGCCGGGTCGATGGAGTCAATCTGCTGTTCTGCTTCTGGCTCTGGCGTCGGCTCCGGCGCAGCTTCCGGCTCCGGCTCTGGCGTCGGTTCTGGTTCGGGGGTCGGTTCCGGCTCCAGCTCCGGTTCAGGAGCAGGAACTACCTCCACCTCAGGCTCTGCTTCGAGCTCTGGTTGTGGTTCCGGCTCGGGCTCTGATTCCTCTTCCCCGGCCGTAGGCAAATCGATTGGGATTTCCCGCATTACGCGGTCAAAATCCCCCTCCATTTCGGTGGGGTTATCCGGAATAACCAGTCGACCTTCTGGTTTCAGCAGTGAACCGTCCGGCTGATCGGCAGGTATATCAGCCTGCTTTTCCTCTGGCTCCGGGGCCTGCTTTTCAATCGGCTTTTCCGCCGGTTTCGGCATCGGTTTTTCAACCGGCTGCTTCTCGCGGGTATCAGTCCCACCACCGGCCGGAGCGAAGTTAAAACCACTAGTGGCCTGGTAATTTCCAGACTTCTCCTGCTGGGTGAGTTCCTTAGTATCTTCCTTCGCAAAGGAAATGCGCTGGTTCTTCCTGCGGACATAGCCCACAACAAAGAGCAGCGCGATAATAACGACAATCGCGACGACAAGGAGTATCCACTGAGTTGGAGTCATAACTCTCATTATGCAGTATCAACGACTCTTCCTCACTTACTCCGCGCTTACTCCGCTCCTGTCGACGGAGTTGCGGATGCCGGTGACATTCGCTGCGAGATTACTCGAGTCACGCCGTCGCCCCGCATGGTCACGCCGTAGAGCACATTCGCAACGTCCATTGTTGGCTTCTGGTGCGTAATGACAATCAGCTGACTAGTCGCGCGGAGTTCCTCGAGCAGCGCAATAAGGCGACGCAGGTTAACGTCGTCAAGCGCGGCTTCCACCTCGTCGAGTACGTAAAAGGGACTCGGGCGCGCGCGGAAAATAGCGACGAGCATTGCCAGCGCCGTCAGCGACTTCTCGCCGCCGGAGAGCAACGACAGCCGCTTAACCTTTTTGCCCGGCGGGCGGGCTTCAACCTCGATACCTGTCGTGAGCAGGTTGTCCGGCTCGGTGAGAACCAGTCGTCCGTCGCCGCCCGGGAAAAGCGTTTGAAAGACCGCGGGGAATTCTGCCTCGACATCGTTCCACGCGTCTGTGAAGAGCTGCAGAATCGTGGCATCGACTTCCTCGACAACATCGGTGAGATCCTGGCGGGCCTTGAGGACATCATCAAGCTGTGTGGATAGGAAAGAGTAGCGCTCCTCCATCGCCTTGTACTCCTCCAGCGCCAACGGGTTGACGCGGCCGAGCACACGCAAATCCTTCTCCGCCTGTTTGAGCTGCTTCGTCACGGCTGCGCGGTCGAAGTTCTCATCAGGAGCGAAGTCCGCGAGCAGGTCATCGACAGACAGCCCCAACTGGTCGACGATGCGCTCTGCAGCCTCGGTGACGCGGACTTGCGCCTGCGCACGGGCGATATCGCCCTGGTGCGCGGAATCCGTTAGCTTTGCCAGCTCACGTTGCGCCGTATTCGCCTCCGTCCGGGCCGCCGACAGTGCCTGCGACACCGTCTTCTTCTGCGCCTCGGCATCGTCGCGATCGGCCTCTGCCCGCGCCAACGACACGTTAACCTTCGCGTGCAAGTCCTCAGCCAGCTCCGCGACAACTTCTGCCAATTCGCGCTGAGTAACTTTCGCCATCTGCGCCTGCTCATGGCGCGCCTTTGCTACGCGCTCCGACGCAGCCTGGCGACGGAGTCGCTCGGCCTTACCTCGTACACTCGACAGTCGCTCCTCTGCCGTACGCAGCGACAGACGTGCCTCTGTTTCCATGGCGCGCACAGCCGTCAGCGCCTCCGAGGCACGGTCACGTTCGCTTGTCGACGGTTCCCCCTCCTCGGGGTCACGGTCCACGCGAGCCAAGCGGTCTACGACCTCCGCCAACTCCTTCTGGAGCTTCGTTACTCGGTCCGCGGCTTCGGCTCCGCGCTGCTCAGCGCGTTCGGCATCATGCACCACGCCGGACAGCTGCGCCGTGGCCCGAGTTCGGGCATCCGTAAGAACCTTCATACGACTCTGATGCTCACGCAGCGCGGCACGGGCGGCCGCTGCGTCAGTGCGGCGGTCCTCTTCTTCGGCCTGTGCACCGGAGAGCACACCACCGAGGTCACTCAAACGCACCTGTGCTTCTGCTAGTTCGTCGCGAGTCTTAGCAATGTCGGCGGCGATTTCCACACCTGATGCAGTGCCACCAGCACCGCCAGCTACCCAACCAGAGCCACGAAGCACACCATCGCGGTCGACAACCCGCAGTCGGGTATCCTGCGCCACCAGTTCACGGGCGAAGTGCTCGTCGTCGCAGGCCACGACATCAACGAGCAGAGAGGTCAACGAACCCGAAAGCTCCGCAGGCACTGTCACATGGTCGAGCAGCCAGGATGCCTGTGCGGGCAAAGTGATGTCCAACCGCCAAGAATCAGACGCATCCGCAGAATTGATAACGACGGCACTGCCCTTGCCCGCGGCCACCAGCTCGTCGATAAGCGAATCGCCACTGCCCTCGCTGACCAGTGCTTCGGCGGCCGCGCCGAGGGCTGCGGTGAGCGCTTTTTCCCAGCCAGCGTCGACATCGATGACTTCAGAGAGAACGCCGAGCTCGTGCTTTTCACGTAGCCACGCGGTGCCGTCGTTGGCAGCGGCGGTGCGGGCGGTCTCCAGAGCTTCGATGCGGGCGGACAAACCTGAGACACTGCGTTCGAGGTCGCGCTCGTCAGCGCGGAGTTCTTTCAACCGTGTAGAGGCCAGCTCTGCTTCTCGGTTGGCCTGTTCATAAGCACTCTGCAGCTCGGGACCTTCGATTTCGGCCTCGGCTAGCTCCTGTGCGGCGTTTTCCACGGCTTCGGTGGCATCGGCACGGCGTTCGTCGGCCTCATTGGTTTGCTCGGCAAGGCGTGCAGCTTCGGCTTCGGCGGCTTCCAGACGAGTGCGCAGCGATTCTTCTGCCGAGATGAGACGAACCACGCCTTCGCGACGGTCGGCGATTGCGCGAACGGCCGCGAGGTGCTCCGCTTCGGCTTCGCGGAAAGTCTCCTCGGCGTCGAAGAGCGTTTCGCGGATTTCCTCCAGTTTCTCGCGGGCCTCTGCCTCAGCCTCAGCAAGCGTGGCTTCTTCGGTGGCGGCGTCGTCGGCCCGCTGCTCCAGGAAGTCCGGGTCTGGGCCTACCCACGGAGCGACGGAGTGGTCGGCCGCGCGATCGGCGGCGATGCGGGCCGTCGCTTGGATACGCTCACCGAGTGCGGAGAGACGGAACCACAAATCTCGGGCAGCATCAGCTGCTGGAGTGATGTCTTCCAGTTCCGCTTCAAGCTCTGCAGTGCGCTCAGCGGCAATCTCGGCTCGCTCAGTGGCGGCCTCCACCTTTTCCTCAATGAGCTTGGCTTGACCAGCAATGTCATTGAGGCTGTCCTGCAAATCCACGAAGTCCGCGGCAGCCAAACGCAACTTGGCGTCGCGCAGGTCTGCCTGCACAGTCTGGGCGCGAGAGGCGGCCTCAGCTTGACGCTTCAGCGGTTTGAGCTGACGGGAAAGCTCACCTGTCAGATCCTGTAATCGGTCGAGATTGGCCTGCATCGACTGCAGCTTGCGCTGCGCTTTCTCCTTGCGGCGGCGATGCTTGAGCACACCTGCCGCTTCCTCAATAAACGCACGACGCTCCTCTGGCCGGGACTCCAGAATCTGCGAAAGCCGACCCTGGCCTACGATGATGTGCATCTCGCGGCCAATGCCGGTGTCGCTGAGGAGTTCCTGTACGTCCATGAGGCGGACGCGAGAACCGTTGATTTCGTACTCACTTGCGCCGTCGCGGTACATGCGACGCGTGACAGAGACTTCCTTATATTGAATGGGAAGTGCCCCATCGGAATTGTCGATGGTAAGAGTGACCTCCGCGCGCCCCAAAGGCTTTCGCCCGGAGGTTCCCGCGAAGATGACATCTTCCATTTTGCCGCCGCGAAGGGTCTTGGCGGAGTGCTCGCCCATTACCCACGCGAGGGCATCGACGACATTCGACTTACCAGATCCATTCGGGCCGACAACTGCGCAGATGCCGGGCTCGAATTTCATCGTCGTCGCCGAAGCGAAGGATTTAAAGCCCTTCAGAGTCAGCGATTTCAAATACATGGGGCAATATCTTACCTGCAGTTGGGGGTTGGAGCTGAATTAACCCATCCGTGCTGGGGATGATGCCGTAGATCGATACTGACTGGGCCCTATTGTTAACCCCGCTGCTCCTAGACCGCCGCAGCGCCGCTTTCACCCGTGCGGACACGGACAACGCGCTCAACGTTGGTGACCCAGACCTTGCCATCCCCTACCTTGCCTGTGTGCGCTGCGGAGCAAATTGCTTCGAGAGCGCTATCGAGCTGTTCGTCAGAGACAACGATTTCCACGCGAGACTTTTGGACGAACTCGACGGTGTACTCGGCACCTCGGTAGACCTCAGACTGCCCCTTTTGCTGACCGTAACCTTCAGCCTCAACGACGGTCATCCCACTGACATTGATCTCTTCGAGTGCATCACGGATAGCTTCAACCGTAAACGGCTTCACCACTGCTGTTATGAGTTTCATGGCTTACTCCTTATTGACTGGGCTTCTATCAAGATTGATTGAGCTTCAATGGCAGCACTCGTTCACACCACAGCCTCGTTGGTCGAAGCGTAGGCCGACTCACCGTGCTGAGCGACGTCGATACCAGAATGTTCCTGCTCGCCGTGGATACGCCAGCCGACGGTTGTTTTCAGTACTCGGGCAATGATGTACGTCAACACACCCGAAAACACAGCCGCAATGACAGCGATGATGATCTGGATGGCAAACAATTTCAGACCGTCGATGCCACCGCCGGTAAGCAGTCCGCGATCATTAGCCAGCAGGCCAACACCAATCGTTCCCCACATAGCTGCGACCAGGTGCAGACCAACCACATCCAAGGTGTCATCGAAATTGAACTTGTACTTTAAGCCAACACCCCAGCAAGCCAGCGCACCGCCGATATAGCCCAGAATGATTGAGGTCACTGGGTTCATATCCCCTGCGGCTGGAGTAATAGTCACAAGCCCTGCGATGACCCCCGAGGCAGCGCCCAGCGAGGTGGGATGTCCATCACGAATACGCTCGAGTGAAATCCAGCCGAGCATACCCACACACGCTGCCACCGTTGTATTCAGCCATGCCAGGCCAGCCACACCGTCGGCAGCAAATGCCGAACCGCCGTTGAAGCCGAACCAGCCGAACCACAGCAGTGCGGCACCCAGCATGACGAGTGGCAGGTTGTGCGGGCGATGCCGGTTGCCATCGATAGACTTGCGCTTGCCGACGATAATCGCCAGCACCAAAGCGGCAGTACCAGCAGCAATGTGCACAACCGTACCGCCAGCGAAGTCAATTGGAGCGATGAGCGCTTCGCCGTCAGCGGTACCGAACAGCTTCGCCGAAAGCCCCTCTGCAGAGTGGCTCAGCAGACCGCCACCCCAGACCATAAAGGCCATTGGGAAGTACACCAGCGTCGTCCAGAAACCGACAAAAATCAGCCAGGTGGAGAACTTCACGCGTTCGGCCAGCGCTCCAGAGATGAGCGCCACAGAGATCGAGCAGAACGTGAGCTGGAATCCGATGTCGATGATATTCGGGTAACCATTCGCACCCGCGATGTAGTTGCCGTCACCATCCGTAATTGAGTTACGCAGTCCGAAGAACTCGAATGGGTTGGCAAATACACCACCGATCGACTGCGATCCGTAGGACATCGACCAGCCCCACAGCACGTAAATGGCACCGACAACGCCGACAGCACCAAAGCTCATCATCATCATGTTGAGCACCGACTTCTGTCGCGACATGCCGCCATAGAACAGCGCGAGCGCCGGTGTCATGAGCAAAACCAACGAAGCCGAAATCAGCATCCACGCTGAGTTTCCAGACTGTGCAATTACTTCTTCAGGCGTCATATGTGCCTCCCCTGTCTGTCAGTAGGTATTTATTAACTTAATCCACCTTTCTTCCGTATTTACGTATTCTTTTTCCCTCTTACGTAGTTTCTTAGCGTTCTGAGACCTCTACAGCGTCCCAATCGACTACCTCAAGACACGAAAAAATCCCCCGCTAACTGCGTAAAAACAATGACGCAGAGCGAGGGATAGAACGTTTTCGAATTTTTCGGATTCCTACACCGACATGGGGGGGGGAGGAGGAAGGCAGTTGGCCCCCGCTTAACGACGGTCAAACGTGCTCAATGCACCCTTCGGTTCCTGCCATAACGGCACCACTGCCGTCACATTGCCCGGAGTATTCGGCCCCTCAAGCCAAGCGAGCAAACTCTCACAGTCTGCCCGTGGCCCTTCAGCAACAACTAACACCCGACCATCCGGATAGTTCTGAGCGTAACCAACCAACCCCAGCTCCAGAGCCGTCGCGCGGGTGTACCAGCGAAAACCGACACCTTGAACACGACCATGTACCCACGCGGTGAGGCGGACGTCGTTAAGCGACATCGGACTCACGCACTGTCATCGGGTCGGAACCGTCCCAGCACTCAATCTTGTCGTGGCCGCGGAGGTTAGGCAGATCGTCGCGATGGAATACCGGATTGAGCCCCTTGGACTTCTGCTCGGAGTAGTTCTTCAACAGGGCGACTGCGACGCCACCCAGCGGCAGAATCGCGATGATATTGATGGTGGCCATGAGTGCGGAGAAGGTATCTGCAAGCGACCAGACGAGCGGCACGGAACCGACAGCTCCGCCAATCACGCACAGGATAACCAGGACGCGCACGGTGTTCAGGACAGCCTTGCTCTTAGACAGGAACGGGATATTTGCTTCGGCGTAGTAGTAGTTACCCACCAGCGAGGAGAACGCCAGGAAGAAGATGATGACCGTAACCGCGTGGATTGCCCACGTTCCCACCTGCGCCGACAGCGCGGCCTGAGTCAGCGCGGTGCCCTCTGCATCGCCGCCGAAAGTCGGGTCGGACAGCAGAATGATAACCGCGGTGATGGTACAGACGACCCAGGTATCGAAGTAGACGCCCATCGTCTGGATAAGGCCCTGCTTGACCGGGTGCGACACCGATGCCGTCGCCGCCGCATTCGGAGTGGAACCCATACCGGCCTCGTTGGAGAACAGACCGCGGCGAATACCCTGCATCATGGCGGTACCGACGGCAGCACCAGCAATCTCACGGATACCGAAGGCGTGCTCAAAAATCAGCTTAATCATGCCCGGCACCTCGGTGATGTTGAGAGCCAAGACAATCAGGCCGAGGATAATGTAGGCCACGGCCATAATCGGCACGACAATCTGCGTCACCGCCGAAATACGCTGCACACCACCGAAGATGATGACGCCGGCCAAGATTGCCAGCACGATACCGACACAGAACTTAAAAATCGGTGTCTCCTGCCCGGTCGACTGAGCCACAGCCGCCGTAATCGAGTTGGACTGCACCGCGTTGAACACGAAACCGTAGGTCACCGTGATAGCGATGACGAAAAGCGAGGCCATCCAGCGCCAGTTCTCCCCTAGCCCCTTGGTTATGTAGTAGGCCGGGCCGCCTCGGTAAGAGTCCTTATCCCGCACCTTGTACAGCTGTGCCAGCGTAGACTCCACGAAGCTGGTTGCGCCACCAATCGCAGCGAGCAGCCACATCCAAAAGACGGCGCCAGGGCCACCGGTAGTGATCGCCACCGCCACACCTGCGACGTTTCCGGTACCCACGCGTGAGGCCGCTGAAATTGTAAAGGCCTTAAAGGCCGAGATGCCCTTGACTCCCTCAGAAATATCAGAGGGCTTTTCAGTAATGGCCCTGAACATCTCCGGGATGTACCGGATCTGCACCATGATGGTCCGCCAACAGAAGTACAAACCTGTACCGATCAGCAGAACAATCATGAGCAGCCAGTACTTGTCATTCCAAGCATTTACCCAGTCGGTTGCTTGCTCCATGAAACTCATAAGGAAATTCTAGCGTTGACAGGTGGGACACAGATAACTCGATCTATTGCCAAATGGCAGACGGACAATTGCGCGCCCACACCTCGGGCACGGCTCCCCCGCTTGACCATAGGCGTTCAAGCTCCGCTCAAAATAGCCGCTTTCGCCGTTGACATGCACATATAACGCATCGAAGCTCGTGCCGCCGGCCGCTAGCGCCCGCTCGAGTACCGATTGCCCTTCGCGCAAAAGTTTCGCTAAACGACGGACCGAAAGGTCACACGCCGGCACGCGACCATCGACCTTCGCTGCCCAAAGCATTTCGTCGGCATAGATATTGCCGATACCCGACACGATGTTTTGGTTGAGCAATACGGCCTTAATCGGCGATCGCGACTTCATCATGCGGTGTGCAAGGGCAACCACATCAACGGTGGGCTCCAATAGGTCGGGCGCAATCTTGGCTGCAGGTTCCGGAACAAAGCGACCGTGGGATTCGACCAGTTCACAGGCCCAAACCCAACCAAAGGTGCGCTGATCGTTGAAGTTGATTAGGTGCCGAGCGCCGTCCGGAAGAGCGATGTCGAAAGCGGCTCGGGTGTGGCGGCCAGGCAGCGTATCGGGAGTGTACGGGGCTTCCACGCGCAATTGGCCGCTCATGCCCAGGTGAATGGCGATTGCGGAGTCGTCGTCAAGCGTGAGCCACATGAACTTGCCACGACGATCCGTAGCGACAACCGTGCGCCCACGCGTACGACCGATAAACTCTACGGCACCACCGGGTTGGCGCCGCACGGCGCGAGCGTTGTAGACGAAGGAATCGTCGATGCGGCCACCGACGACGTAAGTGTCGAGACCGCGGCGTACGGACTCGACTTCAGGAAGCTCGGGCATTAGGCCAGAGCGGTATGCGCCTGATGCGCGGCGTGCATCTCGGCTTCCTTCTTCGTGGCGCCGGTACCGCTGCCCTTAACCACGCCGTCAACCAGCACGTCGACGTAGAAAGTTAAATCATGGTCGGGACCGGTGGTGCGCACGGTGTACTCGGCAGCCGGTAGTTGCTTGGCCGCCAGGCGCTCCTGCAACAGCGTCTTCCAGTCACGGCCGCGGGACTCCGTCGGGGCATCGTCAATCATCTGGTTGAACAGGCGAAGCACGGTCTCACGGGCAACCTCGAAACCATGCTGCAGGTAGATAGCACCCAGCAGCGCCTCGGTGGTGTCAGCGAGAATCGAGTGCTTATCCGCGCCACCGGTGGCCTTCTCACCGCGACCGAGGAGAATGTGCTCCCCCAATCCGATACTGCGGGCCAGGTCAGCCAGCGCGTACATGTTCACGACACCTGCGCGCATCTTGGAAATATCCTGCTCAGCGCGGTCCGGAAAGCGACGGTAGAGTTCTTCAGCAACGCACATGCCCAGCACGGCGTCGCCCAGGAACTCTAGACGCTCGTTATTGGTCAGCATGCCATTTTCATTCGCGAAACTGCGGTGGGTCAGAGCGAGCTTCAGGGACTCCTCTGGTAGCTCAACACCGAGTTTTTCCAGCAGCGGGGCGTGATCGACGGCCTCGAAGGCCGCCTTTCTAGCCGCCTCACCGGTTAGCCGACGCTTGCGGCTCATCCGTTATATCTCCTTTAAAGTCTTCGTCTTAGTCGTCGTCGATTACTTATCGTCCCCGAGCGAGCCAAACTTTTCCGCCAGGCCAGCCCAACGCGGATCAATACGCTCCTCTTCACCCGAGATGCCGTCTGGTTCCGGCACTTCCGAGTCCGACTCAGCACAGCTGGAATCGAAATCCAGACAGGTCGGATTGAAGGGCAGGTTCAAGCCCGCCTCATCGATGACGGCTTGAGTGATATCCACCGTATTGTCGACGATCTGGCCAACTTCGTCCTCGAGGTCTTCTTCCTCGGCATCGTCGCCGGTGATGAAGTCCTCGTTGTTGGAAAAGACAGCCGAAATGTGGAAGCTGAGCTCCGGATTCAGCGGGGCTAGGCAGCGCACGCACTCGCCGGTGGCCTTGGCAGTCACAGTCGCGTCAACCATGACACCGCTGCCGAGGTTCGTGACAATGCCGTCAACGACAACCTCCTCGCCAGCGGCGATGCCAATCATCTCGACACCAACGCGGACAGGGCTATCGCCTACCTTGCGGAACTGCTCGGGCATGCCGCCCTGCAGACATGTCGAAACGTCCAGAACAAATGGGGATGAGTCAGTCATGATAGACCTCAGTCTACCCCGAAGATGCACTAACGCTCGTACCGGCGGCGTTCCGCCCCCTCAGAGAACGAAGACGGCGCGTTCTGAGCCCCTGCGCCACCGCCGACGGCACCGGCCCCCGAACGCAGTACAGAGCGATTGCGACCGACATTGCGCAGGGTCTCCTGGAGAGTCTGTTCAAACTCGGCGAGCTTGGAATCAACGTAGCGGTCACACTCTTCACGGAGGCGAGAGGAATCCGCGTGCGCGTCTGAGAGCAGACGATTCGCCTCGTCGTTGGCCTCGCGGACGACCGTCGACTCAGCGACCAGGCGAGCCTGCTCCTCGCGGCCTTCCGCAACGGAACGCTCGTAGGATTCGTTACCAGCGTGAATCAGGCGATCGGACTCGGCAGACGCACGATCCACAATGCTGTCGTACTCGTGCTGAGCATCCTCGCGGAGACGACGGGCGTCGTCCTCAGCGGCCGCGACGGTGCCAGCTGCGTGGGCATTGGCATCCTCGACGGTGTGGTTAGCGCGGGCCTCGGCCTCGTCGACAATGCGATGGGCTTCTTCATCCGCAGTCGAAATGGTGTTGTTCGCCCGGGCTTCAGCATCGTTGATAATCTCATCCCGCTGGTCCAAGACGTCCTGCGCGTCATCGAGCTCAGCCGGGAAAGCATCCCTCAGCTCGTCGAGCAACTCGAGAACACGCTGACGCGGAACCATACAATTGGCCGACAGTGGCACGCCGTGTGCCTCTTCTAGGATCTGGACCAGTTCATCAAGAGATTCGAAGACGCGAAACATGACTTACATGCTACTTCAGTCGGCGCTGCAGGGCGTGCAAGACAGGCTCAGGAACTAGCCCTTCCACCGAACCGCCGTAGCGAACAACTTCCTTCATCAGTGTCGACGACACATGACCGTACTTCGGATCAGCCTCCACAAAGAGAGTCTCAATGCCCGTCATGCGCCGATTCATCTGCGCCATAGGCGCCTCGTACTCGTAGTCCGCCGCCGAGCGCAGCCCCTTGACCAGGCAGGTAATACCCTGCGCGGAAGTGTAGTCAACTAACAGCTTCGACCAGGAGTCCACCTGCACATTGTCCAAGTGCTGCGTGCACTGCCGAATGAGGTCCATGCGCTCTTCGACGTTGAACATGCCCTGCTTATTCGGGTTGTGGGTAACCAGCACGGTCACCTGATCGAATTGGCGCGCGGCACGCTCAATCACATCGAGGTGACCAGAGGTCATGGGGTCGTAGGAACCGGGGCAGCATGCGTGAGTCATAGAGGTCAAACCACCTTTGGCCGTCGTAAAGCGGAAAACGTTAAGCGTTGTAGATAGCGGTGTCGAAGCGCGCCAGACCGTGAATGCGACGCTTCAGCTTCTGCTGGAGCTGCTCGTAACCCTCGGGCCACTGCGTTTCCTCATCATCGCGGTGACGCTCCACAGTCACGACCGCGCCCGGCGCGAGGAAGCTACGCAGCGCCTCCAGCATCTCTGTAACGGCCTCCCCCGCCAGCTCATAGGGCGGATCCGCGATGACGCGGTCAAAAGGCTCGCCCGGCGCGCCCGCAAGGTACGACGATACTTTCATCGGAGACACGGCCACATCGGGATGCCCCACGGTGCGAATGTTCTTTTCAATAGCGGCAATGGCGTTCGGATCGTTTTCCACCAACACGACGGAACGCGCGCCGCGAGAAGCCGCTTCCAAACCGAGCGCACCCGAGCCAGCAAACAGGTCGAGAACGCGAGTTCCCTCTAGCCCAAAGCGTGTGGACCAGGAAGAAAAGATGGCTTCCTTCGCGCGGTCACTAGTTGGCCGAGTGGTCTCTCCCTTAGGCGCGACTAGCCTACGACCGCGTGCCTCACCTGCAATAATGCGGGTCATCTACTTCCCTTCGTGCGATGTGTTCTCGTTGCCGTTGTGCTGTGCCGTGGCGCTGTGAGTTACTGGCGTGATTCTTGCCAGCAGCTGACCGCCTTCGACATCCACAAATTGATCTGCCGCCACCTCCGCGACCGTGCCCGGGCAGGGCGCTAAAACCGGCGCTTCTAGCTTGACGGCCTCCACGACCGCAATAACCTGACCGGTCGTCACCGAGTCTTTCTCGGCGACCTCCCAGCGGACTACTCCTGCAAAAGGTGCACAGACATCTACCATGCCCAACAGTCTACTTTGGTCTTACTAGGAGCGGTCCAAGTAGTTCGACTGCTCTTCATCGATATCGGATATGAGCTCCCCCACAAGCCTTTCATCACTGTCGAGGAGAGCCGTGGCATCATGTCGGGTGCGCTCGATGATCTCGCCGTCGGTGGTGAGGTCCACCAGGCCGAGGCCTGTTGCCAGTCCCGATTGGTCATCGCCGAGCAGATCGCCGAAACTACGCGTGGCCAGGTCCAACTCCGCCAGTTGAATGCCGTCGGTGGTGGCGGCAATGCGGTCCAGCCGGGTGCGCTCCGGTGTCTGCGAATGCGTGTGTGTACACAGGAAGCACAGGCCACCACGGTCACCACGGCCGACACGACCGCGCAGCTGGTGAATCTGCGAAATACCGTAGCTCTCGGCGCGGCGAATCATCATGATCGTGGCCTCTGGTACATCCACGCCGACTTCGACAACTGTGGTGGACACCAGCACATCCAGCTGTCCTGTGGCAAAGGCCTGCATCACGCGGTCTTTGTCCTCCGGTGCCATATTGCCGTGCAACTGACTGATACGTACACCGGGAAGTTTCTTCCTCGCTCGGTCGAACACCGCCTCCACGGACTCGTCGAGGAACTGTTCCTCGTCGCGGGTAATGCGGGGACAGACAATGAAGGCGCGGTTGCCCTTGGCCACTTCTTCCCCAATCCGCTCCCAGGTTCGTGCCTCCCAGCGCGGCTTTTCCAGCGTCGGTACGACAAAAGATTGGATCTCCTGACGTCCCCGTGGCAATTCCGTCAACTGCGAAACTGCGAGGTCGCCAAAAATGGTCATCGCTACCGTGCGCGGAATCGGGGTTGCCGACATCACCAACAGATGCGGTGTCATTCCACCCCGTCCCCTGCTGCGCAACTGATCGCGCTGGCGCACACCAAAGCGGTGCTGCTCATCGACGACCACCAGACCGAGATCGAAGAACTCCACGCCCTCGCTGAGCAGGGCATGCGTGCCGACGACGATGTCAGCCTCCCCGTTGACTGCCTCCAACAGGGTTGCCCGGCGCTCCTTCGTCGACATCGAACCCGTCAACAGTCGTACAGTCACTGCTACTCCGGCTTGCTCCAGCATCGCTGTCAGCGATCGGTAGTGCTGTTGGGCCAGGACTTCCGTCGGCGCCAGCATCGCGCACTGCCTGCTAGCATCGACTGCTTGCAGCATTCCCAGCAGGGCCACCACGGTTTTACCCGAGCCAACTTCACCTGCCAGCAGGCGGTTCATTGGGTTAGGCCTCGCTAAATCCTGCGCAATATCGGCTGCGACCGCGACCTGACCGTCGGTAAGCGAAAACGGCAACCCCCGGCGTAGCTCGTCGCGAAGTCCCCCGGCGACTTCCATACAGGCCGGCGCGGTGAGACTCGCTTGAGTACGCTTGCGTGCACCAACGGCGAGCTGGAGCTCAAGCGCTTCGTCGTGCTTCAGTCGGGCAAGCGCGATGTCGGGGCCCGCGATGGAGGGAAAGTGTGCGCCACGCAGTGCGGAGTCGAAATCGATAAGTCCCTCCGGCGTGGCGGGCAATGGGTCTGGCTGCAGCGGTAACCATTCGAGGATGCGCTGCATGTACAGAGCCAGGTGAATACCCGCTACTCCTTTACGGCCACGGTAAATGGGCAGATAGGGGCGCGTGAGCAGCCGCTGCATCTCCGCAATCCCCTTGGCTGTCTTCGTCAGTGTGGCCAGCTTGCCAGTGGCTGCGCCTACCGAACCATCGGCTTTAAGCACCATGCAATCAACATTTTTCAGCTGTAGCTCATTGCGGAACTCACTGAGCGTGCCAACAATGGGCAGACGCACACCGGGGTGCAGCATATTGCGCAGCCATTCGGCACCGAAAATCGCGGCCGGAAGAATGCGCACGCCGTCGCTGACATAGATTTTCAGTGGCTTGCGTCGGTCGGCGAAGGCGGGCGCTGGCGAAATGCTGTGCACCTCCACGACTGTGGTGATGGTGTCGCCAATGTCGGAAAATGACACATCTAAGCTCTTACCCTGCGCCACGTAGCGCTTCGGGAAATTCGTCAGTGCATCCGAGACGGTCTCCATACCAAAAGCCGTATGCAGCTTCTTTGCAATCTTTGGCCCCACCACGATATTCAGGGGCGTGCGCGCATAATCCGAGCCGAGCCATCCGAGCATCGTGCTACTCGATTCCTACCTGCAACAGCTCATCGATGCCGGTTGCATCGTAGGCTACGACCTCCACAGGCTTGTCCAGCCGCGCCCGCACTTGCGCTATGTCAACGCCCCCAGCTCCGCGCCCGAGCAGCAGAGTCACTAGTTCCCCGCCGCCAGCCAACAGGTCTGAGATGGTCTCTGTGAGCGCGTCAGTCAGGGGCTTATCGACGTCCGCAGCGACTACAGCCGTTCGCGTGCCATTGGCAGCCTCTCCCATCGCATACGCAGCAACCGCCAGCGGCAGCTCAGCCGAATGCACGGCCAAGGCAGCAAGGCCAGCCGGAATGGAGTCTGTGGACACTACCGCGAGCGTCGGATTAGCCGCGGCAGCAGCGAATTCGATATCCGCCAATTCCTGGTCGCTGACCAGACCATTTGGCAGCAGGATTACCTCATCCGCACCCCTCATGGCAGTCAGCGCCTTGGTGACCACATTGTCAGCGAACTCCTGGTCGGCGATGGCTGCGCGATTTGTGGGAGTGGATGTGGGAGTCGGAGCGGGGGTCGGGCTGATAGCAACCGCTCCCGAGGAGGTGATGAGATCATTCAGCGGACCGTCCGGCACTACCGCAATGAGGATGCGAGTGGACTCAGGTGTTGTCTCCGGCTCATCGAGCACCTCGATACGGATGCGTTCCGGACGACCGAAGTCGAGTGCCGCCTCAATAACTGCGCCCGGCTCCACTGTGTGGATATGCACCATGTACTGCGCGGTCTCCGCATTACCAGCATCACCTGCGATGATGAGCGAATTGCCCAGCGGGTTCAATCGCTCTCGCAGCGCTTCCACCGCCTGGGTATCCGCCAAGGAAATTAGGTACATGACCTCCATCTCAACGGTGGCTACGTGTGGCGCGTCGACATGCAAATCGACCGGTGCGGCTGCGCGGCCGCTGACTTCGTCGGCAAGCGCGTCGAGCAGAATGACCAACCCTGCGCCGCCGGCGTCGACCACGCCCGCCTGCTGCAGTGCCGGGAGCTGGCTGGGGGTTTTCGCCAGCGCATCGCGAGCGGCATCCGCGATCGTGTCGGCGAGCTCCTCAATCGAGTCGCCCTCAAATTCCTCCGCGGCAATCGCGGCGTGCCGCAGGACTGTCAGAATCGTGCCCTCCACCGGATTGGCAATCGCTTGGGAAACATGTTGCACAGCTAGCTTTAGCGAGTGTTGTACCGACTCAACGCCAATGCCACTACCGGAGGCAGCCTCAGCCACCGCGCGAAAAACCTGCGAGAGCACAGTGCCCGAATTACCGCGGGCGCCGCGCACTGCACCGGCAGCTAGGGCCGCGGTGACTGCGCGAACATCGGAAGCGTCAGCCTTTTGCGCTTCCTCATAGGCCGAACTCAACGTCGCGAGCATATTCGACCCGGTATCGGAATCCGGTACTGGGAAGACATTGAGACTGTTAATCTCGTCGCGGCGGGATTGAAGCGCGTCAATCCCCCGGGCAACCCAGCCGACAATGGCGGCAGAACCAATCTGCAAAGACATGAATTCCTATTCTAGCGTCCAGTCGATAGGGGTAGCTCCCTGACGAATCAGCGACTCATTGGCCCGGCTGAACGGACGCGACCCGAAGAACCCACGGGATGCCGACAGCGGTGACGGGTGCGGCGAACAGATGCAGTCCACGCCGGGGAGCCAACGCTGCAAACTCTGCGCGTCGCGTCCCCACAGAATGGCCACGAGAGGCTGATCACGGGCGACCAATGCTTTGATGGCATGCTCCGTGATTGCCTCCCAGCCCTTACCGCGGTGCGAGGCAGCAGCACCCGGGCGCACGGTCAGTACACGGTTGAACAGGGCCACGCCCTGCCTACTCCACGGAGTGAGGTCACCGTTGGAGGGAGCCGGGAGCCCCAGGTCGGAGGAGTACTCCTTAAAAATATTCGCCAACGACCGCGGTACCGGCTTCACATCCGGCTGGACCGAGAAGCTAAGCCCCATCGCATGCCCCGGGGTCGGGTACGGGTCCTGACCGATAATGAGCACCTTGACCTCATCGAATGGATAAGTAAAGGCGCGCAGCACATCGGTGCCCGCGGGCAGGTAACCGTAGCCGGCCGCGTTCTCCTCGCGCAGGAACTGCCCCATCCGGTGGATGTCATCGGCCACTGGCTCCAGCGCCTTCTGCCACCCTTCTTCGACCGGCAACGGATCCATGTCATGCAGCCTTTCTTCTCAAAACCTCGTCGAACTCTTAAAAGGAAACCCAACCGGCATCGCGGGCAGGAGGTTTGCCGTCGATAAGCACCGAATCGAACTTTTCCTTCGACACCGTGCCGATAGCGCGGAACCCCGTCGGAGGCTCCCCCGGTGTCGAACCGATCAGTGTGTGGTCCTCCCCGCCGGTGAGCACCCACTCCCACGGGTCGATGCCCAGGTATTCGCCAGCGGCAATCTGCAACTCATCGGGCGCAATGGCACTGCTGTCAACTTCCAAAGTAACCCTGGAGGCCTGCGCAATAGCGCGGAGATCCACCACCAGTCCATCGGAATTGTCCGTCAGTGAACGCACGCCTGTGGCTCGCGCCGTGGCACCCCTGCGGTATTCAAATTCGGGCGTACAGTGTGCTGCCACCAGCTGCGCAAACTCGCTTGGAACCTTTGCCGGGCTTCCGCAGTGCTGAAGCAGCGCAAGGCCCGCAGCAGAGTAGCCGATGCGCCCCGACGCAATCACCGTATCCCCCGCGCGTGCTGCTGAGCGCAGCAGCGGCCGCCCAAGCCCACCGAGTTCGCCCATCGCACTGATGGAAATCACCAGAGAATCTCCGCTGACCATGTCACCACCGACGAGCTCCGCCGGACATTGCTTGCCTTCCTGCCACAACCCCTCGGCGATACCGGTGACCACACTCACCGGAGTATGCAACGGTGCTGAGATGGCGAAAAGCATGGCCGTTGGACGCGCACCCATCGATTCGATATCGGCGAAATTCTGTACTGCGGCCTTAGCTCCAACTTGCTGAGGTGTCGACCAGTCCAGGCGGAAATGGCGCCCTTCCACCAACATGTCGGTGGAAGTGACAAAACGGGCGTTGGGGGTTGTCTGCGTCAAGACGGCGGCATCGTCGCCATTGCGTGCCGACGGGGCGATAGCCCGGATGGCCTCAATGACCCCAAACTCGCCAATATCGCCAATGGTCAATTCAGTCACAGTGTCGAGTCACATTCCTAATAGTCGATGGTTAACCGTTAATAGCGGAACCCGTCTCGGTATTGCCCCCAACCAATTGGAGTTGGTACCGGACAACGTAGAATCAGGCCCATGGTAGACGCACCCCCATCGGGAGAAACAGTTCAGTCCAAGGGTAGCCGGACACGCGCGGGCATCGCACTCGCTATCGCCATTATCTCTATCCTCGGCATCATTTTTGCCGCAAAGATTTACCAGGATAATCAGGCGACAAAGCCAGTCGCGATTTCCAATCCGGAGCTTCCCGCTAATGACTCGCCCGAGTGTGCGGAACTGCTCGACCGACTGCCAGATCGCGCCGCAGGTCTGGTTCGCGCCGACATTGCAGAGCCAGCTCCAGAAGGTGCCGCTGTGTACCGAAACTTGGAACAAGACCGCATCACGCTGCGCTGTGGCGCGAACGTACCTAGCCAGTACAACGAACTGGCTAAGACCGAAGAGGTCAAGGGCATTTCGTGGCTGCGTGTTGTCGACAGCACCGACGAGTCTTTGGCGACTTGGTTCACCGTCGGGCGCGAACCGGTTGTTGCGATTACCGCCGAAGGAAATGCAGAGGCGGAGGATGCCTTGAGTGACCTCGCCGAGGCGCTGCGCCCGGACTCCGAGTACAAGAACAAGCCGGAGCGCGGCGGCGTCCCACTGGTAGAACTGGCAGCTCCGGAAGCTGATAAGCGCTGCAGCGGCTTGGAGGCTGCCCTCCCCCGCGAGCTTGGCAACCGTCACCGTCTGAGCGCTGAGGAAATGCCGGCTGACATGCCGAAGGACATGGTCATTTGGGGCGGCACCCCAGCCGATCCAGTGGTGCTGCGCTGTGGTGTCGACGAGCCGGCTGGCTACAGCACCACCACGCAGCAGCTGACGCAGGTTGGCGACATTGTCTGGTTCAACGAACCAACGCTTTCCTCCGGTACCTCCGCCACCTGGTACGCCATGGGCCGGGAGCGCTTCGTCGCCGTTGAAATGCCGATGTCGGAGGCCAGCTCACTGATGCCGGTGCTCTCCTCGGTCATCGCGGACAACCTGGAGAACATCTCGCCGAGCGAAGAAAAGTAAGAACCAGCTGCTATCGACGAGCTACCAGCGCCCGCTCAATCAGGGCGCTGAGCAGCTCCTCGTAGGCTACACCTGAGGCCGCAAACATCTGCGGGTACATCGAAATCGGGGTAAAGCCCGGCATGGTGTTGACCTCATTGATAATCGGGCCATTATCCGTGACAAAGAAGTCCACACGAGTCAGCCCATCAGAGCCCAGTGCCCGGAACGCCCGACGAGCATCCGTGTCCAGCGCCTTCAAAACATCCGCTGGTAACTCAGCCGGAATCTGCGCCGAGACGACGTCATCCAAGTACTTGGTTTCAAAACCGTAAAAGCCCTCGTCGGAGTCCTCTGTGCCACGCAGCAGGGACGGGACAGAGACCTGCAGGCTGCCGTCAGCGCGCTGCAGCACACCAATCTCCACCTCGGCACCGTCTACACCGGCCTCCACAATGACCTTCCAGTCATGCTCGCGGGCCAACTCCACCGCTGCATCCAGATTCGCCCAATCATCGACGCGGGAGATACCAATCGACGATCCACCACGGGCAGGTTTCACGAACACCGGCAGGCCAAGGGTCTCCTTGTCCTCGTCGGAAAGCGACTCGCCGACGTGCAAAACAACTTGCTTGCCGATAGGAAGCCCCGCTGCCTGCATGAGATTCTTCGTGCGTTCCTTATCCATACCCGCCGCGGAAGCGAGCACGCCCGGGCCGACATAAGCAATGCCGGAAAGCTCAAAGAGCCCCTGGATTGTGCCGTCCTCGCCGTGCGGACCGTGGAGTACCGGGAAGATAACGTCGACGGTGTCGAAAACCTCGCCGGCGCGATCACCGGTGACGAAGCGGAATTCACCGCGGCGTGACGGCGACGTGCTCAACGCAACCTCCTCGCCCGGGATGACCTCAGGCATCGTACGCCCCTGCGTGCGCAGCGTATCCGTTTCACGCGTGCCGACGGCCCAAACACCATCCTTGGTAATACCAATGGGAACCACTCGGAAGCGGTCCTCATCCAGGTGATCCATAATTGCGCCGGCCGAGACACAGGAGACGCTGTGCTCAGGGCTTGCGCCACCGTAGATGACGGCGACGGAAATGCGATCTGCAGACGAGCTATTCGACGAAGTCATGGTGACTAAGTTTAGCCCCGACCTCGTTTAAGTGGTTACTCCGACTTGCGGCTACGCCCCATCAGCTTGCGAATTGTCTCATCAACCTTCGCGCCTTCGTGACAGACAGCGTAAACGGCCTCAGTAATTGGCATTTCCACGCCATTGCGTCGAGCTAGGTCACGGACCGAAATCGAAGAAATCACGCCCTCGGCCACCTGACCGCGCGTAGCGTGCTGCGCCTGCTCCATCGTGTCACCACGGCCGAGACGATCACCGAAGGTGCGGTTGCGCGACAGCGGCGAGGAACAGGTAGCTACCAAGTCACCGAGGCCCGCCAGCCCCGCGAAGGTCTTCTCTTCCGCGCCGACGGCATTACCCAGACGAGTGATTTCCGCCAGCCCACGGGTGATGATTGTTGCCAGCGTGTTCTCGCCCAATCCCTGACCAGCGGCCATACCGCAGGCCAACGCAATGACGTTCTTGCAGGCACCGCCGATTTCGCAGCCGATCACATCGGTGTTGGTGTACGGGCGGAAGTAATTAGTGGCAACTGCCGCCTGAATCATCTTGGCGTTGTTCTCATCGGCGCAAGCAATGACCGTTGCCGCTGGCTGCTCCATCGCAACTTCGCGGGCGAGGTTCGGGCCAGACAGCACCGCAATACGCTCTGCTGGCAGGTCTGTGACCTCCGCAATGACCTCACTCATGCGCAGATGTGTCTCGCGCTCCACACCCTTGGCCAGGCTGAGCAGAATCGTCTCCGGCCCGATGAAGTCCTTCCAGACCTTGAGATTGTCACGCAGGGTCTGCGAGGGCACGCCCAGCACCACCACGTCCGCGTCCTTCAGCGCGGCCTCTGCATCCGAGGTGGCCTCGATGTTTCGCGGCAACCCCAGACCAGGCAGGTAGTCGTGGTTTTCGCGGCTGATCTGAATACGCTGTGCCTGCTCCGCACGTCGCGACCACAGCCGTACAGGATTGCCCGCATCAGCAAAAACCTTGGCGAGCGTCGTGCCCCACGAGCCCGCACCCATCACTGAAACCTGCACCATCGCCGCGACCTTCCTCCGTTAGTCTCTAATCTCCAACAAGTCTAGCGAGACGTTCTCACACTGCGATACTAAACTAGGTCGGCGACAAAGGATTGAAAGGGAATTCACGATGATGCACGAAGAGGACAAGGACCTCAAGGGCGATACCTCCGTGACCGGTCGCCTGCGCCAGATTCCGACGAAGCCAGGTCAGGATGTCACCAAGCCGACCTTTGCGGCCGGCGCGGTTCTGTGGCGAGGCGATGTCCACAACCCTGAAATCTGCGTGATTCACCGCCCTTCCTACGACGACTGGTCGCTGCCGAAAGGCAAGCTCGACGCCGGGGAGAACCTCATTGCCACCGCTGTCCGCGAAATCTGGGAAGAGACCGGCTACCGCGTCCGGTTGGGCAAGCTCGTCGGCAATGTCTCCTACCCTGTCGCCGGACGCACGAAGCTGGTCTGGTACTGGACCGCTGAGGTACTAGACGGCGAGTTCGAGCAGAACTCCGAGGTCAACGAGCTTCGTTGGGTCTCCTGGGACGAAGCCGAGGAGCTGCTGTCCTACGACCTGGACCGCGACGTGCTAGTCAAGGCCCGCAAGCGCATGAACAAGGAACCGGACACTCGTCTCATTCTGGTTCGCCATGGGCGTGCGCACCGTCGCACCAACTGGAACGGCAATGATGCACTGCGGCCACTGGATAAGAAGGGACGTCGTCAAGCGGAACTTCTCGTCTCTGCCCTGGAAGGCTTCCGCCCCGAGCGCGTCTACTCCGCCGAGCCCGTGCGTTGCCAGGACACCGTCGCGCCACTCGCCGCGGAGCTGGGCATGCAGGTCACAGTCGACGAACGGCTTGGCGACGAGCACTGGATTGCCAACCAGGTCGAGTCCAAAAAGGCCTTTGAGGACATTGTCGCGCTCGGCGGAGTCAGCGTGATCTGCTCTCAGGGCATCACTATCCCGGACCTGCTTGCCGCCTGGTCCGCTGAGGGCACCCTGCCCTTCGACGAGGAAATCCTGTGCAAGAAGGGCTCGGCATGGGTGCTCGGCTTCAACGACGGTGTGATGACCACGGCTGATTACTACGCCTCTGCGCTGCCGGTGAAGTAGTTTGTGAGGCTTTTGGCCTACAGCGTCTTCGGCTTGTGGGCCGGACGACTCTTCTCGTAGGCCACAATGTCCGCTTCGTTGCGCAGGGTCAGGGAGACGTCGTCAAGCCCTTCCATCAGACGCCAGCGGGTGTAGTCGTCGACCTCGAACGGGAAGACCTGCTCACCTGCCTCGACGGTGCGGGTCTCCAGGTTGACGGTGAGCTCCATGCCCGGGTTAGCTTCCAGCAGCTTCCACAGCAGCTCGACATCGGACTGCTGCATCTGTGCGGCGAGCAGCCCCGCCTTGCCGGCATTGCCACGGAAGATATCGGCGAAGCGGGAGGAGATGACGACGCGGAAGCCGTAGTCCATCAGTGCCCACACGGCGTGCTCGCGGGAAGAACCGGTACCGAAGTCCGGCCCTGCTACGAGGACGGAGCCCTTTGCGTATTCCGGACGGTTAAGCACGAAGTCGGATTCGTTGTTGCGCCAGTTGCTGAACAGGCCATCTTCAAATCCGGTGCGGGTGACGCGCTTTAGGTAGACAGCCGGGATGATCTGGTCCGTGTCGACGTTGGATCGCTGCAGGGGAACGCCGACGCCGGTGTGAGTATCAAACTTTTCCATGGTGAAAGGTCCTTAGAAGTTCTGCTTGGGTCTGTTGTACAAAGATCGGCGGTTAGAGATCAGCCGGTGCTGCGAAGTGACCGGCGACGGCAGTGGCTGCGGCGACAGCCGGGCTGACCAGGTGGGTACGACCACCCTTGCCCTGACGGCCCTCGAAGTTGCGGTTGGAGGTCGAAGCGCAACGCTGGCCCGGGGTCAGCTGATCCGGGTTCATGCCCAGGCACATGGAGCAGCCCGGCATACGCCATTCGGCGCCTGCCTCTTCAAAGATCTTGCCCAGTCCCTCTTCTTCAGCCTGCGCACGAACCTTTGCGGAGCCCGGCACGATGAGCATCTGGACGCCGTCGGCAACCTTGCGGTCCTTCAGCACGTCGGCGACGGCGCGCATGTCCTCGATGCGGCCGTTGGTGCAGGAACCGACGAAGACAACGTCGACCTTAACGTCGCGCATCGGGGTGCCCGGCTTCAGATCCATGTACTCCAGTGCACGTTCGGCGGCGATGCGGTCGGAGTCCTCAGCGATGAACTCCGGGTCCGGCACGGTCTCACCCAGCGGCACGCCCTGGCCCGGGTTGGTACCCCAGGTAACGAATGGGGTCAGCGCGGAACCGTCGATTTCGACGACCTTGTCGAACTTCGCGTCCTCGTCAGTAACCAGGGACTTCCAGTATGCGACAGCCTCGTCCCACTGCTCGCCCTGCGGCGCGTGCGGGCGCCCCTTCAGGTATTCGAAGGTGGTCTCGTCCGGAGCAATCATGCCGGCGCGGGCACCGGCTTCGATGGACATGTTGCAGATGGTCATGCGAGCTTCCATCGACAGCTTCTCGATGGCCTCGCCACGGTACTCAATAACGTGGCCCTGACCGCCGCCGGTGCCAATCTTGGCGATAATCGCCAGAATCAGGTCCTTGGCGGTAACACCATCCTGCAGTTCGCCGGTGACATTGACCGCCATGGTCTTGAAAGGCTTCAGCGGCAGGGTCTGGGTAGCCAGAACGTGCTCAACCTCAGAGGTACCGATACCGAAGGCCATGGCGCCGAAAGCACCATGGGTTGCGGTATGTGAGTCACCACAGACAACGGTGGTGCCCGGCTGAGTCAGGCCCAGCTGTGGGCCGACGACGTGCACGATACCCTGCTCGCGGTCGCCCATCGGATGCAGGCGGATACCGAACTCCTCGGCGTTCTTGCGCAGTGTGGCAATCTGGGTACGTGAGGTCGGTTCCTCAATCAGATTGATTTTGCCGCCGGCGACAGTGGTCGGAACGTTGTGGTCCTCGGTTGCGATGGTCAAATCCGGGCGGCGTACCTTGCGCCCTGCCAGACGGAGGCCATCAAAAGCCTGCGGCGAGGTAACCTCGTGGACGAGGTGCAGATCGATATAAATCAGATCTGGTTCGCCGTTGTCGCCTTGCTTGACTACGTGGTCACGCCAGACTTTCTCGGCCAGAGTCTTCGGGCTGGTGTCCGTGGTGCGCATAGTGGGTGAGCCGCCTTCCGGATATATCTCTTTTATCTCAAGGAATGAGATGTTAATATCATGGCATGGGACAGATTAGCACATCCGAGACGCCAGCTCTAAGTGGTATTAAGGTTCTCGACCGTTCGGTACTCATTCTCAAGTCTGTTGCAGAAACTCCACGCACCCTCGCCGAGCTCTGTGACGACACCGGCCTGCCCCGCGCGACCGCCCATCGGCTGGCCACGGCGTTGGAAGTACATCGCCTTGTCACCCGCACTCCGGACGGCCGCTGGACGACGGGCCCCGGGCTCACCGAGATCACGCCTGTCACAACCGACCTGCTTGCCGACGCCGCAGCGCACATCCTCCCGAAGCTAGTAGAGGTCACCGGAGAATCCGTGCAGCTCTACCGTCTCACCGGCGACACCCGCACCTGTATTGCCTCCATGGAGCCCGCCACCGGGCTGCGCAACACCGTGCCGGTTGGCTCTCGTATGCCGCTGACCGCCGGCTCCGCCGCACGTGTTCTGCTGGCTTTTGGCCCGGCCAATCTCGCTGAGCGCATGCTACCCGACGCCGACTTCAACGAACAGGACCTCGACGACTGCCGACGTCTCGGCTGGTCCGAATCCATGGGCGAGCGCGACCCCGCACTCGCCTCCGTCTCCGCCCCGGTTTTCGACAGCAACCACCGCATGATTGCAGTCCTGTCCGTCTCCGGCCCCGTGGAGCGCATGACTCCGTCGCCCTATGAATGCTGGGGCACAAACGTTCTTTCCGCTGCCGAGGAGATGAGCTCCCGACTGTAATGCCCGCTTACCGTCACCTTGTCCTACTTCTGTCCATGTTCGCGGCGGTCGGTTCGTCCGTCGTTCACATGGGTGTGCCTTTTCTCATCCCATCCCTGCAGAAAAACGGTTTAAGCCTCTCCGCCGCCGGTCTCGTCGCAGCAATGCCGGCGGCCGGTATTGTTTTCACACTCATCGCCTGGGGCTGGTTTGTCGACCGCTACGGCGAACGCGCGGCTCTGTTCGCAGGCCTTACTTCTACCGCCTTGACGACGGGACTTGCGGCGCTGGCTTCGTCGTCAAGCCCGGCCCTGCTCGGGGCCGCGCTCTTCCTCGCCGGATGTGCGGCGGCGAGCGTGAATTCTGCATCCGGCCGCGTGGTGTCGGGCTGGTATCCGCCGCATCAACGCGGTACTGCGATGGGCATTCGCCAAATGGCTCAGCCCCTTGGCGCTGCACTATCAGCGGTAACCCTGCACCCTCTCGCGCAGAACTACAGCATCGGTGTCGCACTCGCGATGCCTGCAATTCTGTGCGCTGTGCTGGCGTTGCTTGTGCTGGTTGGAGTAAAGAATCCCCCGCGCCCTGATGCCTCGAACCCCACCGTCACGGCCAGCCCTTACCGCGACGGCAAATACCTTGTGCGCATCCATATCGCCTCGGCGCTGCTGTCTTGGCCGCAGTCGATGATGGGCGCCTACATTCTGGTGTGGCTGTTGTCCGTGGGTTATGCCGATAGCACGGCGGGCACGGTTGTGATGGTCTCACAGCTGCTCGGTGCTGGATCGCGAGCACTGATGGGTGTGGTCTCCGACCGCGTTCGGTCCCGCATCCGCCCCTACCGCTGGGTCTCGGGTGCGACTTTTATCCTGGCTGTCGCAATGATGATTGCCAGCTGGGCTAATTGGCGCACACTTGGCACTGTGCTGGTCTGCGCACTGGCCGTTGCCGTGGTCAGCCCGAATGGTCTTGCCTTCACCGCAGTTGCTGAATACGCAGGCCCCTTCTGGTCCGGACGCGCTATGGGTACGCAGAACACGTTCCAGAACATTATCTACGCTGCAACGCCTCCGGTTTCGGGTGCGATTGTGGCCGCTGCGGGCTTCCCCGCACTGTTTGCCGTCACGGCTCTGTTCCCCGCCGCCGCGCTGGGTATTGCGCCACGAGAAGACCAGAACCGCCACGGGCGGGTAGAGCTGGGCTAATCAGCCTGCCGCTTGCCGACGAATCGGTCGGTAGCAATGGTTGCGGCAACACCGAGGCTGGCTAGTCCAATCATCGGCCCCCACGCTAACCAAGGCGCCCGCTCGAGATATTGCGTGGATTCGTTGAGGATTACGCCCCAATCTGGACTGCCAACACCTGCGCCTACGCCGAGGAAGCCGAGAGCTGCAAGGGCGATAGCATTATGGGCAATCCTGGTCACGGCATGGCGGGCTACTGCTGGAATGGTCATGGGAAGAACATGCAGCTTCAAAAGGTGCCAACGGCTGGCCCCCATGGTTTGCGCAAATCGGTAGTGCCCGGATGCAGCGGCTTCGTTAGCGACTTCGACGCAATGTGCAGCCAGTGGAATCCACCCGACCAAAAACACCGCTATCGCAGCTGTCAGCATCGAGCGGCCCAAGACTCCAGCCAGAATAAGTCCCAGCAATATTGCGGGTACCGCATTCATGGCATCTCCGAAGAACTGCACTGATGCCCCTAGATGCCCAATCACAAGGGCGATGAGTGCGCACACTACGGTCACCAGGATTGCAGTTCCGATAGTGGCACCGATACCGTCGGCAAGCCGCGCCCAAATGTCACGACCAAGCTGATCGGTACCCAGTGGGTGTTGCCAGGACGGTGAAATGAAGCGTTTCGCAGAGTCGATGTCCGCGCTGCGGGGAATTCCCAGCGCAATTAGCACGATAGGAATAATCGACAGGATGAGACTCCAGAAACGTCCACCCCCTGTAGGCCGGCCAACAGTGGCGATGCTTCCTCGCAGCTTCCGCGCATACTGCCCCCGTATTGCCCGAGCCACGAGCCCACAGATTATGCCAATCCCCAACACCACAGTCACCGCAGCTTGCAGAACGGGAATATCGCCCGCAGTAGCAGCCGCAACCACGTTCCGCCCAAAGCCCGGCAAATGAAAGGTGACCTCAATTGCTGCGGTGGCCGATAACGTGCCCGCAAAGAACAGCGTCAACTGTGACAGTGTCGGCAGCAAGCTACGCCAAGTGACAAATCGAATAATTGTTGATCTTGGAACGCCATTGGTGCGCCATGACTCTACCCAGGGTTCTGACAACGCAGTATCAGCTGAAATCAGCAACACACGCCCATAGAGCCCCGCGGCGGGCAGGCCAATTGCCAGCACTGGCAGCACCATATGCGCAGGTGATGCCCAACCGCCTACCGGAAACATGCGCTGTTCAACAGCCAACCACCACAGCAGTAAAACCGCCACCACAAAGTTTGGCAGTGCGGCGAGAACCGCTAGCACGCTCGGTGTCCATTTTCCGGCTCGCAATCCTGCAATCCGTGGAAGTACGAGCGCCAGCGCAACGACGACGCACAACGCCATGGAAGCCGCAGTCAATGCGAACGTAATACCGAAGCCGTTCACGGCCTGAGCGAAAGCATCTTGTCCGGTTACCCACGAGGTACCAAAGTCACCGTGAAGAATATTTGTCGTCCACTGCTGGAGCGACTCCCACGGCGTTGTCGGCAGGCCATATTCTCTGCGAACAGCCTCAATAAGCTCCGGTGTTATCTCCCGTTCCCGCTCACGGGCACGCAGAACGGCGTATGCGGGTTCCCGTCCTGTCAACCACGGCAACAGGGCCGTGAGGACGAGAAGTCCCACAACTGAGGCAACTACCGCGAAAGCTTTCCGAATCACTTAGCCGTCTTCTCTGTAATCAGGTGGCGCTCCATCGGATCGAGTGCGATACCACGAACATTCTTCGCACCGATTAGCGATTTTTCATGAGACAGCGGAACTACTGCACCATCTGCAACAATTTCCGCGCCGATTCGAGCTGCTGCCGACAGGCGCTCCTCATCGTCGCCAAGCTCAGTGGCCTTCTCAATATCGACATCTATGGTCTGGTTACACAGCTGCGAGAGGTTATAAGAGCTCTCACAGGTGAAGTCTGATTGTAGGAAGCTGATCGGGTCAGCCGCACCGAGCATGTAATTGCGGGAGCCGACGATGACATCAAAGTTCCCCTCAAGCATGTCAGCTTCCAAAGAGTTGTAGTCGGCTACCGTGATGTCGACCGTGAATCCCATCTTGCGCAGCTGATCCGCAACAAGATTGGCAACTTCGGGCAGCTCCGCACGGGAATCCCACGTAGCCAAGCGGATTTCTTTCCCCTTGCCATCCGGCCCCGGCTTCACAGTGGTCTCAGGAGTTGCTGCCGCCCACGAGGCTGAACGATTAAAAATCGACCCCTTCGGATTCACCGCTTGAGCTTCAAAAATGTCCCTAACCACCGGTTCCGGATCGATTGCAGCGGCTACTTCCTTACGCAGTTCGGCGTCGGCAAACACGCCTTTGGCGGTATTAAAATGCAGGAGATTGACACGAGGTAGGTCCACCTTAGACACGTCCACGTCATCGAGGCCGCCCAGCGATGAGATTGGCAACCCCTTCACCAGATCTTGCTCATCTGCGCGCAGTGCATTCGTACGAGCTGTGGAATCTCCAATGAAAGACAATGTCAGAGTCTCAGTTTCCGGCTTACCATTCCGGTAGTCGGCGAATGCACGTGCGGATACGGTACCGTCTGGGTTTTTCGTCTCGAGCTCAAACGGACCAGTACCATGCCCAAAGGGGTCAGGTGCGTCCCCTTCATATGCTGCGGGTGAGAGAACCATAGTTCCCGGGTCAGAAAAACGCTTCACCAAAATTGGATCATCTTTATCCGAAGTGACGGTAACCTCTCGGTCGCCCGTCGCGGTAGCCTGAAGTTTGTTCTTGCCAAGCCCCTTTGGCCTCGTCGGCGCATCAATGGCATGCGTGAGTGAGTTGGCAACAGCCTGTGCATCGACTGGCGTTCCATCGTGGAAAGTCAGTCCATCCGGCAGAGTAAATACGACGGTGCGGGCATCCTTCACTTCCCACTTCTCTGCCAGTTCGGGCTTAGCGATGCCCTCATCATCAATTGCCACAAGCATTTCCGTGGCACCTGCGCGGGTCGACAGGACTGCGTCATCGGAGTATGGCGAAAACTCTGCGACCGGTTCGAATTGTAGGGCTACCCGCAACGCATCCGCGTTACCGCTCCCCTGCGCAAAGCAGGAGGTCAATGCGAACGGCAGTGCCGCAGTGGCCAGAATTAGTCCAATTTTTCGATTCATTTAATTACTTCTCTTTCCTAGGTGTCGAGTTTGGAGGAGCGATTTAGTTGGCTGACGCTGTCCAGTGCTTTTGATATCGACTAGTGCTGCGGTCTAGTGCTGCTGTCTCAGTTTGGTTAGGCCCACGGCCGATATCAGCAATAGAACGGTCATGATTGCCCACGGCGCTGCTGCCAACAACTGTGGGGTCTCGGCCCAATCCAAGGTGGCGCCAACCGCAATCGACCCCACTAAAACGGCGAGTCCACCGAAGCTGTTCAGAAAACCGTAAGCAGAACCGAGGTCCTTGTTTCCGGTTAGTTTTCCAACGAGGTCTTTGGCTATCGGAACTGCAATCATCATTCCGAGATGCATCACTAACAGCATTGTCACTGCCGGGGCTAAGGCCCACCATCCCTCCATGCGGATAGGTGCGCAGACCGCAATGATGGCGAAGGCAAAGGCCATCAGGCCAAAACCGCCACCAATGGCAACCCCTAAAGGCAGTTTTTCGGCCCATCTGGTCACGGTGGTTTGCAGCCCGATAACGAATACCGCTGAGATGACGAAAAACCAGCTCAGACACTCATCGCTGCCTGTGGCACGACGCAGTTCTACAGGAAGAGCCAAATACTGCTGGTTATAGGCGAGCAAATAGGTCGAGTAGAACACCGCAAACACAATGAACGCTCGATTGCGAAGGATTCGCCCCCACGCGGCAGTCATACTGCCACCAGCTGAATGCACGCCTTCCCATCTCCGCGCTAACAGCAGATGCATCACAAAGATGCCGGTAAAGATGGCTGCACCGGCAAAGGAAACAGCTGAAAAACCGATTGGGATCAACAGCGCACCAATCACAGGGCCAGTGAGCGAGCCCAAACGGGAATAGCTTTCGTCAAGAGCAAAGAGTCGTGCCCGTGTACACACTCCTTGTTTCTCGAGTTCGGCACCCCCACCGGCCAGCAAGGATTCAACTGCAGGCGAGAACAGTGCGGCCGCAAAGCCAATAAGGACAACGCCAACGAACATAATTGGCACGGAGGTTGCCAGTCCAGTTACCAGGAAACCTACAACGCGAAGCGCAACTCCAACGAGCAACACTTTGATTGCCCCGAAACTATCGGCAAGTCCGCCGCCGAGGAAGAACATTCCCTGTTGGCTAAAGGTTCGTACACCAAGTACCAGCCCCACCACGGCACCGCTGGCCCCTAAGTTGTTCGAGAGCTCCACGGCAATGAACGGGACAACGAGGTAAAAGCCGATGTTGAAAAGAAGCTGCGTAATCAACAGTGCTTGAATCTTTTTGGGCAACTGCTTCACGACGCTAGCTCCTCTGCAGCCGACAGGAGCTCAACAACTTCAGGAATATCGGTTTTATCTAGCTCTCCAACCGGGCCGCTATAGACCGCTTCCCCTGCTGACATGACGATTATGTGATTACACAGTCGCAACAAGCTGTTTATGTCATGAGACACCAGCAGTACCGTCGCTTCAGTACCGAGGAGGACCTCCTCCAACATGGAAGCGGTATCCCGGTCCAGAGCGGAAAACGCCTCATCGGCAATGATCAGTTCCGGTTTGCCAATGAGCGCACGTGCAATTGCCATTCGCTGGCGCTGACCGCCAGAGAGCTCGTGGGGTCGTCGATATGCAAATTCCGGGTCGAGCCCCAGAGATTCCAGCATCGCTCGAACATCCCCAGTTGCGAACTCACAAATGCTGTCGATTACCGGCCGATGTGGCAATAGCGTGGCGTCTGGGTTCTGCGGAATATAGCCAATTGGCCCCTGTGCCATCGTGACTGTGCCGCTGTCAGGACACAACTGGCCTGTCAGGAGACTGATTAGGCTACTTTTGCCCGCTCCTGATCTCCCCATGATGCCAACCACGCTTCCCTGCGGAATCGTGAGAGTGACATCGAGGAGCCTGCCTTTGCAAGTAACTCCATCGATACTGATCATGCGCAGACTCGCTCTTCCACAGTGCCACTTTCCAAATAGAGGATTCGTGTAGCGATCTTTCGTGCTACTCCCTCGTCGTGGGTGGCAATAACAATGGCTGTTTGCGTGCGCTCATGTAGCTTCCGCAGAGCGTCTACTACCTCAAGAGTCGCAATCGGGTCCAGCGAGGAAGTAGGTTCGTCGGCAAGCAGCAGCGAAGGCGACGGTTTCATCGCCAGCGCCGCCGCAATTGCGACACGCTGACGCTGACCTCCGGAGAGCTCCATGGGATATCGATGAGCCTGTTCTCGGGAGATACCGCAGGCCTCGAGCGCATCGAAACCACTGTCGTGCGCAAGAATTCGCACTTGCCGATCGCAGCGCACAAGAGGATTAAGGCACGCCAAAGTGTCTTGCATAATAAAGCTGGTCCGCAGACCTTGTTGACTTAATGTGCGAAGAAACGACGTCTTTCCCGATCCTGACTGCCCCATCACCGCGACAATGTCCTTCGGGAAAATATCAAGTTTGTCGATGTGGAGTACGTTCTGTTCGCCAGCTGATACATCGACATCACGCAAGCGCACTATCGCGGAATCGCCCATTCTCCCCTTCTTGCCAATCAGTTTCATTAAGGGGAGTTTAACACGTTGAACTCTAAACCTGTGCAGCCTGCTCTCGCATCCACCAACCAAATCGAGCCACGCACGCTACCCAGTGCACAGCCAATAGACACAGCAGTCCGGCACTAACGGCGTACAGCCACTGCGCGCCGATAGTGTCACCCAGGTTGTGCGTACCAAGACTCAGAGTGCCCACGGGGAAGGTTGCACCCCACCAACCAGGGCTGTATCCCGCCCAACGGATTACGGCGCGGGTGAATCGTCGTAAAGCAATGGCGGCGAGGAAGACACCGACAATGAGCACGGTGGTACCGTAAGCGACAGCGAAGGTTCGGTTGAAAAGCAGCTGGGCAGCGGCCGTGGACTGACCGACCAATCCGAGCGGAATCCAGGCAGTACCGGCGATGGAATCGGGGATACGCATGGTGCCGGAGAACAGCGCGACGTAGCAGCGTACGAAAACCGGCAGAACCGTAATCAGCGCCATACAGAAGAGTATTTGTGCGCAGACCTGATAGAACGTGCCGTAGTCAACGCTCAGCTGCGCGCCGCTTGTCGCCGCCACCATCGGGGCGACCAGTGCAAGGCCCCACTGAAAAGTCGGCTCGCCTTCGAATCCTCGCAGTTGACGAAGACTGACGTAGATTGCCAGCGGCGCGCCAATCCACCAGGACGCCAGCTGCCACACAGAATCGTTAAACAACGAGCTTGCGGCACTACCGAGGGCCATAATACCCATCGCGAACATGCCCCACGGCGCCTGCAACTTCGAGTGAAAAGCCGGGTTTCGAAATCGCAACCAACCGACCACTATGAAACCGAGAATGCCACCTGCCACGACGAGAAGCAGTTCCGGAACCACCGGCACATCATGAATGTGCGTAAGCGTGGCGAAGATGGAGGTGCCCATCAGCGATCCTGCCCACGCAGGCCCGGCGGGCGCAAGCACATCACTGCGAGGAGAGTTGGTCATGCCCATACCGTATTTGTTCTTGCTGCAGTCACAGCTATCACGAAACTCTGTGAGGGGTACCATTGATGCATGTACCCCTCCGCTGTGGCCGAACTCGAAGCACTTTTCACCGTCGCCCGTGCGGGGTCGATCTCGAAGGCCGCGCGTGAGCTCGGCACCAACCAGCAGACCATGTCCGCACGCATCGCACGGGCGGAAAGAACGCTGGGAATCACCGTCTTCGAACGCTCCCCTTACGGCGTCTCACCTACAGAAAAAGGGCAAGTGCTTATCGACGCCCTCCCAGATCTCCTCGCCGCCTGCCACAGATTTTCGGGCATTGCCGCCAGCTTGCGTTCCGACAATGTTCCCCGCCACCTCACCCTTGCGGTGTCCAACACTGTCGCTGAGCTCTACTACCCCGGCTGGGCCGCCGAGTTCCACCGGCAACATCCCGCAGTCAAACTTTCGATGGTGCAGGCAAACTCCCGTGAGGTGCGGCAACTAGTAGCCGACAGTGCGGTGGACTTCGGCCTGGTAGAGGGCGAGGCTGGTCGACACGACCTCGAAGAACGAATCATCGGCACCGACGAACTGGTCCTCGCCGTGCCGACTGGGCATTTGTGGGCTGAGCGGGCCGAGATATCCGCCGAGGAACTGCGCGCGACGCCACTCGTTATTCGCGAACCGGGTTCCGGCAGCCGACAGGTGGTGGAAGATGCACTGGGCACTCTCACCGAACCCGCCGGAGAATTTGGCTCCCTTTCGGCACAGCGCGCTGGCATGATTGCGCTGGCAGCGCCGACAATCATCGCCCGCGGCGCAATTCGCGATCAGGTAACGCTCGGGCGCATCGTCATCGTCCCCACCGACACCGTTTTTACTCGCAACCTCAGCGTGGTTATGCGTCGTGGCAGTAAAGCTAGTGGGGACATTTCGGAATTTATCCGCATTGCTAGTCCTATACTTAGCAAGCATGAGCAATCCCAATGATGAACTCTTTTCCTCCGACCGCTACGATGCCGGTATCCAAATCCGCCGCGAGGTAATGGGCGACGAATTCGTCGATGCCGCCCTCTCTCGCAACGCCGGCTCCGACGGAGAGACCCTGCAGAAGCACATCACCGCCACAGTCTGGGGTTCTGTCTGGAGCCGCGAAGGGCTGGCCAAGCGTGATCGCTCCCTGCTCAACATTGGAATGCTCGTGGCCCTGCGAGCCACCGAGGAACTGCGCGGCCACATCAAGGGTGCCCTCGCCAACGGTCTGACCCGCACCGAAATCACCGAAGCCATTGTCCACGCTTCCGGTTACTGCGGCGCACCAGCTGCACTGTCCGCAATGAAGGTCGCGCAGGAAGTGCTCGTTGCTGAGCTCGGCCCGCTTGACGACGACGATCAGTAGGCAGCCCACGGGCTCTCAGGCCCTGGCCTCCGCGTTAGTACATCAGTGATGCGGCGCAGCAGCCACGACAATGGCAGGGCGATGGCAGTGGTGACAATTGCCACTGCCAACATCGACCCCTGGAAGGTCTGATAACCCATCAAGCTCATTACCCAGTCCATGACCAACACGTGGACGAGGAAGAACTCGTAGGAGACCTCCCCCAACCACATCAAGGCTGGATGACGAAGCCACCTTACCTCCGTACCCAGCGCAATCGGGGCCACGAATGCGCCTGCGGACAAGCCATACAGCGTGGTCTTCCACAAAGCCTGGTCAACATCATCTGGCACCAAGGTAGCCGGCCCCACATGCGTAGTAGTGGATAGAACGAACAGCACCAGAGCTATCAACCAGCTGGCGGCCAGATTAACGCGCCATCTGACCTTTCGACCGTAGGCCAGCAGCATACCGATGGCGAACCAGTCGAAATACGCCATCGGCCACAGCCGTGCCACCACCGGCAGCAGGTTTTCCTGGTGCGATAGCACAGTCCAGACCGGCCCAATGAGGCCAAAACCAATAATAATGGCCAACGTTGGACCAGGCCGTAGCCGCCCCTTTGTGATCGTCCAGATGCCAAGCCCCACCAGCGGCAATACCAAGTAGAAGCCGACTTCCACCACCATCGACCACATCTGCGGCAAGCCCGGGTGAATCCAGCCGAATTGGAGCGTCTGGGTAAACGACATCGTGCGCAACCAGCCCTGTAGCCCTCCACCAGATGGTGGTGGGTCGTCTGCGGTGTGAATGAGAAAGGCCGCAGTGACCACAATCCAGTAGGCCGGCAGGACTCTCTTCGCACGGCTGGTGAAATACTTCCGCAAGTCCGGTCGGTTCGCGGGGACGTCGTCAGGCGAACCGAGCCAGCGCCCTGTGAGCAGAACCGCACTGAGCACGAAGAAGATGGTGACGCCAATTTCGAATCGACCGTTGAGGCGCCCCCACCAATCGCCGGTGTAATTGCCCGTCCAAAACGCGGCATGCGTGAGCAGGACGCCGAACGCGCCGATGGCTCGGATGCTGGTCAGCTCCGGAACGTAGGTGGACTTGGCCGAATTCATGCCAATATTTTAGGAGCGCAAAGTACTTCCCCGTGTTATTTCGGTAAAAGTGGAATCTACATAATTTCTTCTACATGTTCTCGACGGTGCTCAAGATGTACTGAGCAGATTCACGCAACCGCTCCAGCTCCCAGCTGTTTAGCTGTGGCGGCATACGACGAATGATTCCACCTCGGCCGATCACCGCTGGCATCGACAGCGAGACATCCGTCAACCCGTATTCACCATCCAAGCGTGTACACACCGGGTGGACGCTGTTTTGATCCAGCATCACCGCGCGGGCAATTTCCAAAGCGGAGCGTGCAACACCAGCATTAGTCCAGCCCTTGGCATTGAGAACATCGTAAGCTGCCCCGACTACGGCATCTTGAATTTCTTGCGGTGAAGGCAACTGCGTGCCATGCCATTTTTCCAGTTCTGTCCACCTCACACCTTGCACGTTCAGCGTGGACAAAATCGGTACGGCAGTAAGCCCATGCTCACCCATCATGTAGCCAGTCACTGACTTTGGGTCAATTCCCAGCTGCTTGGCAACTACCCACCGCAGTCGGGCCGAATCTAGCATCGTGCCGGTGCCAAAGAGCTTTTCCGCGGGGTAATCGAACTCGGTATGTGCCAAGTGCACCACCGCATCGAGCGGATTAGTAATAAAGAGGACAATCGCATCGTGCGTATGCTTCACGATTCCCGGCATGACATCGCGAACCACTTCCCCGCTGAGCTTGGCTAATCCGGCACGGTCCGGACGGGAATCCGGGTCGTCCGGATCAGGGAGAATGGACGCACCAGCAGCGACGATAATCATATCCGCGTCGGCGCAATCGCTGTAGTCGCCAGCATGCACATTGACATAGTCCGTGCCGGGAACACCAGTGGACTGGGATTGGTCCAGAGCCTCGCCATGCGCGACGCCTGGTGCCGTGTCAATCGTGGCGATCTCAGCGAACAGCCCGGATTCCATGGCATATGTCAGGACATACGAACCGACGTGACCGAGACCAATACAAACGAGTTTTGAATGTTTCATAGTTTCGATACTAGGACTGTGGAAATCCAGTGCCGCGGTGGAGGGGTGAGCAGCAAGACAAAAGCCTCCACTCGATTACGAGTGAAGGCTCTTGTCTATATATCTTTGTACCCCGTACGGGATTTGAACCCGTGTTACCGCCGTGAGAGGGCGGCGTCCTAGGCCGCTAGACGAACGGGGCTTAGAACTTTCATCCGCGCGCTGCGGACTTGTTAAACAATACACTAGACGTGGATAGTAACTGCAAATCGCCCGGTCAAGGCGCTAAATTCCAAGTGCTTCCACATTTTTTGCTAGTGCGTTTTTAAGCTCCGCTTCATCCATTCTTCGCAGCGCCGCAACTTCGGCGACAGTGTCCCGCAAGGCCGCGACGACCTCTGCAGAAACCACCTCCGCCGCGTAGCCGCTTCCAGGCTCGTGCGGAAGGTCAGTTTCCAGCAAAAGCCTACCGACGGGCACCTGCGACACATAGGCCCGTCCGCGTTTGGTCCGCAACATGAGCGGATTGACGGAGATGTAGCCACCGGCTCGGATAAGCCTGGTCAGCTCATCGCTGGTGCCACCGAAACGGTGAAAGATGGGCACGAGATTCTGACCGAGCCCTACCCCTTTGTCGGAGTCCAAGCGTGGTTCCAGCAGATCAAGCACTCTATCGGCGCTGCGGACTGTGTGAATGGACAGAATATGCGGCTGGCTCGAGGCTCGGACAGCATCGAGAATGCTTGTGAAGACGTGGATTTGGGTCTCGGCGGGAACGTCGTCAAGCCTGCGGGGCGCAAAGTCCAAGCCAATCTCACCGACGAAACGGGTGCGTGGAAGGGCCTCGCGAAATATCTCAAGCTCGCGCTCGTAGTTGCCGTCGATATACCACGGGTGATAGCCAACTGCGGCCATGGGGAGATTTTCGCGCTCTAGCTCGACAAATCCGGAGGGGCGGACTGTCTGCGCGATGATCTCCACGCCTTCCTGCGCAATACCGGCTTTGAAGCACTCGCGCGAAGCCGGTGGCAGGAAATCGTAGTGAAAGTGGGTATCGATGAGCCGCATCATTTTTCCGTTGGTGGCTGGTTTTCGTCGGCCGGACCGCCGATGCGCGGGGCCAGCGGGGTTTCCTCGAACCCGAGCAGACGGCGAATGACCTTTCCGGCCAGCATCTGCCCCATGATTGGCGGTATGTAGCTCATGGTACCGAGGGTTTCCGCCTTGGTACCGCTGCCCTTGTCCGCAATTCTCACTGGCTCTTCGGATGAGTACAGCACCTCAAGACCGCGAATGCGTCGGCGGATACACACCTGACGGACGACCTTCGCCAGCGGACAGACCTTAGTCTTATTGATCTTTGAGAAGGTTAGCCGAGCTGGGTCGAGCTTATTTCCGCCACCCATAGCGGAAATGAGGTGGATGCGATTTTCCGCGCACCACCGCGCGATCTCAATCTTGCCGGTGACATCGTCGATAGCGTCGATGATGTAATCCGGACGCGGGAACTGCTCGAAGGCCTCCGCCAGGTTTTCGCGTGTAAGAAAAATCTGCCGGGCATAGGTCGTACAATCCGGGTTGATATCGGCAACCATCGCCTCCATAACCTCGGCTTTGACCCGGCCAATTGTGGAGACAAAAGCCAGCGCCTGACGGTTGAGATTGCTCGGCTCTACGACATCGCCGTCGATCAAGATGAGGTTGCCCACGCCGCCTCGGGCGAGAGCTTCGGCACAACTCGACCCCACGCCTCCGAGTCCGACAACCATGACGGTAGATTCAGCCAACGTTTCTAGCCCCTCCGCCCCTAGGAGAAGCTTCAGTCGTGCGAAACGTTCACTGGTCATAGTCGCCCCTGGTCATAGTCGCCTCGATGCTTAAAAAAACAAAAACTCCCCAGCCGACTGACTGGGGAGTAACTTTGTACCCCGTACGGGATTTGAACCCGTGTTACCGCCGTGAGAGGGCGGCGTCCTAGGCCGCTAGACGAACGGGGCTTAGAACTGAATCCAACTCAACTGAGTGAGCGAATTCCGCTGGCCTACCAGGACTCGAACCTAGAATGACGGTACCAGAAACCGTAGTGTTGCCAATTACACCATAGGCCAATAAAGACTGGCGCTTTCACGCTGTCTTTGTACCCCGTACGGGATTTGAACCCGTGTTACCGCCGTGAGAGGGCGGCGTCCTAGGCCGCTAGACGAACGGGGCTTAGAACTTTGCAGTTAGTGAATACATTCAACAATGAACTTCTTCACTGCTGGCCTACCAGGACTCGAACCTAGAATGACGGTACCAGAAACCGTAGTGTTGCCAATTACACCATAGGCCATCGCTGCTGAACGCAACGAGGAATAATATAGCCAATTCGCGCTAACAAGAGCAAATCACCTGGTCAAAGGCTCGTTTAAATTCGCGAGTTCCCCACAGTCCACCTCAGCAGTGCGCATAACTAATGCATAACTAATGCAGTGCATATAACTAACGCAGTCCCAGATCGAAAGCCCATTCGATCGCAGCTCAAAGCTTATCCGCCCTTCAGGAGACACTTCGTGGTGAAGCGGCTGGTAAACAGCCGACACACACCAAAAAACCAGACCTGAAAGGCAGGCACCATGACTTCCCCAACAACGACGGCAACAACCGCCCCCATCACGCTCGAGCTGGAGTTCTCCGACATCACGGAGCAAATGAACGGCACCATCGGTCGCGTCATCGGCACTGTCACTATCCGTCAGTTCGCGAAAATCATCTCGGCCCTCAACCTCGACGCCAACCCACGCGTGTCCCGCACCGGCCGCATCACCGATGCCATCATGGAAACCATCGACACCACGCCGGAGCTCTTCGCCTACAAGTCCAAGGGTGTGCTCCTGGCCTCCACTCAGTTCACCAGTGAAGACAATCTCTACCGCTTCACCTTCAGCAACCGTCGCATCGAAGGCATCCTCGACGGCGGTCACAACTCGCTGGCTATCGCACTGTTCGTTCTGGGCAAGCTCACTCCACCACCTAGCCGCAAAATCAAGACGTGGTCCGAAATGAAGGAGGTCTGGTCGGAGCGTACGGAAGAAATTGAGGAATTGCTTGCCGACGAAAGCCTCACCGAGCTCGATGCCCGTGTTCCGGTAGAGGTACTCGTGCCCGGTGCTCGGGACGAGGACACTGTGCAGGACTTCTCCGATGCACTGCTCGATATCTGTGCCGCCCGCAACAACAATGCGGAGCTCAAGGCGGAAGCAAAGCTCAATCGCGCCGGCTACTTTGACGATCTGAAGCATGCCCTGCCTCAGGGAATTAGCGACAACGTGCAGTGGCGCACCAACGATACTGGTCGACTAAAGGTGGGCGATGTCATCGCTATGGCGTGGATTCCGCTGTCTTGTATTGACCTGCCGAAGGATGCCGACGGGAAGCAGATTGAAGCACCGACCCCCACCAGCCTCTACTCCGGCAAGGCCAAGCTGCTTGACCGCTTCGAGGATGTCATGAGCTCACCGGAGGTCACTAAGCCCAGCACTGAAAGCATCAATGAGCGCACCGAAGAGGTCGTTCTCTACAACGAGAAGGTCCGCAGCGCATTGAACCTCACGCGTGACTTCATCGATATTTTCGAGCGCATCAACGCAGAGCTACCCGATCTCTACAACAAGAGCGGCGGTAAATTCGGCGGCATTGATGCTGTTGACAAGGCCAATAAGAAGAATCCGCGAACTGGCAAGACTCCACAGAAGTACTCGAAGTTCTACCGCCAGCCCATCGGCTACGCGATTCCAGACGGGTTCATCTACCCCCTCGTGTACGCCTTTGCCGCACTACTCAAGCGAAACGAGGACGGCACGGTCCACTGGGGAACCGACTGGCACGAGTTCTTCAACAACCACATGGGGTCGCTGGTCAAGGACTACCGCGAAACCTCCATGAATATGCTGAACCGCGACCCGCAGAAGGTGGGCAAAGAAGCGGGCTCTTACACGAACCTGCTTCGCTCAGCCCAGCTCGCGCTCTTTACTGAGCAGCAGTAAAAGGAGTGACCTCGAGCGCCTTGCGCAGTCGGCCCAGGCTGCGGCTGCGACCAAGCAGCTCCATGGACTCGAACAGCGGCGGCGATACCTGAGCGCCAGTCACGGCCACGCGCACCGGGCCAAAAGCCTTGCGTGGCTTCAGCTCCAGGTCCTCGATGAGGGCCTTCTGAAGTGCAGCTTCAAGCTTCTCGGTGACGAAGTCCTCTTCGCTGAGCGGCTCCACAGCTGCAATGGTGGCCTCCAGGACAGCGACGGCGTCTTCCTTGAAGTTACGGCGTGCCGAGCGCTCATCGAAGGTGAACTCGTCCTCTTCCACAACCAGGAACTTCGAGAGGTCCCAGGCGTCGGAAAGCGTCTTCACACGGGTCTGCAGCAGCGTTGCCAGGAAAGCGAACTTATCCGCCGGGTAGTCGGCCGGGAAGTCAAAGTGGCTTTCCAGGTACGTGCGCAGACGCTGCTCGAAGTCCTTCGGATCGAGCATGCGGATGTGGTCCGCGTTGATAGCGTCGGCCTTCTTCTGATCGAAGCGAGCCGGGTTGGACAGCACATCGTGGATATCGAAGGCCTTGACCATCTCGTCCATCGTGAAGATGTCCTGGTCGCCGTCCATAGACCACCCCAGCAGTGCCAGGTAGTTCAGCAGACCCTCGCGGATGAAACCGTTATCGCGGTGGATGAAGAGATTGGACTGCGGGTCACGCTTGGACAGCTTCTTATTACCCTCGCCCATAACGAACGGCAGGTGACCGAACTCCGGGGTGAACTTGGCGACACCGATGCGCTTCAGCGACTCGTAGAGAGCGATCTGGCGCGGCGTCGATGGCAGCAGATCCTCACCACGCAGGACGTGAGTGATCTCCATCAGAGCGTCATCGACCGGGTTAACCAGGGTGTAGAGCGGTTCACCGTTGGAGCGGGCAATAACGAAGTCCGGAACCAGGCCGGCCTTGAACTCGATACGACCGCGAACGAGGTCATCGAAGACAATGTCCTCGTCCGGCATACGCAGGCGAATCACCGGCTTGCGCCCCTCTGCACGGAAGGCTTCCTTCTGCTCCTCGGTGAGGTTGCGGTCATAGTTGTCGTAGCCCAGCTTCGGGTCACGGCCGGCGGCCTTGTGGCGCTCCTCAACCTCTTCAGCGGTGGAAAAGGCCTCGTACGCTTCACCGGCGTCAATGAGACGCTGCAATACATCGGCGTAGATGTCCTTGCGCTGCGACTGGCGGTACGGGCCGTGCGGACCGCCGACATCGATGCCCTCGTCCCAGTCAATACCGAGCCAATTCAGGGCTTCGATGATTGCCTGATAAGACTCTTCGGAGTCGCGAGCGGCATCGGTATCTTCGATGCGGAAGACCAGCTTGCCACCAGTGTGACGGGCATATGCCCAGTTGAACAGGGCGGTGCGGATGAGGCCAACGTGCGGGGTACCGGTTGGCGACGGGCAAAAGCGTACGCGAACATCTGACATGCTTTCCCACGATACCCGCCCTCCCACCTGCAGGCATGCATAGGGTTTGCATAGGGTTACAGAGCCCACTCCCCGGCCACTTCGCCGGCGTATCCGGCGGCGCGCAGCCGCTCAACCCAGCTGCGCAGTGGTGCCTCACCGGTGCCCGGCGCGCCGCGGCCTGGGAAATCGGCAATCTGGACGTGCGCCGGCAGGCTCACTCTTCCAGTCTCCACATCAGTGAGCCAAGCATCCACGTCGACGCCATTAGCCGCAAAATGGTAAAAGTCCGCAAGCACACCAGCACCAGTCTGTTGAGCTAACTCCTCGGCTTGCCACGGATCTGTAATGGGATAATCACTCATCCCGGACAGTGGCTCAATCAACGCGCGAACACCACTGAGCTCCAGCTGGGCAGTAATCTCAGTCAGTCTTTGCACCTGCAAATCGGTCAGCTCCCCCGAGCGCCCCAGCAGCACGTTCGAGCATTTCAGCCCAGTGGCCCGCGCAATCTGGCTCACTGCCTCCAGATGCCCCGCGGGCAGCCCATCCGTATCGAGCACTCCTCGCTGCCCCGCTGCCATGTCCCCTCCCCACAGATTCATGGCATAAAGACCGAGGCTGTCGTCAAAGAGGTCGCAAAAACCGGAAACCTCATCGGGTGCGGGCACTGCGAGGTCAAATGGCCACCAGAATTCCACGGCCGCGTAGCCGTCGTCACGCGCGGCGTTGACGGCGTCGTGCGGGGACATGTGTACGTAGACCGTAGAACAGTTAATAATAGTGCTCATGACCAAAACGGTAGTAGTAACTGGTGGCGGCGCGGGCATTGGTCGCGAAATTGCTCTGGCTTTCGCCGCCGATGGCTGGCACGTGCATATCTGCGGCAGGCGTATCGACGCGCTCGAGGCCGTTGCCGCCGAAGCGGACAACATCACTTACTCCAAGTGTGACATCACTGACCCCGAGCAGGTCCGTGCGATGTTTGAGGACGCGCAGGTGGCTACGGGAACCATTGATGTTGCGGTGCTCAATGCGGGGCTGCCCGGCACGCCCGCAGAGTTCGGAGAGACCGACATTGAGGACTTTCGCGCGGTCATCGATACGAATGTGGTCGGCTCATACCTATGCGCACGCGAGGCGTTCGCGCGGATGAAGGCGGGGCGCAAGGGGAAGACGGATCAAGCAGGCGGCCGAATCCTGGTCAACTGCTCTATCGCGGCGCAGGTGCCGAGAGCCCATACGGCGGCGTACGCGACGTCGAAAAGCGCGCTTGCCGGAATGACCCATGTGCTTGCCCTGGACGGACGCGAGTATGGCATTACGGCAACGCGCATTGACATTGGCAATGCGCAGACTGACCTGTTGGGGACGTTCACAGGCAGCGAGCCAATGTTCGATGCCAAGCAGGCTGCGGAGACCTTCCTCTACGCCGCGAATCTGCCGGCGAGTGCAGTCATTGATCATCTGACGATTACCGCTGCGGGTATGCCCTTTTTGGGTAGGGGTTAGCCTGCCCCTTAAACTGGAGCACAACTGGGTTTAGATTGAGGAGGCGGGTTAGGGCTATGTCCATGGAAAACCACCCCTCTCTGGGCGGCGGAAACGAAGAAGAGAAGCCGGAGAATTCTCACCCGTCGAACGACCCTGCAGCGACTCCGAAGCGTTCGACGCGCTGGGATACGTCCCGCCCGACCACCGCTCCGGATTTTTTGCTCTCCCGGGCACACGGCTCCATCCGCACGCAAGGTATTAAAGAGCAGCTTTCCGACCCCTGGCTCGCGGCCGAGGGACTGCACTCGGGCATTCACAAGATGGTGGTCGGCGCATTGCCCTTCGACTTGGACAAGCCCGCCGCCCTGACCGTTCCCCGGGAAGTCATCCGCTCCTCGCAGCCGCTGGAGCCACCCGCGCACTACCGTTGGAACGCACCGAAGCCCCACGCCAACATCGTCGCTTACGATCCCCCGCTCGACGAGCACGCTGAGCGCATCGCCGCAGCCATCCGCACAATCGAGTACTCGGCGCTGGAAAAGGTCGTGCTCGCGCGCGCTGTGGAACTCGAAATCGATCCCCCGATTGACCCGCTCCTACTCGCATCGCGGCTTATCGACGGATCCCCCAACCGCGATGGCTTTGTCGTGGATCTCTCCCCCGCCGGTTCCGATTATGAGGGCAAGTTGCTCATCGGTTCGTCCCCGGAGATGCTGGTCCGCCGTACGGGCGACATCGTTGAGGCATTTCCCTTGGCCGGGTCGCTGCCGAGGTCCCGGAATGAAGAGGTGGACCGAGCGTCGGCTCGTCGTTTAGCGGACTCGCGCAAGAACCTGGACGAGCATGCCTTCGTCGTCGACGACATCGCCGACAACTTGGCGCCACTGTGCAGTTCGCTGGATGTTCCGGACAGCCCCGAGCTGATGAGCACCGCCGAGATGTGGCACTTGGCCACGCATATCCGCGGTCGGTTGAAGGATCCGTCGCTGTCCGCGCTGGATTTGGCGCTGGTGGTGCACCCGACACCAGCCATTTGTGGCACGCCGACGGAATCCGCCTTCGGCGTTATTCAGGCCGTAGAGACCAACCGCGGCTTCTACTCGGGCGCTGTCGGCTGGTGCGATGAGAATGGCGACGGCGAGTTCGTGGTCTCCATTCGCTGTGCCGAGATCGACACTGAGGGGTCCGTGGCACGGCTATGGGCCGGAGGCGGCATTGTGTCGCACTCCGACCCAGAAGAAGAAGTCACAGAGACCAGCGCCAAGATGGGCACTGCGCTCCGCGCTTTTGGAGTTAAGGGCGCTTAAGCCCGCTCCACAGGGTTGGCCAGCTTGCCGATACCCGGAATCTCAATCTCGATGCGGTCACCCGGGAACATCGCAGCGGTACCGGCCGGGGAGCCGGTGCAGATGACATCACCCGGCAGCAGCGTAATCGAGGCAGTGATGAACTCGATGATTTCCGGGATGGACATAATCATCTGGTTGGAGTTGGAGTCCTGCTTGGTCTCGGTAACACCCTCGTGAGTCAGGTGCGCCTTAATCGGCAGCTCGTTGTAGTCCAGCTCCGCCTGGATCCACGGACCAAGCGGACAGAAAGTATCGATGCCCTTTGCGCGCGCCCACTGACCATCGGCAAACTGCAGGTCACGGGAAGAAACATCATTGACGATGGTGTATCCGAAGATCACATCGTGAGCGTTTTCCTTCTTGACGTTCTTGCACGGCTTACCAATAACCAGTGCCAGCTCGCCCTCGAACTCGACGTTGGTGGCGAAATCCGGAATGCGAATCGGCGCTTCCGGACCAATGACGGCCGTCGGCGGCTTAATGAACATCGTCGGCGGCAGCGATTCTGCCGACTTCTTGAACACCTCGGCGACGTGGTCAGCGTAGTTACGACCAATAGCGATGACCTTCGACGGCAGCATTGGGGCGAGCAGACGTACGTCGGCAAGCGGCCAGGAACGGCCTGTCTTATTCAGCTGACCGAAAGGGTGCCCTTCGATTTCGTGCAAAGTAACTTCATTGCCTTCGCCCTCAACGAGCGCGAAGCACATGCCCTCTGGGTGGGCGATTCGAGCAATACGCATAAAAATAGGGTACACGTCACATTGCGATAATTATGCAACGACCCCCACTCTCTAAACTCTGCGTTCTAAACTCTGTGCTTTAAACCCCACGCGACTCCTGCGCAAGCCACACCAGCGCACAAGCCAGCGCATCGTTGAACGCGTGATGGGCCTTAAAACGGGGAATGCCGTACTTGTCGCACAGTGACCACAACCGCAGCTCATCACGGACCGGCTCACGGTTGGCCCGCAGAATCGCGTCGTACTCACGTGTCATAGTGTCCGCCACCGGCACATCAAAACGCGCATCGAAGTACTTCCGACACAACGGATCTAGGAAACCAACTTCCATCCGCGCGTAGTGCGCCAGCAGCTTCCGTCCCCGTAGAGCTTCTAACAGCTTGCCGACGGCCACCTCTGCCTCTACCCCGGTTGCGACCATGTCGTCGGTAAGCCCATGCACCGTCGCCGACTCGCCGACGCTCACCTCCTCGCGCTCTGGGCGAATGAGAAGGTGTCCCGATTCTTCCAGCACGATGTCGCGGCCTTCCACCGCAACCCAACCGATGGAAAGCAGCTGATCTTTGGAAGGATCCAGACCGGTAGTTTCCACATCAACCGCGAGCCAAGCATTGTCGCGGATAGGTGCGTCCAGGAGTTTTTTGCGGGGTTTGAAAAACTTCAACATTGCGTGCTCACACAGCTAAACTACGACATCGCCCGGATGGGATACCTCGCCCCGAGGCTCTGCTGCAACTTGCGGATAACTCCAAACGCATCGCGCAGGTGTTCTCGTTCCAGGCTGGAGAGGCGCTTCGGGTAGATGTGGTTATTCGGCTGCTCGCCCGCGTTGAACTGGGCCTGCTGGTGATGAAGCTGCACCGTGCACAAGAACTCGAACGCATCCGCCAGATCCTGCGCACCCTGGCGGCTCACGCTTCCGGCACCCGCACTCGCCGCCAAACGCTCACGCGTCGACAGCTGCGGCAGACCGGCTGCCACAGTAAATAGGCGTGCCATCTGTACCACAGCAGCAGTTCCTCCCTTCTTGATGTCCAGGGTCTCTGCGTGCTCGCCACCCTTTTCCAACACCAGTCCACGGAAGAAGCCGAGCGGTGGCTCCCGCCAGGCCGCGAGCTTGGCCAAGTGCGCGTGCAGGCGCTGCGACCCCTGAGCCAGCGGCAGGTAGGCCGCACGAAGACTCTCTACCAGTTGCACGTCGCCCGCTACCGCTCGCATGTCGAAGAAAGTCTGTGCGTGCAAAAGCGCCTCCGCCTCCGGTGCGGTAATCCACCCGTGGAAAGTGCGCAGCCACTGCGACTTGGTCATCCGCCACGCAGGATTGCTGGCCATCATGTCCCCTGGACAGAGCGGATAACCAACTCGGTCGAGGTTGGTGCAAATCTCGTCGCTAAGCGCGGCGAAATAGTCGGCGTGAGAGTCGGCGTCGTAATCGTCGGCGAGAACCAGCGCATTGTCCTGATCGGACGCGAGCCCCATCTCTCCGCGACCATGCGAGCCCAGCACCGCAAACGCGTAGCTGACTGGTGGAGGCCCGAGCTTTTCCTCAGCAAGCGCGACCAGGCGTCGGGTGACAGCATCGGCCACGGCAGTCAGCAGCTTGGCGACCTCTTCCCCCGAATCACCTCGGTCAATAAACCGGCCCACAATCCGCCGCGCGTTCTGAGCAATCTCCGCAATCTCGGAGATATCACTCTTGCGCGCCAGCGTCGCCGTCGCGTACACGGGATCGGTGTGCAGACTGCGCAGGAGGTCTCCAATGACAATCATGCCGACCACTCTCGTCCCGTCGTGCACCGGCAGATGATGGTAACCACGCTCAGCCATCAGCAGCATGGCCTCGAAGACCAGCAGGTCGGGACTGATAGTTTCCGGGTTCCCGGTCATCACTTCGCTTACGAGACTCTCCGCCGGCTTGGCTTCTGCCAGCACTCTACGGCGGAGGTCGCGGTCAGTGATGATGCCGACGAGCGGGCTCTGGTTGGCGCCTGCAGACTCCATCACGAGCAGACTAGAGACATTCCGCTCCGTCATAATCTGCGCCGCCTCTTGTACTGTCGCATCAGCGCTGCAGGTCACCAGCGACGTCTCCATCAGGTCCGCAACCCGTGTGCGCAACGACTCCGATGCCGCAGCACTCCGCAGCTTCGATGCCACTGCGCGAATGCGCGCGTTCTCACCGCCGTAATAGCGCCGGACCTCTACGAACTGCTCATTGAGCTGGTCAAAAACCTCCTTGGAGATCACCAGGAATACGCAGTCCTCCACTGCCGTCATCGTGTACAGCGAGGGGTCACTGCTCAGCAGCGTCGAATAGCCGAAATGATCTCCCACATCTCGCCTGTCCAACAGCGTGCCAGCTGGGTCAAAGAGATCCACCATGCCGGAGCGAATAATGAAACAGCTGTTGTTGTCCGCACCCGCCCGGATAATCTCCGTACCACGACGGGCATAGCGCATGGTCAAAAGCGGTGGGATAGTCGCGCGCTCTTCATCGGTGAGGTCCGAAAAGGGGCGGGTGTGGCTGAGGAAGTCTGCGATTTCCGCAAGCTCGACGGTCATGGGGTCAATTATCCCCTATTTTTGCTCCCAATAGGACTGATTTGCGGGAATACTCGACCTTATGACCAATTCCACACACAGCGCTTCAACGAATCCCGAATGGCCGCTCGACGCCCACATCCTCGGCAGGATGGACAAGCTCGCGGCACTCGTCGCCACGCTTGACGACGACACCTTCAACGCAACTCTCCCCATCCCAGCCATAAACTCCCTGGCCGTGCTGCTACGGCATGTGACCGGATCCGCGAGATACTGGCTCGAGCGCGTCTGCCTTGGGCGTGATTATGTCCGTGATCGCGATGGGGAGTTTTCTGCTCATTGCAGTGTTTCGGAAGGGCTGGAGATCTACCACCGTGACCGCGCGGCCATCGAGTCGGCATTGGTGGAGTTGCGGAACGTGGACCGCTCTGCCGTTCCTGCTTTCATTCCCACTGATAAGGACCGCTGGTGGTGCGGCAGCATCGAAGGCGTGATTGTGCATGTCTTCCACGAGGCGGCTCAGCACCTGGGACATGCGGAGATTACGAGGGATGCGCTGGTGGCAGGACCGGGAGGGGGTGGTTCCGATAACGGCGCAGGAAGCTCATCCCCATACCCCCTTGACACCATCATCGATGTACTTCGCCAGGTCGGACATGCGTCGGACTTCATCGAGCACACTGCCGACGGTAAGACTCACATCACTACCGTCGATGGCAAAACTGTGATTGTCTAGCCCCCCTATTTTTACTGCACTACTTCAAAGCAGCTGCAATGCGATCGCCAACTTCAGTGGTCTTAATTGGGCCACTACCGCGGGTAGCCATATCGGCCTCCACCGCAGCCTCGATGCGCTGGGCGTCTTCCTCACGACCCAGGTGGCGCAGCATCATGGCACCCGACAGAATGGCAGCGGTCGGGTCAGCGATCCCCTTGCCAGCAATGTCGGGCGCGGAGCCGTGAACGGGCTCGAACATGGACGGGTTGGTATTGGAGGCGTCAATATTGCCGGACGCCGCCAGGCCGATACCGCCCGACACTGCACCAGCTTCATCAGTAATGATGTCGCCGAAGAGGTTGTCGGTGACAATGACGTCGAAACGCGAAGGATTAGTGACGAGGTAAATCGTCGCAGCGTCGATGTGCGAGTAATCGACATCTACCTCTGGGTATTCCTTAGCCACCTCATCGACCGTGCGCTGCCACATACCGCCGCCGTGCACCAGCACATTGGTCTTGTGGACAAGCGTCAGCTTCTTGCGGCGGGTCATAGCCAGCTCGAAGGCGTAGCGAACAACGCGCTCAGCACCGAAGCGGGTATTGACCGAGGTTTCATTGGCAACCTCGTGTGGCGTGCCGACGCGAATCGCACCGCCGTTACCAGTGTAGGCGCCTTCGGTTCCCTCGCGGACGACCACGAAATCAATTTCGCCCGGGTTCTTCAGCGGTGATTCGACACCCGGGAAGAGCTTGGAAGGACGCAGGTTGACGTGGTGATCCAGCGCGAAGCGCATCTTCAGCAGCAGGCCGCGCTCGAGAACGCCCGGAGGAACGTTCGCCGGGTCGCCGATGGCGCCGAGCAGAATAGCGTCGTGCTCACGCAGGGAGTCAAGGTCAGCGTCGGTAAGCAGTTCACCATTGCGCAAGTAGCGACGCGAGCCGAGGTCATACTCGGTGGTGTCGAACTCGCCGATAGCAGCCTTGAGCACCTTCAGCGCCTCTGCCGTAACTTCCGTGCCGATGCCATCACCCGGGATGACGGCGATCTTCAGCTTTCCTGCCTCAGTCATTTTTTGAGATACCCTTCTCACTATATGGACACAAATGAGTGTAGCAGAACCTAGCGCTCACCCCCGTCACTGTCTCCACGATTTTTGTCAGCTCCATCACTTTCGCAATCCACCCCATCTACCGCCTTCTCCTTTTCCAAATCCCGTCGCACCTTATCCACAAGACCGCGGAGACTATCATGCAATTTGCGACGCTTCTCATTGTGTTCAGCTAGCGCAGTAGTCTTCTTTTCTGTCTGCGAGGCAAAGGTATACCGACCATGTCCCGTATGCGCCTTTTCCGGCCTCGCAAACGGCCCTTCATCACAAGAGAGGAACGTCCAGGCCTCAGTCCCATCATCACCTCGAACAACTCGCCACATACCGGCAGTTTTGAGGTTGTGATGCCGTCGACAGAGGCAGTGGAGATTATCTGTGTGCGTGGCCCCTTCCTTTTGCCGCTCGCCACCGGAAAGGCTGTGATCAAATTCCACAATATGGTCGATATCGCACTTTTCCGCAGGGACATCACAACCAGGAAAGCTGCACACACCGTCACGGGCTCGTACGAATGCGCGTTGGGACTCGGAGGGACGGTAACCTTCGACCGCACTATCCCCCAGCACCCGCAATGCGGACACTCGTTTCAGCCAAGACTCGGCCACCAGCGAAGAAAGCCAACCTGCGCCAGCGAGCCATACTGGAGTATTTTCAGGCTCACCATCCACCCCAGGAGTGAGCACCCGAAAGAGCTCCAGATTCACTTCGACATCACAGGTACCGCGCAGCGCATGCATGAAGGCAACCGCGCGGCTTACTTTCATCTTCGCTGCCACTGCATCGATGATTGCAAGCGCTTCCACCGCATGATGCCGCTCGAGCACAGTAGTCAGTATCGTAACTCCAGCGTCACCATGTTCATCAACCGCGATAAACTCCTTAGCCGTCATACGATCGCCAAAGTAGTCGAGAGCCGCAGCTTGAACCTCCTGCACCTCTTGCGATTCCTCAGGACTATCCGCAGACTCTCCACCCTCCTCGACTTGGTACGCAGCCGCATCAATTGCAGCATCTACGGTCGCCTCCACATTCCGAGCCAGGACCCTATCAGCCTGCAACCCGGCGACATCCACATCACGTGGCCGCACTTCCGGAGCACACTCACCAATCACTCGCTGCACCCGCGTTGCCATCGCACGCACGCCACGGAGCGCCTCCCCGTCGCGCCTAGGCTTAACGACGTCCACGAGACCCGACTCCACCGCGTCAACCTTGCCATCAGCCACAGGCCGGGTATGTTTACCAAGCATTGCTAAATGCCTCATTGACAAATGCCCGCGCTCCTGACACATTTCCGCTAGTTGCGGCATACGTCCAAGCATGTAGCCAATTTCCATATATTTGTTCACTTCGGCGCGTGAGACCCCAAGCACCACCGACCAATAAGCTAAATGAGCTTCAACATCACCATCATCCGGCGGTGCGACCCGCTGGGCGATAACCATCTGCAGACGATTAATCTCCCGCATTACTTCAGCGAGCGGATGAGCCCTCACCTCATGACTGAAGCGAAATTCCCCACACGATTCCAACTCTGACATTGCACTGTCCCCTCCCTAACGAGGTCCCCTAACGAACAGTTCTTTATCAATTCGCCCACACCATATCCCCCACCCCGGATTCAAACCGCTGCGCACCCCAAAAAACACTACATTATTCGAACACTATTTCGAACCGATATCGAAAGAAAATCCCGCCCTACGACGCAAACTTCGTCGCAAAGCGGGAACCGCACTAGAAACCTAGTCGACCGGCTTCATGGAACCGTTTTCGAGGAAACGACGGTGGAAGTCGTAAGAAGTACCCAGATCATGCGGAGTGTGCAGGTACGGCGTCGCCTTCTCAGCACGCTCGACGTATTCGAGCAGCGCCTCCTTGTACATCGGGTGCGCACACTTCTCAATGACGACACGGGAACGCTGACGCGGCGCCAGTCCACGGAGGTCAGCCAGGCCCTGTTCGGTGATGATGACCATCACGTCATGCTCAGTGTGGTCAACGTGAGAGACCATCGGCACAATTGCGGAAATGTCGCCATTCTTAGCCAGCGATGGGGACACAAACGTGGAGATGTAGGCGTTACGGGTGAAGTCACCGGAACCACCGATGCCGTTCATCATGCGCGAACCAGCTACGTGGGTGGAGTTGACGTTGCCGTAGATGTCAGCCTCGATCATGCCGTTGGTGGTAATCAGCCCCATGCGGCGGACCAGCCCCGGATTATTGGAGATGTCCTGCGGACGCAGAACGATCTTCTCGCGGTAGTCAGCGGCATTCTCATTCATACGCGCCGCATATTCAGGAGACAGCGAGAATGCAGTACCGGAAGCCACGGTCAGCTTGCCAGCATCCATCAGGTCGACCATGCCGTCCTGGATAACCTCAGTGAAGGAGGTCAGGTTCTCATACTTGGAATCCAGCAGACCTGCGAGCACGGCGTTCGGAATGTTACCGACACCCGACTGCATCGGCAGCAGGTTCTCCGGCAGACGACCGGCCTTGACCTCACCATCGAGGAAGTCGAGCAGGTAGCCGGCAATGGCCTTAGAGTCATCGTCCAGCGGCTTGAACGGCGAGTTACGGTCCTCGGCATTCGTCTCGACGACAGCGACAACCTTATCAACATCAATCTGAACATCCGGAGTGCCGATGCGGTCCCCCGGGTTCACAATCGGAATCTCCTTACGGTTCGGAGGCAGGCCGACACTGTAGATGTCGTGCATACCCTCGAGATCCTCGGACTGCCAGGAGTTGACCTCAATAATGATCTTCTCTGCAGCATTGAGGTAAGAAATGCTGTTACCAACCGAAGAGGAAAGAATAAGGGAGCCATCGGCCTTAATGCGAACAGCTTCGACCACGGCAACATTGACCGGGCCAAAGAAGCCCTGCTCAGTCATCGGGCCAGAGTGCGACAGGTGAATATCACTATAGAAGGCATCGCCTGCATTAATACGGTTACGCATTCCCGGGTCGGACTGGTACGGCATACGCCACTCAACACCATTGGCCTTCGCCAGCGCACCATCAAGTTCCGGAGCGGTAGACGCGCCGGTCAAGACCTTAATCTTAAACTCGTCGCCACGCTCGTGAGCGGCCTCGATGCGCTCAGCGAGAGCCGGCGGGACAACCTTCGGGTAGCCAGCACCGGTAAATCCGGCAAAGCCCACCATGTCTCCGTGGTTGATGAACTGCGCCGCCTCCTGCGCGGTCATCACCTTGGATTTGAGACCAGCATGGGCAATACGATCTGACATGAATTCACCTTTCTATATCCCCCAACGCGACTATCGGGGGTAGTGCTTCGAACACCAAAGCACACCCCCAACCCTATCAACGAAGCGGTTAGCGCCTTTCATTCAGATGCCCGAAAGCGCCCCCATTTTAGGCACACTTCACGCGACACTAAAGCCGACTACAACACCGTTTTATGCCCTAAGTCACAACCGACCAATAATCAGTCATGCAACACATTTACAGCCCCTCACACAGCCCAATTCATACACTAGTTATTGATAATCATTTTCAGTACGCTAATCTTGTCGAGTGACTTCTACCGAATTTTCTGATAGCACCACCCAGACCACTCCCGTCACCGTCCTGTCCGGATTCCTGGGCGCCGGTAAGACCACCCTGCTGAACAACCTCCTGGCAAACTCACAGGGGCGCAAAATCGCGGTCATCGTCAACGACTTCTCGGAAGTCAACGTCGACGCCGCCCTCATCGAGCAGGGCACATATCTCGAGCGCGGCGAGGATCGTTTCATCGAAATGTCCAACGGCTGCATCTGCTGCACACTGCGAGATGACCTCGTTGAAAACGTCGGCAAGCTCGCGCGCAGCGGCAAATTCGAACACATCGTCATCGAATCCACCGGCATCTCCGAACCCATGCCAGTCGCCGCTACCTTCGAGTGGGAATTCGACGACGGCCGCCGTCTCGCCGACATCGCCCCCATCGACACAATGGTCACGCTCGTCGACGCCTCTACATTCCTCGACAATCTCCGTCAGGGGCGCGCGCTGCCTGACGACGAACGCACGGTCGCCGACCTCCTTGTCGACCAGGTGGAATTCGCCGATCTCATCCTCATCACCAAATCCGACCTCGCAGGCGAAAAGCTCACCGGCGGTACCGAGGAAACGATCCGCGCAATGAACCCCCGCGCACGCATCGTCCGCGTGACTAACGGCGAAATCGCCACCTCTGCCATTCTCGACGCATCGCTTTACGACGAAGGTACCGCGGCCACTTTCCACGGATATGCAGAAGAACTTGCGAATCCCCACACGCCGGAGACTGAAGAATACGGCATTTCTTCGGTTGTTTTCCGAGGCAACCGACCCTTCGACCGCGAACGACTAATCAAGGCTCTCCGCGGCACAAAGGGCCTCGTACGATCCAAGGGGCACTGCTGGATTTCCGACCGCCTTGAAGTCGCCCACGTGTGGAGTCAGGCGGGGCCGAACCTGAAAATCACCCCTGCCGTCATGTGGGCGCAGACCGATGTCCCCCCATCCAACGAGGTCGTACTCATCGGTGTGAAATTTAACCCAGAGGCCACACTGCAGGCATTCGAGGATGCGATGCTGACCGACGAAGAAGTGCGGGAATTGCTGTAACAAAGCCCCTGGAAGAGCGCCGATAAGCGACCAACTGAAGCGATCTGAGTGTCATAAATCACTTCTCAACCTGCGAGTGTGGCAACACACTGTTAGCGCATGCTAGGTTAGGCGACAAAACTAAAGTCGAACAGTCTATCTAGGAGATGACATGTCTGATCGCATCGCACATGCCGGTTTGCGCGGCAAGGTAATGACCGCCGACGAGGCTGCACAGTTTATCAATCATGGTGATGCCCTCGGCATCTCTGGCTTCACCGGTGCTGGCTACCCGAAGGCTCTGCCGACTGCGCTGGCAAACCGTGGCAAGGAACTCCACGCCAAGGGTGAAGAGTTCGCTGTCGACATCTACACCGGCGCTTCCACTGCCCCGGACTGTGACGGCGTGATGGCAGAAGCTGACATCATCCGCTACCGCATGCCGTACCAGGGCGATCCGGCACTGCGTAAGTCCATCAACTCCGGCAAGGCGAAGTACCAGGACATCCATCTCTCCCACTCCGCGCTGTATATCGAGCAGGGCTTCCTGCCGATTGACGCCGCAATTGTTGAGGTCACTCGTATTACGGAAGATGGACACCTCGTTCCGTCGTCAAGCGTTGGCAACAACGTCGAGTGGATGGACAACGCTGACAAGATCATCATTGAGGTCAACTCGTGGCAGTCCGAGGAACTCGAGGGCATGCACGACATCTACCGCATTCAGCACCTGCCTAACCGCACGCCGGTGCCGATCAACGCCCCGGGTGATCGCATTGGTACCCCTTACATCGACATCAACCTGGACAAGGTTGTCGCTGTTGTCGAGACCAACGCACCGGACCGCAACTCCCCGTTCAAGCCGTTGGATGAGACCTCGAAGGCCATTGCCGGACACTTCCTCGACTTCCTCGAGGGCGAAGTTCGCGCGGGGCGCCTGGCTTACGACCAGTACATTATGCAGTCGGGCGTCGGTAACGTGCCGAACGCCGTGATGGCAGGTCTGTTGGACTCCAAGTTTGAGAACATCAAGGCCTACACCGAGGTTATTCAGGACGGCATGATTGACCTGATTGACGCAGGCAAGATGACCGTCGCTTCGGCTACCTCCTTCTCCCTGTCTCCGGAAGCGGCCGAGCGCATGAACAACGAGGCTGCTCGCTACCGCGAGAACATCATTCTGCGCCCGCAGCAGATTTCTAACCACCCGGAGGTTGTCCGTCGCGTCGGCCTCATCGCCACCAACGGCATGATTGAGGCCGACATCTACGGCAACGTCAACTCCACCCACATCAACGGCTCCCGAATGATGAACGGTATCGGTGGTTCCGGTGACTTCACCCGTAACGCCTTCGTTTCCTCGTTCATCTCGCCGTCGCTGGCGAAGGACGGTGCGATTTCGACTATCGTTCCGTTCGCTTCGCACATTGACCACACCGAGCACGACGCCATGGTCATCATTACCGAGCGTGGATTCGCTGACCTGCGTGGCCTGGCACCGCGTGACCGCGTGGCGAAGATGATTTCCGTTGCACACCCGGAGTACCAGCCACTGCTGGAGGAGTACTACGAGCGCGCGCTGAAGACCGCTCCGGGCATGTCTACCCCGCACGACCTGCGCACTGCCTTCGACTTCCACGTCAACATGATTGAGCAGGGCTCGATGAAGGGCTAGGCAATAGGGCTACGGCCGCATATATCAGCTGGGAAACAAAAACCCCCTCCATGCGGAGGGGATTTTTTCATGCAGTAGAAGTTGCACTAGAGACTAGCTCTAAAGCGCTTAGGCGCTCAGAACTAGTCCAGCTCGAGCTGCAGAGCGTGGGTAGCGGAGATATCCTCGGTAATCTTTTCGACGAGCTCCTCCGGAACCTCCTTGGAAACGCGCAGCACCAGGATGGCAGTCTGATCCGCTTCCTGCGGAGACAGAGCAGCAGCTTCGATGTTGATGCCGGACTGACCCAGGGTGGTAGCAACGCGACCCAGAGCACCCGGGACGTCCTTGTACAGCAGGAAGAGGTTACGGCCCTGAGCGCGCATGTCGATGCCGCGGCCATTGATGCGAACAATCTTCTCGACGCGGTTCAGACCAGTGAGAGCACCAACGACGGTAGCGGTGGAGCCATCAGCACCGATGACCTTGACCTCGAGAACGGAGCGGTGGGAGACGGACTCCGGCTCGGTCTCGACAGTGAAGGTCACACCACGCTCTTCTGCAATACGCGGAGCGTTGACGAAAGTGACCGGCTCTTCCACCATGAGGGAGAACAGTCCACGGATTGCTGCCATACCCAGAACGTTAACGTCCTCAGTGTGCAGCTCACCGCGAGCGGTAACCTCAACAGCGGCCGGAGCGCCCTCGAGCAGACCGCCAGCAACCAGACCCAGCTCACGAGCCAGCTCGAGCCACAGAGCCACCTCTTCACCGACAGCGCCACCGGAAACGTTGACCGCATCCGGGACGAACTCGCCAGCCAGTGCCAGCAGTACGGACTTAGCAACATCGGTACCGGCGCGGTCCTGAGCCTCAACGGTGGAGGCACCCAGGTGCGGAGCACAAACAGTTTCCGGCAGGCCAAACAGCGGGGAATCCGTGCACGGCTCGGTCGCGTACACGTCGAAGCCAGCACCGCGGATGTTGCCAGCCTTGATCGCGTCGGCAAGCGCCTGCTCGTCGACGAGACCACCGCGGGCAGCGTTAATGATGATCTGACCCTTCTTGGCCTTGCCCAGGAGCTCAGCATCGAACATGCCAGCGGTTTCCTTGGTCTTCGGCAGGTGGATGGTCACGAAATCAGCGCGAGCCATCAGTTCTTCCAGCTCAACCAGCTCAACACCGAGCTGAGCAGCACGGGCCGGGTTCGCGTACGGATCGTACGCAATGATGTTGGTCTCGAAAGCAGCGAGACGCTGCGCAAACAGCTGGCCGATGTGACCGAAACCGACGATACCGACGGTCTTGCCGAAGATTTCGACGCCCTTGAAGGAAGAGCGCTTCCACTCCCCTTCACGCAGGGACGCGTCCGCAGCCGGCAGCTGGCGGGCGGTGGCCAGCAGCAGTGCGATTGCGTGCTCACATGCAGAGTGAATATTGGAGGTCGGAGCGTTGACAACCATGACGCCGCGCTTGGTAGCGGTATCGATGTCGACGTTATCCAGGCCAACGCCGGCACGGCCGACGATCTTCAGATTCGGAGCAGCCTCGAGGACTTCCTGATCCACGGTGGTAGCAGAGCGGACGAGAAGTGCGTCAGCGTCACCAACCGCAGCCAGGAGCTCAGCGCGGTTCGGGCCATCTACCCAACGGACCTCAACGGAATCCCCCAATGCGTCCACAGTGGACTGTGCCAGCTTGTCGGCGATGAGGACAACGGGGCGAGCGTTCTGGCTCACAAGCATCTCCTGGTTTGTCTCGAAAAGTTTATGCGGTATGTGCGGTGTCACTTAAGAAAACTACTAAAGCGTGCACGCACATTACGTCTCATCATAAACTCTGGGGGTGAGACACGGGGGGACTTACCTAAGCAAAACGGCGCTTACTACCCTTTGTTTAGGGAGTAAGCGCCGTTGCCCCCGACATTCAAGTCGGCAAATATTTCGCGTTATATTTTTATTTCTGCTGGTCTATAACCTACTGGTACGTAACCAACCACGGACGCGGCTCGATGTTCATGGTCTCCTCAGGAGTAAACATCGGCTGATCCTCGTCGATGAAGTTCTTCCACGCCTCGAAAATCTCCGGCTGCAAATCCTGCAACATGACGTTCCAGGTCTCAAACTTTTCCTGCGCGGTGCCATGGCCGTCGGCATGCAGAACGAATGCCAGCTCCGGGTGCGACAGGTCCAGCGTCTCGCGGTCACGAATCATCTGTAGCTGGAACTGGTGCAGCATCAGCATCTTCTGCGGAAGGTTGTTCTTACGAGTCAGCTCAGCCAGCCAATCAGCAACGCGGTTGACTTCTTCAGCCTTAACGTGACCAACCTGGGTCGCCGGAACCTGCCCTGGTTCCATCTTCCACTCCGGGTCCAGCGCCAAACCGACATTTGGCATCTTCAGCAGTTCTTCGTAGAACTTGGCCTGGTCCAGGAAGTCTGCGCTTCCCGGCTGCAGGTCGATGATGACGTAGCCGCCGGCCTTGGTCATGGCCTCGACGTACGGCTTCAGAGTCTCAACCGGCGCCGGCTCGGAGTAGTCACCGCGCGGGCCCGGGTCGGCCTGTGCAACCGAAGCAATAATTTCGAAGGCCGGCAGTACCGGGTCATCGGCGAACTTCTCGTACTGCTTGACGTAGTCCTTCGCACGTGCGACGGCATCCTCCGGATTATCCTCGCCCATCACGCCCAATGGAGCGACACCCGGGTGACCATACGTTGCAATCAGATGACGGCCGGGGAACAGCAGTGTGCCTCCACCTGGCAGCTCCTTGACCTTGTCATCTTTGGCCAGCTCGATGGACTGATCGAACTTGTCCTTATCGCCGAAGACCTTACCCAGAGCAATCAGGGACTCGCCGTCGCGAGCAGCGGAAATCGACTCAGAGGTAGCACGCGCGTCGCCCACCGGCAGCCAACTGACCTTCAGGCCAGCGGCGCGGGCCGTAGCAATGGAGGCCAAACCGGTACCTGGTGCGGCCAGTGCCAACGTGTCCTTAACTTCCTTCGGAGATCCCTTCGGCAGGGTGACGCTCTCCTGTCCCTTGTCGTCCTGCCCATCGCTGGCGCGATCCTGAGCCTCCTGGTTGGCTGCCCCATCCTTCGTTGCGTCGCCCTCAACGACAGTTGGCTTCTCCGGATCCATCTCAACGACAGCGCGAGTCGGCTTCGACTCCGTCTCCTTGAGAACCTTAAACTCGGTACCGACGAGCTCCTTAAGGCCATCGGTCGTACCCGGATCCGCAATGATCTGACGGCCCTCTTCCCCAGTCAGGTCAACTGCCCCCACAGTAAGGACTGTCTTTGCGCCCAGGCGGTCAATCTCTTTTTCCACATCGGCGATATCGGCGCCAGTATCACGGCCACGAGCGTCCTTCTTCGGGCTCTTGGCAGTAGTGTCATCTTCCGCATCTTCGGCAGAACCAGCCACTAGCATCGGCAGACCAGCAGCAACGGCGATGCCTGCCGCCCTACGCTGCTCAGCAGAGCCAGCCGAGGAAACGACAACCGCTTCCGAACTGTCGATCAGGCTTTCCGACGCTGCGATGTCGTCGCTAAGCACCGTCGATTCAGCGTCCACCTTCTTCGTGGAAACAGCGCTGTCGGAATTTCCACACGCGACCAAGGCACTTGACCCCAACGCCAGGCTGACCGTCAGGGCAACGGTTGCCGTCACGCGCCGCGTCATTGCGGATACTCGCACATTTACCTCCGTGAAATGATTTGATTTCAACGATTAGACTATCGAACGTCTTTGTTGAGGGAGACCTTTCAACCCAGATTAGAACCCCGGATAGGACTGGGGCTACACCCGTTTGGCAGTAGTTGCTTCTAGCTCAGACGTCTACCCCACCCGTTTCAGTGAAAGAAAACTAGTAAGAGAGATACGAAAAGGGCCTCATCACGGCGGTGAAGCTCAGTGATGAAGCCCTACTTCGCGAACAAGCGAAGGATTCGCTTAAACAATAAACTTAGGCAGTCTCAGCGCGAGCGTCGACCTTAACCCAGCTCATCAGGTCGCGCAGCTTGGAGCCGACCTCTTCAATCTGGTGGTTGTTGTAGGAAGCGCGCAGGTCCTCGAGTTCCTTGTTGCCGCCCTCGACGTTGGCAATCAGGCGCTTGGTGAAGGAGCCGTCCTGAATGTCAGACAGAATCTCGCGCATGTGCTGCTTGGTATCAGCGGTAATAACGCGCGGGCCAGACAGGTAGCCACCGAACTCAGCGGTGTCGGAGACCGAGTAGTTCATGTTGGCAATACCGCCCTCGAACATCAGGTCAACAATCAGCTTCAGCTCGTGCAGGCACTCGAAGTATGCCATCTCCGGCTCGTAGCCAGCTTCAACCAGAACCTCGAAACCGACCTTGACCAGTTCCTCGGTGCCACCACAGAGAACAGCCTGCTCACCGAACAGGTCGGTCACAGTCTCTGCCTCGAAGGTGGTCGGGATAACGCCAGCACGGGCACCACCGATAGCCGCAGCGTAGGACAGAGCCAGGTCGCGGCCCTCGCCCTTCGGGTCCTGGTCAACAGCAATCAAGCACGGAACGCCCTTGCCATCGACGAACTGACGACGAACCAGGTGACCCGGGCCCTTCGGAGCAACCATACCGACGGTGATGTTGTCAGCCGGCTTGATGAGGTCGAAGTGGATGTTCAGACCGTGGCCGAAGAACAGCGCGTCGCCGTCCTTCAGGTTCGGCTCGATGTCCTCGCTGTAAACCTTTGCCTGGGTGGTGTCCGGAACCAGCACCATAATAACGTCTGCCCATGCAGCGGCATCTGCGTTGGACTTAACCTCGAAGCCAGCTTCCTGGGCCTTCACAGCGGACTTGGAACCTTCACGCAGACCGATAACAACCTCGACACCGGACTCGCGCAGGTTCTGAGCGTGAGCGTGGCCCTGGGAACCGTAGCCCAGGATGGCGACCTTACGTCCCTGGATGATGGACAGATCAGCATCGTCGTCGTACAGCAGTTCAATAGCCATTAAAATTAGCCTCTTTTCGAATCGGGTTCGTTAAAAATCTTAGCGTTTAGTTGTTAGCGGGTCTGGAGCATCGGCTTCGGCCCGCGTGCCATTGCGACGGTACCGGACTGAATGAGCTCACGGATACCAAACGGCTCGAGGACCTCCAGCAGGGCTACAAGCTTCGAGCGCTCACCCGTCGCCTCAATGATGACAGACTCTTGAGAAACGTCCACCACACGGGCACGGAAGAGATTGGCGGCATCGACAACCTGCGGACGATTGGTGTTGTCGCAGGAAACCTTCACCATTAGCAGTCCGCGCGACACCATGGTCTCTGGGGGCTGGCGGACCACCTTCAGCACGGGTACCAGCTTGTTCAGCTGCTTAGTGATCTGTTCGATCGGCAGCGTCTCCGTCTCAACCACGACGGTGATGCGGTTGACTCCCTCGGTCTCAGTTTCACCCGAGGTAATCGACTGGATGCTGAAACCTCGGCGGGTGAACATGCCCGCAATGCGGACCAGAATTCCCGGTTCATCGAGGGTCAACACGGATAGAGTGTGCAGTTCAGCCATTTTGGGACTCACTTCCTGTTGCTTCGGATCCCGATTAGCGGGTCTTCATGGACGGGTGGTTAGCGTCGGGCTGCTTCGCGGCGTCCTCGGCGTTGTCCACAACAGTGCCGTGGATGTCAGCCGGGGCCTCAGCTGCTGAATTCTCATCGTTGAACAGCGGGCGCAGACCGCGGGCGTATTCGACCTCATCATTGGACTTGCCAGCTGCCACCATCGGCCACACCTGAGCATCCTCACCGACAATGAAGTCAATAACCACCGGTCGGTCATTAATCTCGCGTGCCTTCTTAATCGCCGCCGCGACGTCTTCCTTCTTGGTCACGCGAATAGCCACGCAGCCAAGCCCCTCGGAGAGCTGGACGAAGTCCGGCAGGTAGGAGTTATCCTCCGGGCGCAGCTTGGTGTTGGAGTAGCGCTGGTCGTAAAACAGCGTCTGCCACTGACGAACCATGCCCAGGTTACCGTTGTTGATCAAGGCAACCTTGATGGGGAAACCTTCCATTGCACAGGTGGTCAGCTCCTGATTGGTCATCTGGAAGCAACCGTCACCATCAATGGCCCAGACTTCCTTTTCTGGAGCAGCCGCCTTGGCGCCCATCGCAGCCGGGATTGAGTAGCCCATCGTGCCGGCACCACCGGAGTTAAGCCAGGTGCGCGGGTTCTCGTACTGGACGAACTGCGCTGCCCACATCTGGTGCTGGCCGACGCCAGCGGCATAAATGGCCTCCGGGCCAACGATGTCGGACAGAGTCTGAATTACAAACTGCGGAGCGATTGCACCATCAGCGGGCTCTTCCCACCCGAGGGGGAACTCGTCGCGGAGACCGTCGAGAAGCTTCAGCCAGTCGGCAATCTGCGGGCGACTAAGACCGAGCTTGGTGTAGGACTCGCTAAGTGCGGCAAGGACCTCGCGGGCATCGCCGACGATGGGAACATCAACTTCACGGAGCTTGCCAATCTCTGCCGGGTCAATGTCGGCGTGGATAACCTTCGCGTTCGGTGCGAAGGAATTCAGATCACCGGTAACACGGTCGTCGAAACGCGCGCCGATAGTGATGAGCAGATCGGACTTCTGCAGAGCAGCGACGGCGGACACCTTGCCGTGCATACCCGGCATACCCATGTGCAGCGGGTGCGAGTCCGGGAATGCGCCGCGAGCCATCAGAGTGGTCACGACCGGAACCCCAGTCTGCTCGGCGAACTCGACCAGCTCCTTGGAAGCATCAGCCTTAATGACGCCACCACCGATGTAGAGCACCGGACGCTTGGCTGCAGCAATCATCTCAGCTGCTTCATCAATCTGGCGCTGATGCGGAGTCGTCACAGGACGGTAGCCCGGCAGATCAATCTCCGGCGGCCAGGTGAAGTCGATCATCGTATTCTGGAGGTCCTTCGGGACATCAACCAGAACCGGACCTGGACGGCCAGAAGAAGCCAGGTGGAATGCCTCAGCGAGGGCGCGCGGGATGTCCTGAGCTTCGGTGACCATGAAGTTGTGCTTAGTAATCGGCATGGTCACACCGCGAATGTCAGCCTCCTGGAAAGCGTCAGTACCCAGCAGCGGACGACCGACCTGACCTGTGATAGCGACAACTGGAACGGAGTCCATCTGAGCATCCGCGAGCGGGGTCACCAGGTTAGTAGCACCCGGACCGGAAGTCGCGATACAGACACCGACCTTGCCGGAAACCTGCGCGTAACCAGTGGCAGCGTGGCCAGCTCCCTGCTCGTGACGCACGAGGACGTGGCGGAGCTTTTCCGAGTCATAAATCGGATCGTAGAGCGGAAGCACTGCACCACCGGGAATACCGAAGGCTACCTCGACACCAAGCTCTTCAAGGGATCGGACAATGGCTCGTGCACCAGAAATTCGCTCGGGGGCGCTGGTGCGCGCCTTAGCCGCGAATTGGGCGGGCGATGGGGTGTGCTGCTCGTGCGCGTTCACGATTTCGCTCCTGGATCATGGTGGGCAACTACTCAACTCACATTCACGCAAAGAAGCTACGAATGTGGCGTTGGCTACAACCCTAACGTCCACATAGTGAGAAGTCAATCCCGCCAATTGGACACACCATCCGCATCACACCCCGAGCATCCACCCGATTCCAACGAGAACCCCACCCCAACTTTGGGAATCACTCTACCCAGAAACTCCCCGACCACGACCCCGGGGACACCCAAACCTGCACACCCAAGCCCTACACGCCTGAACCCCGCAAGCCTCAAGCCCAAAGCTCGTCTTTATGCATAATTCTTTACCTTTAAACTCAGCGCATATTAAGGCGAACGCCCTACGGTGGATGGCATGGAATTCTTGCAATACATGTTGTTACGGGCATGGCAATGGGTGGCCAATAACGGCCTTGCCATCGCATGTCTGGCCATTCTGCTAATTCTTGTTCCCCGTATCCGACGTTTCGTTCTGGCAATTGCGGACGGAAACATCTCCTCCGAAGAGGAGCAGTCCAAGGGACGGCGCGCACTAATTGGCGCTGTGGTTTACATCGTCGAAGTCATTGCATACTTCGTCTTAATCATCGCGATTCTGTCGAAATTCGGAATCTCACTAACCGCCGCCGCTATCCCCGCGACGGTTGTTTCCGCCGCTGTTGGTTTTGGCGCACAGGGAGTCATCGCCGACTTCCTTGGCGGACTGTTCATCATCGCCGAGAAGCAGTACGGCATTGGCGACTGGGTTGAGTTCCATGCCCCTTCGGGCACCGTGCAGGGTGACGTGGTCAATATGACATTGCGCGCCACCACCATCCGTACCCTAAACGGCGAGGAAATCATCGTGCCGAACTCCGAGGCACGCATGTGTATCAACTACTCCTCGCAGTGGTCCCGTGCTGTTGTTGAAGTTCCCGTACCGATGACCGCCGGTGGCTCCATTAAGGATTTGGAAGAGCGCACTGTCGTCGCCGCCAAGCGTGCAATCGCACTGGACTCCGTCAAGGATGCAGTTCTCTCCGAGATCAAGCTGCAGTCCTCCACGGAGCTCAATCCGCCGACGGTTATGGGCCTGCCGTGGACCGTCACTATGCGCTTGATTGTCGACTGCAAACCGGGCGACCAATGGCTCATCGAGCGTGCTATCCGCGCCGCAGTCATCGACACTTGGTGGGATGACTACGGCGAGCGCGCCCAACAGACCCCGTTTGCTCCCGCCGAAGAAATCACCGGTCATGTCCGCGATGACACGATGATTGAACAGCTCAGGCAGGCCGATGCTAAGCAAGCGAAAAAACAACAGCTTGACGACGGCGACAGCGCTCCAACCGAAGTTGTCGAAGCGGTAGCGGACACTACTGCCCAGCCGGATACCGCAGAAACCAAGCTGTTGGAAACTCAGACCGTCGATAAGCAAGACGGGAACGAGCGATCCGACCTGCCGCATGCGGGTGCCGACCTCGATGATGCTCGACGCGAGCAGGAGGACAGCGGAAGCAACAATGCCATCCGCAAGCTGGTTAGCCATCCTGACTGGAAGACGCTCACGAACCGCCAGAAGGTCCGGCGAATCCTCTCCGCAGGTGGACGCGCTCGCGTTTCGACGATTGTGCTCTTGGTAACGTTACTGATTCTCTTCATTTTGAACCTGATGACAGTCGAAACTGAGGACGGCCCATCTGGATGGTTGGCACCAAGTAGGTGGAACGATCGCGTAGCGACACAGGAAGAGGACTCGGAAGAGTCGTCGGCACCGCAGTCATCCAACCAGCCGACTAGTACCACACAGAATGTGCAGCCCACCGAGACCACTCAGCAGAATCAGACGTCTCAGGACCAGCCAACGGAGACTTCTCAGCAGCCGCAGAACACACAGAACCGCGCACCTTCGACCACCACCTCCACCCAGCCAAGCACTGACCAGAGCAACACTGGCACCGAGGACACTGGCGGATCGCAGTCGACGGACTCCACTAACAACGCGGAACCGAACTCGGCTGATACGCAATAACGCGCAACCGCCTACCGTGCACTAACCAATCCGAACTACCCGCTACAATCAAAGGCCATGACTGACTCGACTCCACAGCCAAAAATTGCGACGCAGCGATTTCGCCCACAGAAGACGCATCTGTTCATCGTTGCGTTCATGGTCGTGCTGTGTGTAATTGCCACCGGCTTTACCCCGTGGCTGGCCGTTACCTTCCTGGCACCGTTGATTTATACGCTTTGGATTTTCCGAGTACGCACCACCGTGGGGCCACGCGGCATCACTGCGGTTTACCTACTGTCCCAGCGTCGTTCGGTGCCCTGGAGTGATTTTGCAGGCATCTTCTTCAACAAGGGCGGTCGAGCCTTTGCGGTCACCAAGTCAGATGAGCGTATCGCTCTGCCGGCCATCTCGTTTAATTCACTGCCCGAGTTGAAGGAAGCCACCGGCGGTCTGATTCCGGATCCGATTACTTCGGCTCGCATGGCGGAAAATGACAAGGTCGAGGTCTTTGACCGCGATGGCTACTCCGTAATGAAGAAGGCCAGTGAGGTTGAGGCTGATGCCAAGGCCAAAAGCACCAAGGTTAAAGGTGCCAAGACTAAAGGTGACGCCTCTGCCGAGTAATATATAAGCAGTCCACAAAGCCCCTAAATCTCATTATGCGGACACTAGTGACCACGAAATGAGACATTAGGGGCTTTTTGTGATTAATATGGATAATTAACTACCTTGCACCCTATCTAGGAAGGGCAGCCCCCATGATTCCCCTTCGCTCTAAAGTCACCACTGCCGGCCGTAATGCTGCAGGTGCGCGTTCGCTATGGCGCGCAACTGGCATGACCGATGGCGACTTCGGCAAGCCGATTATCGCAATTGCAAACTCTTACACTCAGTTCGTTCCGGGTCACGTGCACCTAAAGGACGTTGGCGACATCGTCGCAGAAGCTGTGACCGCAGCCGGTGGTGTCCCCCGTGAGTTCAACACCATTGCTGTCGATGACGGAATTGCGATGGGCCACGACGGCATGCTCTACTCGCTGCCGTCCCGTGAGATTATTGCTGACTCTGTCGAGTACATGGTCAACGCTCATACCGCTGACGCATTGGTCTGTATTTCCAACTGTGACAAGATCACGCCGGGCATGCTCAATGCGGCTCTGCGTCTGAATATCCCGGTGGTCTTCGTTTCCGGCGGGCCGATGGAATCTGGATCTTCGGTTGTTATCGATGGCGTCGTCAAGCCCGGCTCTGACCTCATCTCGGCTATTTCTGCATCCGCGAACGACAAGGTCGATGACAAGAACCTGCTCGACATCGAGCGCTCGGCGTGCCCGACCTGCGGATCGTGTTCGGGTATGTTCACCGCAAACTCGATGAACTGCCTGACCGAGGCCCTCGGCCTGTCCCTGCCGGGTAACGGTTCTACCCTGGCAACTCAGCAGGCGCGTCGCGATTTGTTCACGCGCGCCGGTGAACTGATTGTGGACCTGGCGAAGAGCTACTACCACGATGGTGACGAGTCCGTGCTGCCGCGCAACATCGCCAACCACGATGCCTTTGTCAACGCAATGACACTCGACGTTGCCATGGGCGGTTCCACCAACACCGTGCTGCACATTCTCGCTGCCGCACAGGAGGGCGAGATCGACTTCGACCTCTCCGACATCGACGCCATTTCCCGCCGCGTGCCTTGTCTGTCCAAGGTGGCACCGAACTCGGACTATTACATGGAGGATGTCCACCGCGCCGGTGGTATTCCAGCCATCCTCGGCGAACTGCGCCGCGCGGACCTGCTGCAAATGAATGTCCGCTCCGTTCACTCCCCATCTCTGGAGGAGCACCTGGACAACTGGGATATCCGCGGCGGCAAGGCCACTGACGAAGCGATTGAGCTGTTCCACGCAGCCCCTGGCGGTGTCCGCACCACCGAGCCGTTCTCCACGTCCAACCGCTGGGAGAGCCTGGATACGGACTCCGAAAATGGCTGCATCCGCGACTTCGACCACGCCTACACCAAGGAAGGCGGTCTGTGTGTCCTGCGCGGCAATATCGCCGAGGACGGCGCTGTCCTGAAGACCGCCGGTATCGGCGAGGATCAGTTCCACTTCGAGGGCACCGCTCGCGTCGTGGAGAGCCAGGAAGAGGCTGTCTCGGTCATCTTGAACCGCACCTTGCAGCCGGGCGAAGTTCTCTTTGTCATCTACGAAGGTCCTTCCGGCGGCCCGGGCATGCAGGAAATGCTGCACCCGACCGCATTCATCAAGGGCGCTGGCCTGGGTAAGGTCTGTGCGCTGGTCACCGATGGTCGCTTCTCCGGCGGTTCCTCCGGACTGTCTATCGGCCACGTTTCCCCGGAGGCCGCTGCCGGCGGCGCAATCGGTCTCGTCCGCAACGGCGACCCGGTGTACATCGATGTCGCTGAACGACGCCTTGAGATTCAGGTGTCCGACGAGGAGCTGGCCGCTCGCCGCGATGAGGAGCTCAAGCGCGATAAGCCATTTACTCCGCACAAGCCGCGTCCGCGCAAGGTCTCCAAGGCGCTGCGCGCATACGCCAAGATGGCGTCCAGTGCGGATAAGGGCGCGGTCCGCATTGTCGACTAGCTAAATCAACCCCGTTTAAAGGCCTGTGCTTACCGCACGGGCCTTTTGCGTTTCTAGAGTGGCTTTGCGCCCAGTCTTCTGCGTAGGCTTCACCAAATCCCGGTATTCGACGTCGGCAATCCCCTCAGCGACGTCCTCGGTGTGTGCATATTTGCCGCCCTCGGTAATGGCCGCCATTACATATCCGGGGCCAAAAACAACGGAAGAGTGCCACGAACGCCGGTTGGACCAGCCCATTTTCGCGCCTTCAGAGCCGGGCAGCCCGGCAAGACCAAAATTCTGTCGATAGCCATCGGCAGCAATCGGCGACCAGTGTCGCATCGCCTCGAGCACCTCAGAATTAGGATGCTTCAGACGAAGCTGGGAAATAAAAGACACCACATCTTCCGCGGTAGTCCTCGATACTCCCCACTTTTCTCCGCCGGAAGTGTTGAACAGGCCGTACTCGGTCGCAATGGAATCGACCGATTCCGGGTACTTCCGGTAGAAGTCGGCTGCCAAATCGTCGTCGGAACGCGAAATCATCTTCTCGACGCGCTCGGCATCGTCGGCAGTGCCGTGTTCGAGCACATACTGACCGATATACAACTTAATCAGGGATAGCGCCGGCAGCGGGCGTTGCGATGCCTGGCTGCTGTACCCCACGCCCACCGGCTCGTAGCTCACCGCCATTTGCGTGCGCGGGTCAGTCTCGATCAACCCTTCGGCGTTGAGGTTCATACGCGGCAGACTCACCCCATGAGTCGGCCAGGCGCTTGCCGACGAGACGGAGGCTGCAACCTCATTGTGCTCGCCGGCAGCGGCTGTCGAGGGTGAGTGAATCGACGTTGTAGCGCCTATCGAAGACATGAAAAAGACCACCGCGAGGGTGGTCTTTAGTGCGTGTCTCGACTTTGGCATAGGGGGCATTGTACCCCGGCCCTAACCGAGAACCTAGTTTAGGTCGCTCGACTGTTTGTGTAGCTGCGAGCCGCCTTAGCCAATAAACGGCAGCGTGCCGGTCGTCAGCCACCACAGGCCAACTGCTGCGGCGATGGACAGAATTCCGAAGATCCAAGACGATGCCAGTGGTCGACGAGCCCAGCCGCGTCCGAAGTCGATGCCGATGCGGCCCGGGCCGGTGAACTGCAAGCCAAGTGCCATGGCGGTCATCAACAGCTGTAGTTGGAGGTTGCTGGAGTCTTGGCCGACGATATTCACGCCATTGGCTGAGGTAGCCACATCAAACATGCTGAGGTAGGCGGACAATGCCAGCGCCAACGCCGCGGCCAGCGGTGTCGCGAGCCCCAGGATGAGCAGGGCACCCGCGATGAGCTGAACCGTTGGGATGGCAGTGGCCATCACAGGGCCGAGGGCGAAGTTGTTCTGGCTAAACTGTGTCTCCAGCGCAGTGGTGCCACCGGAGTTGCCCCAGCCGAGCAGTGTTGTCAGGCCATGGACCAGCAGCAGCGCGCCCAAGCCAAGGCGCAGCAGCAGGAGACCGAAGTCGGTGGTGCCGCGACGGGACTCCGGTTCGTTGTCGTCGTAGAAATCCGTGTCTTCATCGTCGTCAGCAGTGGCGGTAGTCGTAGCAGCAGTTGCCCCGGCAGCTCCTACGCCTGCTCCTGCAACACCAGCGGCACCAGCTGCACCGGCGGTATCGCGGGACGCAGTCGGTTCAGCGAAATCCGATCCATCGAAATACTGAGTCTCAGCTGCGGAATTGCGTGAGGAGTCATAGGTCGACTCCGCCTCATCGTCGAATACTGGCTGTGCTTCCGACTTATTCGCAGTAGCTCCCGCTGCGGACGCTGCTGCCGCTTCAGAAGCCGAGAAGGCTTGCGTCGGCTGGCTGAAATCCTCGTCTGAATCAACGTGCTCACTACGAGCCGGCTGCTCAAAGATTTCGGTTGCCTCCGACTCTGGGGCTACCTCCGACTCTTTATCGGCCGCGGGCGCTGATTCAGTTTCAGCCTGTTCATCCCGCGGCGAAGGCTTGCCGGCAGGGCTAATCACCTGAGGTGCCGTGCGGCCTGCGGCGGCGTAGGCGTCGTAGCGCTTCTTCGGCTCATCCTGAACTTCAGGCTCCGGTTCCGAGCTCGGCTCGACCTCTGTCTCTGCCACTGTCTCTGATGCAGCGGCAGGTTCCGGAGTCAGGTCTTCTTGGCCTGCCTCCGGCTCCTCCTCTACGCGCTTTTCCGGCACACCCGGAAAAATCTGCGTTGCGGTGTTGTCGCTGTCATCGCGGTTGGTTTCTTCGTTCATTGGCTCAGCGAGCTTGCGGTAGGTCGGGACGTCGAGATCGTCATCGAATCCGTCCTCCACATTCTCGAGGGCGCGGTCGTTCGGGTACTTCTCTGAGTCGCTCACATCGTCCACATTAAAACTACTGCCTCACTTTTGGTCGCAGGCGTGGCCGTGAAACGAGGCTGTATTGTGTATGCCTATGGGATTCCACCTCGTCCACACCGGCAGTGCACAGGCTCGCGCTCGCGGGCGGCGTCGTCGTGCTGCGCTCGCTGCTGGTGTCGTCGGGATGGTCTCTCTTTCCGGCTGCATGAGTGCCTCGAACGCGCTTGAGTTACCGTTTACGGAAGACAAGTCAGAACCGACGGGCATTGCCATGCCGAAGTTTTCCTCCCCTGATTTGCCCTCTACCCCGGTCCCAACCACGGAAAACAAAGCCAAAGACAAAGGTCCCTGCGACCTAGACGATGTCACTCTCGCCGCCTGCTTACCGCTTACCACCGCGCTAGCTGCAATCGGCCCTGGGGAGGCTCTCGTCGCCACCGATGACGGTGCGCTCACCGTTGTCGCACCGGGTAAGACACCGCGTGAGGTCGCACGGCTCGGCGCCCCTGCAAAACAGTTGCTGCCCAGTCCCTCGGTTGAAGAGGACCGCCAGGTCTTTGTTTTGCGTGACGACGACACCATCGCGCGCGTCACCCTCGTGGAGGGCGGCACCGCTGATGTGCGCGAACTTCCGGACCTCAGCGAGCCGGGCATTCTCGGTATCTATTTTGACCGAACTTCGGGCGCCCTGTCCCCGCGCAAATTGCTCGTGGGGGATCCCGGCATTGAGTTTCAGCAGTTCTGCCATGGTCCTGAAGGAATGCCGCCGTTGGCAACCGCCATTCTCGACGGCACCCCACAGCTGGTTCAGCTCACCGGCCCTGTGATTAACCCCCTCGGCGGTGTGGACCTGAACGATTCCATCGGTGGGTGCGCAGTGATGGGTGACCGCGTGGTCATTGCCATCCCAGACGCGCAGAAGGTCATCTCCATGCCGGTGGGGCCACAGTACAGTGGGCCCGACGCGGCGTGGGAGGTCAAGGGTTCCCCTGAGGTGCTTGTCGACGGCGACTTCGGCCACATCTCGCATGTAGCAGCTGTCGCAGCGAATCAGGGTATTGAAGTTTGGGGTGCCACGACAAACAAAACCGCCGGGGCACAACCGTCGGAGTCTGACGAGCGCGTCGTCAGACTGCCGAGCGATGGTGCCGCCGGCGGTTCCCCGGATTAGCTTTCAGGGAGGCTAGCTGGGTGTTGCTAGCTCAGCTTCTTCGCGATCAGCTGGTTGACCTGAGCCGGGTCTGCCTTGCCGCGGGTGGCCTTCATGACCTGCCCCACGATGGCACCGACAACCTTCTTGTTGCCGGCACGGTACTTCTCCACGATGTCCGGATTAGCAGCCAGTGCATCGTCGACGGCCTTCTCAATAGCACCGTCATCGCGAACAACCTCCAGGCCACGGGCGGCGACGACCTCATCAACATCGCCCTCGCCCTCGAGGACACCGTCGACGGCCTTACGAGCCAGCTTGTTGGTCAGCTTGCCGTCTTCAATCAGAGCAATCACACGTGCAACCTGCGTCGGGGTAATCGCGAGCTCAGCCAGTTCCACGCCTGCCTCGTTGGCCTTCTGCGCCAAGTAGGCGACCCACCAGGAACGAGCCTCAGCCGGGCCGGCACCGGCTTCGACGGTGTCGACAATCAGGTCGAGTGCGCCGGCGTTAACCAGGTCGCGCATTTCCTCGTCCTTCAGACCCCACTCTTCCTGGATGCGAGCGCGGCGAACCCACGGCAGCTCCGGCAGAGTTGCGCGGATTTCCTCCACCCACTCACGCGGAGCAATCACCGGTGGCAAATCCGGGTCGTTGAAGTAGCGGTAGTCCGACTGCGACTCCTTCGGGCGGCCCTTAGAAGTCGTACCGTCGGTCTCCTGGTAGTGGCGGGTTTCCTGAACGATCTCCTCGCCATTGGTAATCGCAGCAGCCTGGCGCTGCATCTCGTAGCGAACAGCCTGTTCAACCGACTTCAGGGAGTTGATGTTCTTAGTCTCGGTACGAGTACCGAACTCCTCCTGGCCAATTGGGCGCAGGGAAACGTTGGAGTCCACACGCATCGAGCCCTGGTCCATGCGGGCATCGGAGACACCGAGGGACTTCACCAGGTCACGCAGTGCAGAAACGTACGCACGAGCAACCTCTGGGGCTCGCTCCCCTGCACCGAGAATCGGCTTAGTCACAATCTCAATCAGCGGAATACCTGCGCGGTTGCAGTCCACCAGCGAACGCGTGGCGCCGTGAATACGACCATCGGCACCGCCCAAGTGCGTCAGCTTGCCGGTGTCTTCTTCCATGTGAGCGCGCTCGATTTCGACACGGAACTCCGTGCCGTCGTCAAGCTGAACGTCAAGATATCCGTCGTAGGCGATTGGCTCGTCGTACTGCGAAATCTGGTAGTTCTTCGGCTGGTCCGGGTAGAAGTAGTTCTTGCGCGCGAAGCGGGAGGACTCAGCAATCTCGCAGTTCAGTGCAAGGCCAATCTTGATGGCCCACTCAACGCCCTGACGGTTAACCACGGGAAGCGCGCCCGGCAGGCCGAGGCTGCAGGGATCGACGTTGCTATTCGGCTCGGCACCAAAGTTGGCCGAGGAGGAGGAGAACATCTTGGTATTCGTCGAGAGCTCGACGTGAACCTCCATGCCCATTACCGGGTCAAAACGTTCGAGGACCTCATCAAAGTCCATCAAGTCATCAGCGTATGCAGCGGTCATGTTTGTAGAGTCTACTAGCGATGGCCCCGCGTGCGTGCCCTAGGGTATAAGTCGTGCCCGGAGTTAACGAACACCCACCGATTCCACCGACGTCAGCACGCGATACGCCAACGTTCCGCGACACCGCTGACCGCCACCGCGCAGGCGCTACTTTCGACGACGACCTGCAAGAAAGCGCCGACGGCGCCTCGGGCTACCACCGCGTGCGCCCCGGATACCCTCCAACCGTCATCGAAGCGCTTACCCGCCTTGCACCGCGCCCACAGGTAGTCGCCGATATCGGCGCCGGCACTGGAAAGCTCACCGCCTCGCTTGCCGACGTCTACCGCGATGCCACCCTGCTGGCACTCGATCCCTCCACCGCGATGCGGCAAGCGCTGAGGCACAATGTGCCAGCGGCGGAATGCCTAGAAGGTACTGCGGAGCGCACGAGACTGGAGTCCGACAGTGTCAATGTGGCAACGTGCGCGCAGACGTGGCACTGGGTGGACCCGACAGCTGCAAGTAGAGAATTTGCGCGGGTTTTACGCACCGATGGTGTAGCTATGTTGGTGTGGAACACCTTGGATGTCTCCGTACCGTGGGTGCATCGGCTCAGCCGCATCATGCATGCCGGTGACGTGTTGCGCCCCGGCTTCTACCCTGAAGTTGGTCCGGAGTTGGAGTTAGTCGATGAGGTACGTCTGGCGTGGGAGCAGACACTGACCATCGAGGACATCGTGTTGCTGGCACGGACCCGTTCCTATTGGCTTCGTTCCAAGCCCGCCACACGCGCCAAAGTGGAGGCGAACTTGCGCTGGTATCTCCACGAGCACTTGGGACACACATACGAAGAAGGCATCGCCCTTCCCTACCGGTGCGATGCCTTCTATTTTCGAGCTTCCTAGATTTTCGAGCTGCCCAGTCGCGCTAGTTAGTTTTCTTTCTTCGGCTTAGGGTGAGCCACGCGCTTGAATGCGTTCTTAGTCTGTCCGGCCAGCTTCTTCGGCGCAGTGGCTGTGGTCTCGCCTGGGAAGGAGTCCTTCGCGGTCTCGCGAGGATTTTCTTCATCGGAAGCTTCTTCAATTTCGGACAGCTTCTCCAGGCGCTCATTATCCTTTTCTACGATGCGCTCGGCGTCATCCTCAGTGAAGTTCACATTATCGTCGCTGACCAGTTCCTCGACGATGTCATCGCGAACGCTTTCCTGAAGGTCGACGTTGGAAATGTTGGAGTTAGCCAAAGCACGATCGAGCTTCTTCTGATCGGCGGTGGTGAACTTCTTGTTCGGGTGCATCTTTCGGCGTGCGAGCTTACGGATACGACCGCGACGCTTCGACTCCTCCATCAGCTTGTTACGACCAGTCAGGTACGCACCACACAGAACCACGATGAGAGCGATACCGACATACCCAAGGGCCGGGTAGATGGAGCCAACCAGAGCCTTGAAACCGAAGAAGCTCAATCCAAAACCAACCAGCACGGTCACGATAAACACCAAACGGAAGCGGTGCGGGGTATTGCGCGTGAGACGGCGACCCAGCGCGTAAAACATGCCGATGGCGGTGTTGAAAATCATGGCGTAGATGATGATTGCCATCACGGTACCCAGAACTGGGTGGATTTCATTGACAATTGCCAGGGTCGGCATATCTTCGTGGCCAACGTCCTTGACCTTGAAGAAGAGGGCAAAGGTCACCAGGGTCAGCAGACCTGCGTAGATGCTGCCGCCCATGAGACCACCGATACCGGCCTCGCGGGGGTTCAGGTAGCTACCGCCGATGACAATCGACATTGAAACGGCCACCATCACACAGAAACCGACATAGTTCAGGGCAGAAATAGACCAGTGCGGCAGCGATGTCGACAGTTCATTGGTGTACTGCGCGGCCTCCGACATCGAAGTGTCGTTGGTGAACAAAGTGTAGATACCTGCACCAAGCAGGAACACGATAATGAATGGAGTGATCATGCCAATCACGCGGCTGACCTTGTCGGCATCCAGCATGCCCACACCCAAAGTCAGCGCCACCATGATGACGGCACCAATCCACACCTCAAGTCCGAACTGCTGGTTCAAGTTCGCACCGGCACCGGCGAACATGACGAAGCCGGTACAGAACAGCGTGATCATCACGGCAATATCCAAAATCTTCGAGACCCAATTGCGGGTGATTACGTCGAAGACCTCGGAGTGCTCGTCAGCCTGCAAATAGCTGGCAATTGACAGTACCGCCAGACCACTGGCAATCATCACGACGGAGGCAAGTATCACGCCCCACAGTCCGTTGGTACCGAATGCCACGAAGTACTGCATCATTTCCTGGCCGGAGGCGAATCCGGCACCGACAGTTAGGCCGACAAAGGCCATTGCAATTGTTGTGGCTCTTTTCCACATAGCGAGAAAATCCTAAATAATATTTCTTTTTTTCAAAAAACTGGAACCTTATAAAACATACTGCCCGGACTGGTGATTGACACACCAATCCGGGCAGTACGCCTATTTTGTTATGAAGATGTTCCTAAATGTTTAGCAACGCGTGCTTAACCAACGCATTTAGCCAAACAGCGCAGCAGCTGCGCGGTAACGCCCCTCAGGTACAACCTTTAGCTCGGAGACCGCATCATCAATGTCGATACGCTGAATGTCCTCGCCGTGGAGAGCAACAATCTTGCCGAAATCTCCCTCGTGGACCGCACGGGTCGCATGGATACCGTAACGGGTAGCCAGCACGCGGTCGTACGCAGTCGGCGTACCGCCACGCTGAATGTGGCCCAGTACCGTGGTGCGAACGTCGTACCCGGTGCGCTTCTTAATCTCCGCACCAATAACCTGACCAATGCCGTTGAAGGTTTGGTGGCCGAACTGGTCGACACCGCCCTCTTCGTAGTCCATGGTGCCCGGCTTCGGGGTGGCGCCCTCAGCGACAACGATAATGCCGTACTTCTCACCCATCTGGAAACGGCGCTCCATCGACTTCACAATCTCGTTGATGTCGAACGGCTTTTCCGGAATGACAATGTGGTGAGCACCGCCGGCCATACCCGCATGCAAAGCGATCCAGCCCACGTGGCGGCCCATGACCTCAACGATCATGACACGCTGGTGGGACTCCGCGGTGGTGTGCAGACGGTCAACCGCGTCGGTGGCAACGGCCACAGCCGTGTCGAAACCGAAGGTGTAGTCCGTACCGTTGACATCATTATCAATGGTCTTCGGAACACCGACGACCGGCACCCCATTGTCCGAAAGCCACTTACCGGCCTTCAGCGTGCCTTCGCCACCGATTGGAATCAGGGCATCGATGCCCGCATCAGAGAGATTTTCCTTGATGCGGTCGAGGTTGGACATGAGAATGTCCGGGTGCACACGGCCGGTGCCCAGCATCGTGCCGCCACGCAGCAGCATGCGGTCAATCCGCTCGTCGTCATAAAGCTGAACCCTACGGTCTTCCATAAGACCAATCCAACCGTCCTCGAAACCGACGACGGTTGAGCCGTACTCGCTCGAGCTAGTACGGACAATTGCACGGATAACGGCATTCAGACCGGGACAATCTCCACCGGAGGTAAGGGTCGCAATTCGCATGATGCCCACCTTAGTCGCGTTAGTCAGTTCGTGCTTGACAGCCTTGGTCAAAACTACTTCTGCAGGTACTCCTGCCCCGGCAACTCGGATGGCAGCTCCATCTTCGTCGTCACCTCCGATGCCGGCAGAAGACCATATTCTTCGAGTGCCTTGCGCACGTACTCGGCGGCATCGACATTCAGCGGAGACTCCGTCCACATGGCATATGGAAGATTGATAAAGCGATTCTCCTTGACTGCCTCGAGATCCTTCGTTGCCGGATTCGTGCGCAACACCTTGATTTTCTCTTCGAATGTCTGGCCCGGGTAGTCCACAAGCGCGATGAAGTCAGGATTCATCTCCGCGACATGCTCCCAGGAGGTCGTAGTCCAGGTGTCCTTAATAGACTCGGCTGCATTCGTCGCACCGGCCTTTTCCAGGATGCCCTGCGGTGCACCAAAAGAACCCGAGGTAAACGGTGCTTCACCGGCAGAGTCAAAGAGGAAGCCCACCGGCTTCTTATCTCCCTTTGGCGCGGCATCCAGAGCTTGCAGACGGTTATCAATATCTGCAATAACCTTGTCGCCCTCACCGTCGTGTCCGGTCAAAGTAGCGATGTTCTTCAAATCGATTTTGACGGCTTCCCACGGGTCCACCAGACCACGAGTGCGCCCCGGGTCGCCACTGCCTTCCTTGCCCGCCGAGGCTGCGTCACCAGTGCGGCAAGATTCCGTCAGGGTGTAGGCGCCGATACCGTGCTCGGAAAGCGATTCCGGGGTAATGCCCTTGTCCTCGCTAAATCCATAGCCCCACCCCGCCAGCATCACATCCGGCTCGGCCGCAATAACCTGCTCCAGATTCGGGTATTCCTTCGCAACTTCTGGCTTCTGCGCAATTTCATCGCCGTAGGCTGCGGTCAACACCGGCAGGTGCGAGGCCATAGAGCTCACTGCAGTGATCTCGTCCGCGGCCCCCACGGCTAGCGCCAGCGAGGCGCTATTACCGTCGTTGATAAGCAGCTTTTTAGCTACACCCGGGTAGCTGACTTCTTCACCGCAGTTGGTGAGGGTAAGGCCTGACGACGAAGCCTGCGTTCCCTCATCAGAGCCACAGGCGGCAGCTCCGAATGCCAGTGCAGCCACTGCGATACCAGCTGCTGAGGCACGCAGGGGATGTCGGAAAGCATGTGCGTTATTCAAGGGAGTACTCCTAGTTGATGGTGGCAGCATCCAGCTCGCTATCGATTGCGAGATGACGGCGGCCAGAGGGGGAATTGAGCTGACAGGATTCAACCTGAAAGATTTTGGCGACGAAGTCGCGGGTCAGCACGTCTACGGGGATGCCGTCGGCCGCGATACCGCCGTCCGCGACCACGATGACGCGGTCGAAGTGGTTCATCACCAGGTCCAAGTCGTGGATGGCGGCAATGACACACGCTCCGCTGGAGCGGGCCAGCCGGAGGACGGATTGTTGATGGCGCACGTCGAGGTGGTTGGTGGGCTCGTCGAGAAGCATAATCGGCGAGTCCTGGGCAATGGCGCGCGCCAGACATACGCGACGACGTTGCCCACCCGAGAGCTGCCCACACAGGCGTTGCGCGACTGTTTCCAGACCTACAAGCCCCAATGCGCGGTCGACGTGGGAATTGTCCTCGGCAGTGTTGCCACCAAAAAGGCGCTGGTAGGGCAACCGACCGAGGGAGACAAAGTCACGCACGCGCATTTCGGCGGGTGGGACCTCGTTTTGTGCGACGAAAGCCAGATCGCGGGCGCGGTGCTTCGAGCTGATTGAACTCATTGATGTGCCGTTAATCTCGACCTCGCCCGCGGCCGGTTTCGTGATTCCGCCGAGCGCACGCAGCAACGTGGATTTGCCCGCGCCGTTAACACCGATGATGGCGGTCATGGGCTCCGCTCCGAAGCTGAGGTTGACTCCGCTGACGATGGTGCGTCCGGCGATGTCACAGCGCACATCTTTCGCGGAGAGGACAGATTTTTGTGGGGCGCTCATTTATTCGGCACCTCCGTAGCTGTAGTGCGAGCGGCTCATGAGGTAGAGGAAGAGCGGTGCGCCAACCAGTCCCGTGACCACGCCCAGCGGCATTTCCTGGCTTCCGCCCACTACGCGCGCGATGATGTCCACCCAGATGAGAAACAGCCCACCCATGAGTGCAGCAACCGGTAGGACAACGCGGTGCGTGGCACCTACCAAGATGCGGGTCAAGTGCGGAATCACCAGGCCGACAAACCCGATACCGCCCGATACCGCCACGAGCGTGCCGACGAGGACAGCCTGGAGCACAAATACCTGCGTGCGTAGCCGAGAAACGTCAATACCTACGGCCGCTGCGGTGCTCTCACCAGTTGCCAGCGCATCGAGATGACGGGCTTTGAACAGGAAAAACAACAGTACTGCGATGAGGACGATGAGCGGGAAGAGTGTCTTCATCCATGTCGCACCGGCAACCGAGCCCAGCATCCAAAACATCACGGACTGCGCGGCCCTCGGGTCTGGCCCAGCGAAGACCATGAAGCTACTCAGCGCGGAAAACGCAGCGGAGAGCACAACGCCAGAGAGCACCAAACGCAGCGGGGTTAGTCCTCCCCCGGCCGTGGCGAAGGCGCCGACTGCGAGGGTGGCCATGACTGCACCGAGGAGTGCGCCGAATGTCAGCGGCGCGATGGGGCTACCGGAGAAAGCACCAAAGATGATCACCGCGGTCGCACCGGCGCCGGCACCCGCGGAAATACCTAGCAGATACGGGTCTGCCAACGGGTTACGGACCAATGTCTGCATAGCCACACCGGAGACAGCTAGCCCCGCCCCTACTATCGCTGCGAGAATTCCCCGGGGAGCGCGGAGGTTCCAGATGATGGTGTCCGAACTGGCGGGCACAGATCCATCGAGCTCAGTGCCGAAGAGGTGATGCGAAATGACCTGTGTCGTGGTGGACCAGGTGATATCCGCCGAGCCGAAGACCACCGCAGCGACCAGACTGATGGCAATGGCTATGACAATGACCAGCCCATAGATCCACGGCATAAACCGCGGTGGGTTTTTAATTCTGACTCTCTCCATGTTTGCGTTCCTGCGCATGTATGAAATTTCCCCCGACACGACAACAACCGCCGCTCTCCCACTTCGGTGAGAAAACGACGGTTGCAGAAAACCGACTAACGCTTATTGAGCGCTTTTATGCAATCGGGCCGCGAACCTTTTCGTAGGCAGCGCCGACCTTGTACAGCCGATTATCACCGTGGCGCGGAGCCATAATCTGCAGGCCCACCGGCAGGCCGGTGTCTTCAGCCAGGCCCGACGGCACGGACATGCCACACATGCCGGCCAGGTTGAGCGGCAAAGTACACAGGTCGAACATGTACATGCTCAGCGGGTCGTCAACCTTCTCGCCCAACTTGAACGCAGTGGTCGGAGTGGTCGGCGAGATCAGGACATCCACCTGTTCGAAGGCCCGCTCAAAGTCCTGCTGAATCAGGGTACGGACGCGCTGTGCCTGGATGTAGTAAGCGTCGTAGTAACCGACCGATAGCGCGTAGGTACCGATGATGATGCGGCGCTTCACCTCATCGCCGAAACCAGCGGCACGGGTCATAGCCATGACCTCATCGGCGGAGTGCGTGCCGTCATCACCAACACGCTGGCCGTAACGCATGCCGTCGAAACGAGCCAGGTTGGAGCTGACCTCACACGGCAGAATCAGGTAGTACGCGCTCAGTGCGTGGTCGAAGTTCGGGCAATCGACCTCGACGACCTCCGCGCCAGCTTCCTTCAGCTTGTCGACGGCCTCGTGGAAGCTGTCCAGTACACCGGCCTGGTAACCCTCGATGCGGTCAAACTGCTTGACGATGCCGACCTTAACCCCCGTGAGGTCACCGGTAGCACCTTCCTTGGCAGCAGCAACCACATCGGCAATCGGCTGCTCCGTGGAGGTCGAGTCATTCTCGTCGTGACCAGCAATGATTTCGTGCAGCAGCGCGGTGTCCAGAACGGTACGCGCGGTCGGGCCACCCTGGTCCAACGAGGAGGCACAAGCGACCAGGCCGTAGCGGGATACCGTGCCATAGGTCGGCTTCACACCGACCGTTGCGGTCAGAGCTGCTGGCTGACGAATCGAGCCACCGGTGTCAGTACCGATAGCCAGCGGAGCCATACCGGAGGCCAGCGCCGCGGAAGAGCCACCACCGGAACCGCCTGCGGTGCGCTCGACATCCCACGGGTTGTGAGTCGGACCGTAAGCGGAGTTCTCTGTCGACGAGCCCATGGCGAACTCATCCATGTTGGTCTTACCCAGGATCGGGATGCCAGCTGCACGCAGCTTGGCAGTAACCGTTGCGTCGTAAGGGCTCATGTAGCCCTCGAGCATCTTGGAAGCGCAGGTGGTCGGCGCATCGGTGGTGGTGAAGACATCCTTCAGCGCCAGCGGAACACCGGCCAGCGCGGAGGTCGGCTCCTCGCCAGCATCCAGCGACTCATCGACCTTGCGAGCTGCAGCCAGGGCCTCTTCGGCACCGACGTGCAGGAATGCGTGAATGTCCTCATCAATTGCCGCGATACGGTCGAGGAACGCCTGAGTAACTTCTACCGAGGTCAGCTCACGAGCGTGAATCTTCTGTGCGAGCTCAAAAGCGCTCAGCCCCAGAATCGGGTCCTCAGCAACAGCGGCATGCAGGTTCGGGTTAGCTGCAGTCATTTCTTCCACGTACTCCTACTCACCGAGAATCTGGGGAACTTCGAACCGCTGGCGATCCTGCGACGGCGCCTGGTCCAGCGCCTGCTCCGCAGTCAGCGTCGGCTTGACGACGTCCTCGCGCATCACACCGGACAGCGAAGAGGGGTGACTCATCGGTTCAACATCATCCGCAGCCACCTTTTGAACGGCCTGGACGTGGTTAATAATGCCGTCGATCTGACCGGCGAACTCGTCGAGTTCCGCGTCAGTCAGAGCCAGACGGGACAATCGCGCTAGGTGGGCGACCTCATCGCGTGAGATAGCTGGCACGCTAGTACCCCTTTCATTTCTTCGTACGAAGCTAGTGCACAGAAGTTTAGTTGAAACTGATTTTGAACCGCGCGAGCGGGCTGTACTTGCCAACAGTAGTCGTTGTCGCCAAGCAGTTGTCCGCAGGGTCTTACATTTCAAAGGTTTACCCTGTAGCCTAAATCACTACTTCTATAGTTACACCGCAACAATCACTATCAATTATTCGAAAGGTTGTGCATACAGCCATGAGTTACCTACTTCGCATCCAGCTTCCCGACGAACCAGGCGCACTTGGCTACGTCGCGGCTGCCCTGGGCGAAGTAGAAGGTGATATTCGCAGTGTCGACGTCGTAGATTACGGCGCTAATGGCGTTGTTGTTGACGACATCGTGGTTGACCTGCCCATGGGCCTACTACCGGACACACTGATTACAGCGGCTCAGTCCATTAGCGGAGTGGAAGTCGATTCAATTAGGCCTTTCTCCGGCTCTGTCGACCGCCGCGGACAGATTGCGCTGCTGGCCAAGTTCTCACAGCACACGAAGAACTTGGATCGTGCCCTCGGAGATGTCGTCGACGGCCTGCCTCAGACTATGACTGCCGGCTGGGCTATTGTCCTGGGCGAACAGAGCGATGGCCGGTGGGTACGTCGCGCTTCCTCTACCGCTGCTCCAGAGGATAACGGCCGGACTCTGCCGGAAGCCCCGATTGACTCGCCGCGAAACCTGGATCCGGACGAGGAAACGTGGCTACCGGAGGACTGGACAGTTATGGACTCCTCCATTGCCGCTACTCCAATGGGCAAGGGTCTCGTTTTAGTCATTGGCCGGCCCGGCGGGCCGGACTTCCTGCCAAGTGAGGTTGAGCACTTGGGACGTATTGGCACGATTGTCGGCGCGATTATCGACTAGCAGCGGCTAATGGGCTGCCCCCTCCCTCTGAGGGATGCCCCCTTCTGCTCGAAGCTCTTACCCTATGACTCCTCCCCTATGGAGCGCAGTGATTCACGCTTAGCGGTAAAGTCTGGAACTGATACCAGTCAATAAGGAGCTTCTTTGATGTCGAACTTGAGTGACCTCGTCGGATCCCACATTCGTGCCGAGTCCGGCCGTGTCCCCCAGTCGTCCACTGAGATGGAATTCTGGTCCGGTCTGTCACGGGTTGTTGTCGATGACCTAGCGGACAGCTGGCAGCGCACCACGGAGGCATACGCTGCTACCCGCCAGCAGCACTACTTCTCCGCCGAGTTCCTCATGGGTCGCGCCCTGCTGAACAACCTGCTCAATGCAGGTCTGGTAGATGAGGCCTCTGCTGCCGTGGAAAAGTACGGCAAGAATCTGACGGACGTGCTCGAGGCTGAACACGATGCCGCTCTCGGTAACGGTGGCCTGGGTCGACTGGCCGCCTGCTTCCTCGATTCCTGTGCCACGCAGAATCTGCCGGTGACCGGTTATGGCATCCTCTACCGCTACGGTCTGTTCAAGCAGACCTTCGAAGATGGCTTCCAGGATGAGCACCCGGACCCGTGGATGGAAGAGGGCTACCCCTTCGTCATTCGTCGCGAGGAACTGTCCAAGATTGTCACCTTTGATGACTTGGTGGTGCGCGCTGTTCCATATGACATGCCAATTACCGGCTACGGCACCGATAACGTCGGCACGCTGCGCCTGTGGCACTCGGAGCCGATGCGTGAGTTCGACTATGACGCCTTCAACTCGCAGCGCTTCACCGACGCCATTGTCGAACGGGAGCGCGTCCATGACCTGTGCCGCGTGCTCTACCCGAATGACTCGACCTATGACGGCAAGGTGCTGCGCGTTCGCCAGCAGTACTTCTTCGTCTCTGCTTCGCTGCAGACGATGATTGATTCTTACATCGAGAATCACGGCGAGGACCTGCGCGATTTCCACAAGTACAACTCCATTCAGCTCAATGACACCCACCCGGTGCTCGCTATCCCAGAGCTGATGCGTCTGCTCCTGGATGAGCACGATATGAGCTGGGACGACGCCTGGAACGTCGTGTCCAATACCTTCGCCTACACCAATCACACCGTTCTGGCAGAGGCACTGGAGACCTGGGAATACTCCATTTTTGACCGTCTCTTCGGCCGCGTTCTGGAGATCACCCGCGAGATTGACCGCCGCTTCCGCGAAGACCTCGCAGAGCGTGGCTTCGACCAGGGCAAGATTGACTACATGGCGCCGATTTCCCACGGCCGCATCCACATGGCGTGGATCGCCTGCTACGCCGCGTACTCCATCAACGGTGTTGCTGCCCTGCACACGGAGATCATTAAGCGCGAAACGTTGAAGGACTGGCACGATATCTGGCCGGAGCGCTTCAACAACAAGACCAATGGCGTCACCCCGCGCCGCTGGCTCAACCAGTGCAACCCGCGCCTGTCGGCACTGCTGACTCGCCTGTCGGGTTCGGACGCCTGGGTCACTGACTTGGACAAGCTCGCTGAGCTCGAGAAGTTTGCTGACGACGAGGCCGTGTTGCGTGAGATTCTCGACATCAAGCACGAGAACAAGAAGGACTTCGCCACCTGGCTGGAGCACCGCCAGGGTATTTCGGTGAACCCGGACGCCATCTTCGATACCCAGATTAAGCGTCTGCACGAGTACAAGCGCCAGCTTCTCAACGCGCTCTACATCCTGGATCTGTACTACCGCATCAAGGAAGACCCAGCGCTGGACGTGCCACCGCGCGTGTTCATCTTCGGCGCCAAGGCCGCCCCAGGCTACGTTCGCGCGAAGGCCATCATTAAGTTCATCAATGCTATCGCGGACAAGGTCAATAATGATCCGGACATGGACGGCCGCCTGCAGGTCGCTTTCGTTGAGAATTACAACGTCACCCCGGCAGAGCACATCATCCCGGCCACCGACGTCTCCGAGCAGATTTCCACTGCCGGTAAGGAGGCCTCGGGTACCTCGAACATGAAGTTCATGATGAACGGCGCACTGACGCTGGGCACCATGGACGGCGCAAACGTCGAAATCGTCGACGCCGCCGGCGAAGAGAACGCCTACATCTTCGGTGCGCTGGAAGAGGAACTGCCGGAGCTGCGCCGCACCTACAGCCCGCGTGGCACTTACGAAACGGTGCCGGGGCTCAAGCGCGCTGTCGATTCGCTTGTCGACGGAACTTTTTCTGACGGTGGCAGCGGAATGTTCCACGACCTGCACTTCTCGCTGCTGGAGTCCAACGGGTACGAGCCGGCCGATGTTTACTACGTCCTCGGCGACTTCGCTGACTACCGCGAGACCCGCGACCGCATGGCGGAAGACTACCGGGACGAGCTGGCATGGGCCAAGAAGTGCTTCCTGAACATCATCCGTTCGGGCCGCTTCTCCTCCGACCGCACCATCCGCGATTACGCCAATGAGGTCTGGAAGCTGGAAGAGACCAAGATTTAGGCCTGACCAGTTTCCAGCAACCGCTTGAACCCATCCTCGTCGAGGATGGGCAAGCCCAGCTCTTCGGCCTTTGTGGCCTTGGAACCGGCGTTTTCGCCAACCACCACGTAGTCGGTCTTCTTCGACACCGACCCCGCGGCCTTACCACCACGGGAGATAATGGCTTCCTTCGCGCTGTCGCGAGTAAAGTCCTCCAAAGAGCCGGTGACTACCACGGTCAATCCCTCTAGCACCTGATCTGGACGATCGGCGACCTCATCGGCCATACGCACACCGGCAGCTTCCCAGCGCTCGACAACCTCGCGGTGCCAGTCCACCTCGAACCAGTCAGCCACGGAATCACCGATGATCTCGCCAATGCCATCGATGGCCGAAATCTCCTCGCGGCTCGCAGCGCGCAGCGCCTCCATCGAGCCGAACTTCTGTGCCAAGGTCCGCGCCACTGTTGGACCCACATGACGAATGGACAGGCTGACCAATACGCGCCACAGCTCTTTATCCTTAGCTGCCTCGATGTTGGCCAACAGTTTCTTACCATTGGCGTTCAGGGTTTTCCGCGAAGCCGTAGTGTAGACCTCAGTGCCGAGCAAATCTTCCTCGGTGAGGTCGAAGAGGCGGGACTCGTCGTCAAGCACGCCGCGATGAATCAAATCGGCAGCGCCCCTCTCCCCCAGGTTTTCGATATCAAACCCGGAGCGGGAGGCGAGGAATTCAATTCGACGACGCAGCTGACCTGGGCAGTAGCGGGTATTGGGGCAACGCCAATCGGCATCGCTGTCCTTTGCCGGAGCCAAACGAGTACCGCACTCGGGGCAGAGAGTCGGGTAAATGTACTTTCGCTCGCTGCCATCTCGGAGATCGGCCACGGGGCCGAGTACCTCTGGAATCACGTCACCGGCCTTGCGGATAGTCACACGGTCCCCGATGAGCACACCCTTTCGGTGCACTTCAGAAGGGTTGTGTAGCGTCGCCATCTCGACAGTTGACCCGGCCACGAAGACCGGCTTCATCACGGCATATGGCGTCGCACGACCAGTTCGGCCGATGGAGACTCTAATGTCCAGCAGATCAGTCGTGACCTCTTCCGGCGGATACTTGTAGGCAATCGCCCAGCGCGGCGCCCGCGAGGTCGCGCCCAGCGCGCGCTGCTCGGAAAGGGAATCAACCTTGACCACAAGCCCATCCATCTCGTGGATGGCATCGTGGCGGTGCTCGCCCCAGTACTGCATCTGCTTGACGACGTCATCCGCGGAATGAACCTGCTTTGTATACGGCGACACGTGGAAACCCCACTCGTCCAAAGCCCGATAGGCCTCATGCTGGGACTGCGGACGCCAGCCCTCGATATGACCAATTCCATGGCAAATCATGGACAACCGGCGCTTGGCCACTTCTGCAACATCCTTCTGTCGCAGGGAACCGGCGGCGGCGTTACGGGGGTTGGCAAACGGTTTCTGGCCTGCATCGACGCGATCGGCGTTGATGCGTTCGAACTCTTCCAACGAGATAAAGACTTCACCACGTACCTCAAGCACTTCGGGGATGTTCTCGCCGCTGATTTCATGCGGAATATCTTCGATGGTGCGCGCATTGGCGGTGACGTTCTCCCCCACGCGGCCGTCTCCGCGGGTGGCCGCCCGGACAAGCCGGCCATTCTCATAGACCAGGTCGATAGACAGGCCATCGATTTTCAGCTCGGTCAGATACGTGCTGGCCGGGGTGCGGGCCAGCCAGCCGCGCAACTCCTGCTCATCGAAAACATTGTCCAAGCTGTAAAGGCGTTCGAGGTGCTCGACAGGCTCGAATACTTCCCCGTCGGCAGGCGCTTCGACCTGTGCGCCGACCTGCTGCGTGGGGCTGTCCGGCACCACCAGATCGGGCCACTGCTCCTCTAACCGCTGCAGTTGACGGAACATCTCGTCGTACTCAGCATCGGAGATAACCGGCTGCGCGGTGTAGTACAGCGCAGCGTTTTCACGAATGCGAGTTGCTAGATCTTGCCACTTCTCCCGGATGTCCGCCGGCGCTGGCTCGGAGGCGGGGGCGCTGGAAAACGAAGACAAATCGGAGGTTGACAGGTCGGAGTTCTCATCGGTCGAGGAAGTCACGTCGCTCATTCTATGTCATTGCCCGGATCCGCCGGTGGACACGGAAATTCTCTTGACCTTGTTCCTGCCCCTCAGCGAATCCGCACTCTCCGCTACAGTTGAGACATGCATAATTTCGATCCGCGACGCATGCTCGCGTTTGATCTGGAGACTACCGGCACGGATCCTCGCACCTGCAAGATTGTCACTTCCGCACTGGTCCGACTGACTGAGCAGGGCAAAGATTCCACCATCATGCTCGCTAATCCCGGTGTCGAAATTCCGCAAGCTGCGTCTGATGTGCATGGCATCACCACTGAAAAAGCTCGCGCGGAGGGGCGCCCGCACGATGAAGTGCTAGCGGATACCATTGCGGGTCTTAAAGCTGCCTGGCGCGATGGGCTGACGGTAGTGGCCTATAACGCGGCCTATGATCTGACGGTACTGCGCTCACAGGATCCCCGTTTTACTGTTGACGGCCTCGTCGTCGACCCCTTTGTGCTGGATAATTACTTCGACCCGGAACGTCGTGAAAAGCGCACTTTGACTGATGTCTCCCGCCATTATCAGGTGCGCCTGGACGGGGCACATGATGCCACCGAAGATGCCCTGGCGGCTGCGCGTATCGCATGGGTGATGGCGCGCCACTACCGGGAGCTGACCGAAAAATCGGGAGAAGAACTGATGGAGCTGCAGGCCGTCGCGTACTACCAGTACAAGAAGAACCTGCAGCTCTATCTGGCGGATAAAGGCCGTGACGTATCCGACTTTACTTTCGGATGGCCGACCGACGTCACCGACGCTTAAGGTCGACCACCCACTGCCCTCTTTAGCTCTCCGCGGAGGCTGTTTCCACCTCTGTCTGTGCCCCTGATTCGGCGGGCAACGTGCTCGGCTTTGTCGGCCACAGTGCATTGTCGCCAATCAGTCGGACAATGGCCGGGACAATGAAGGGTCGAACCACGAAGGTATCCAGCAAAATGCCCAGCGCTAAGCCCAAACCGAACTGGTAGAGCTCACGGATTGGCTGAGTCATGAGCACCGCGAAGGTAGCCGCGAGAATCAGGCCAGCCGAAGAGACCACGCCACCTGTACGGGCAACAGCAATCTTCATTGCCTCACGCACATCGTGGTGCTTCAGCTCCTGCCGAAGTCTGCTCATCACAAAGATGGTGTAGTCCACGCCCAGCGCGATCAGGAACACCAGAATGTAGGCAGTAACGCGGTTACCGATGCCCTCATCTCCCTGCATATTGAGGGCAATTAGGACAGTCAGACCCATCGTCGCTGCAAACGACAACAACAGTGTTGCAGCCAAGTACAGCGGTGCTAGCAGGGATTTGAGTAGCACTGCCAACACGATTGCGACGATGGCAATCATCACTGGTACGAGCATCTTGATGTCGCGATCGAGGTCGGCGCGGACGTCGCTAAGCTCAGCGGTTTCGCCAGTCGCAGTCACTTCGGTGTCGGCGGAAGCACCAGCTGTCTTCAGCGCATCGCGCACATCATTGCTGATGGGTTCCAGTGCTCCATGGATTCTGTGATGTATGGATCCTGATTGAGGACAACAGTCATGCGTGCTGTCTCACCGTCATCGGTGACATCACGGGAAGTCACGCTGATTCGGGCGATATTCGCAGAATCATTCTTTGCCACTTCTTCAGCTGCTTGCTGCAGCTGTGGCAGGTTTAGCTCCTGGCCTTCGATAAGCAACGTGGTCGGAGCGATTTCGCCCGCTCCAATATCGCGGGCCGCAATCTCCTGCCCTGCAGCAGAGTCGGTGTCCACGCGGAAGCCAGTGAGGAAGTTGAAAGACTCCTTGTAATTCAACGCTCCCAGCGACATCACAATCAACAGCGCCAGACCTGCGGCCAAAACGGCCTTCGGCTTCTTATCGACGGTATTGGCGACCTTCGTCCACATCTTCGAGTCGACCCGCTGGAGTGCCTTGTCATATCCGCCCGGCCAGAATGCAGCCTTCCCCACAGCAATGAACAACGCTGGCAGGAACACGGCAGCAACTATGGCCATTGAGACCACACCAATGGCGAGGTATGGACCGAAGCCTTGCAATGCTGGCGACTTGGTGAACAGCAGCGCCATCATTGCCAGGATGATGGTGCCTGCGGAGCTAGCGAGAACCTCGCCAGTACGGCCCATTGCGTCCACCATGGCAGCATTACGGTCTAGCTCTTGTCCCTTTTCTCGCTGGGCAGCCAGTGCTTCACGGTAACGGGCATTGATAATCAGCGCATAGTCAGTACCGACGCCGAAGAGCAGCACTGTCATAATCGATGCGGTCTGCGAGCTGATTTCAATGGCACCGGCATCTGCAAGCAACGCACCGACGCTCTGTGCCAGCCGCATTGCGACGCCAACGGCCACAGAGGCAGGATTGCGAGTACTGGCGAGCGATAGACCAGTAGCAGAATAACCAGTACCAAAAGAATGGTTCCGAGCATGAGCACTCGGTCACCAGAGGAAAAGACCTTGACCGTATCGGTGACGATGCCCGCTGGGCCGGTTAGGTGCGTTTCCACCTTGCCGTTTTTGTCGGCATTATCAGCGATTGCGGCAATATCCTCGCGCAGTGCATCAATGTCATCGCGGTAGGACTTCTCAGTAGCGTCGCCCACGATGGGAACAACGATGGTTACAGTCTTTCCATCTTCGCTCCGAGTTCCTTCCGATGAACCCGGGATGCACTTGCCTTCACGAAGCACCTGGTTTCCCAGGCTGGTACACACGGGACTAATCGGTGCCCGCGTAAAACCGCCGTCCCGCTCAGCCAGATCAGCGAGGACATCGTGCGCGGCCTTCTCAGTGGTCTTCGCAGAGTCTGACGTCAACACTACGACGGCAGGCAGAAGATTTAGTTCGGTGGGAAACGCCTCTTGGAGACGCTTCTTCGCTTCCACTGACTGCGCAGTTTCCGACGGACCGTCGCCGGAATTCGTCTTTACGTCGTCTACGGAGGGCGCGATGGCTGACAGAAGCCCCACTACCAGCAACGAAACGACGATAGTGAGCCACATGCGTCGTTTAGTGCCAAATAAAGCGGCGTTGAATCGCCGATACATGACGCGGGTGTCCTTTCTAGGTGGATATCTGCATTTTTCTTGTGGATTATCTCCAGTTCCTGAGATTATGAGAACACTGTGACTTATAAAATCAGCGGAACGAATGCTCCGTTCTTTCTCAGAATCCAAGGATTTCACTATGCCTAGAATTTCTGCAGCCACCGTTGTCGAACACCGTCGACAAGTCAATGAAAAGCTGATGGATGCCGCTAGCAGTCTGCTCGCAAAACAATCAGTTAGCGACATCGAGGCACCCCTTAAGGTGGGTGAGATCGCGAAGGAGGCCGGAATTGCTCGGTCCAGTTTTTATCGCTACTACAACACCGTCGATGACCTGGTTGCAGCGCTCGTCCTACGGGACTTCCCCGAATGGAAAGCCACTGTCGCCACGTCGGTGAAAGAGGCAAAGGACCCTGTTTCTGCAGCTCGCGCATTCGTCCGCGCCAACATCAGCATGGCTAGCGACTCGAAGCACGCTTGGCGGACAGCTGTCTTTTCCTACCACTTTCACCAGGATGCTCAGCGCGAAATCGGTGCGATTCACGCCGAACTGCACGACATTCTCGTCGTCGCAATCACGGAACTCGACAGCCTCGCCGAATCTCAGGGATATCTCGTCGCACGCACGATCCAAAACATCGTCAACTCTGCCGTCACCGCCGTAGAGGCACTTTCGCTTAACGACGAACAGTTGGATACCTACATTGCGTGGCATGAAGACGCTGTGGAAGCGATTTTGGTCTCCGCTACCACGCGGATTACAAATCCCCCGCAGCGCGACGCATCAACTCAGCCGCTTCCCGCCCCGCGCGAAGCTGGGCAATAGTTTCATCGACATCACTGTACGCGAATCCGGAAACAGGGGCAATGGAAAGCTTGCTTGCGCGGTCCTGATGGGAAAAGCCTAATTCCTCCCATAGCCGTGCAGCTTGCTCAGCTACTTCGCGGGGAGAGCTCCCGATAGCAGCTCCGGTGAACTCGTCTCGCTCGGCTACATGCACGGGCACGATGCCACAGAGGATGCACTGGCCGCTGCCCGCATTGCGTGGGTCATGGCTCGTCACTACCCAGAGATTACGGCCAAGCCCGGTGAAGAGCTGATGGAGCTCCAGGCAGTCACGTACTACCGGTACAAGAAAAACTTGCAGCAGTACCTGGCCGAAAAAGGTAAGGATACGTCGGACTTCACCTTCGGGTGGCCGATGGACTAAGCAGCGGGTTCCCCCCACCCTCTCCGGCCCTCCCAATATCCAGAGTTTTGTGATTATCCAATGGAAACCGAATATCCAAAATTCGGCGGCGTATCCAAGTTATCCAAGCCGATGTGGATTATCCATTGCTATGATTGATGCGTGACCACTCGCAACGACAAGGCCATCACCATCCCGCGCAATCCTTTCCACCCCACATTCGGCCGATCCCCGGCCGTCATCGGTGGGCGCGATGTCGAGCTGGACTCGTTTGAGCTGGCTCTGGCGGAAGGCCCCGGTAATCCCTGGCGAACCGCGCTAATTTCCGGTACCCGCGGAATCGGCAAGACGGTACTTCTCAACGAGTTTGAAGCCACAGCAAAGCAACTGGGATGGATTGTGCTGCGTGCTCACATCGGCTCTGAAATGATTTCTGAGCTCACCGATGTCACCATTCCGCGCGCTTTCAGTGCCATTGACAGTGCACCGACGGGCAAGGGCCGTCACCTCACCGGCCTGTCCATCGCCGGCATTGGCGGGTTTAAGACGGAAGTCAGCACATCTCAGCCCGAGCCCGGCAGGAATCTGCTCAGCCAACTTCAGGATCTCTCGGCTCTCCTCATGCCGCAGGAATCCGGCATCTTGCTCACTCTCGACGAGGTTCAAAGTGCAGACCCCGCACAGCTCAACGAAATTGCCCATGCAATCCAGGACCTCAATCGCGACGATGCGGAGATTGCCTTTGTCGCAGCCGGGCTGCCCAGCGGTATCGAGGACTTGCTCCAGCTAGAGGGCGCAACATTCTTACGCCGTGCCGAGCGCGTGTCTTTGGGCCGATTGGACGTGGAGACCACCAAGGACATCATTCGCAGAACTGCAGAACTCGGCGAACGCGCGATGACCGAGGATGCCGTCGAGCTGGCCTCTGAACTCAGCCACGGCTACCCGTATCTCATACAGACCATTGGCTCAGTCGCTTGGGCTAAGGCCAGGTTGGCCCACTCGGACACCATTACCGCTCAGCATGTCTCGGATGCCGCAGCGGAATCCATCCGCCGCATCGGGCTGCAAGTTCATGCGCCCAGCCTGCGGAAAGTGCCACCTCGCCAGATTGATTTTCTCAAAGCGATGGCGCGCCTCTCCCCCAATGGAAAGCCCGTGGCCACGAGCGCCATCGCAGAGACCATGGGACGCAAACTCTCTGGCATCTCACAGCTTCGCCATGACCTGATTTACCGCGAGCTGATTGTGTCAGCGTCGACGGGATACGTGGAATTCACACTTCCCTACTTCGCCGACTACCTCAATACGCTGGTGGAATAAGGTCGCTATTCGTCGCGAGCCAAGTCACCGGCTGCCCGACGAAGAAGTTCCGTGGCATTACGGCCTGCACCGAGTTGCGCCTGTGCTTCTTCATTGGAGCTGGCAGCAAAGCCGCCCATCGGCGCTAGATTGAGGCTCGCAGCAATCTGTAGGCGCGAATAGCCCAGCTCATCCCAGAACAGCGCTGCTTGCTCAGCGAGTGCTCGAGCCGGTGTCGCCACCGGGACGCCCGTGTGCTCTTCTCGCTCCGTGACCGTAACTGGCACAATACCCAGCTCCAGGGACATATCGGCACCGACCACGGCAGCCGCAAAATCCAGTTGCTGCGTGGTGGTCAGTTCTTTGCGAGGTAGCCACACTCCGGCCGCACCGGAATCCGCTAAGGCCTGAACAGCCAGGCCATCGGGGCTAGACAGTGCGATGGTCACTTCGATGTCGTCGTCACGCAGCGGCCCCGTGACCTCGAGGAAGATCTCCGCGATCTCGCGGTGCCCCTGGGCGGGGAGATAGCCCGCGTTGCCCATCAGCATGGACGGGGCCTTGATTTTGCCCTGTGCGACTGCGCCGAGTGCGGGTTCTGCCAAAAGTACCTCGATGTCGCTGTCGAAACGCTGACGGACATCCGCGATGTGGGAAGCCAATCCCGCGGCCAGCGACTGCGCGAAGTACTTCACGGCGCCGCGGTCAACGGCGATGAGATGGCCTGCGGCATTTTCCACCGAAGTCGCCATCGTCCATGGGCCGAGAGAGGTCAGGCGAATCTTCTGCGGGGTGCGTCCCCACGCTTCCTCGCACGCGTCGATGTCGCGGTGGAGATAATCAGTGGCCAAGGCACTCGCGCGACCACGACGGTCGGCGACTTTCCAGGAGCGCGCTCCCCTATCCACGACGAGGTCAGCCATGAGGGCGGCCGTGCGCCCCACGGCATCGGCGCCGAGCCCACGGGCGGGCAACGTCGGTAGCGTGACGTGACCTTCCAGGCATTCGCCAATGACAATCTCTGCCGCCTCGTGTGGATTGCGGCCCGGCATCGGGCCAAGGCCGACAAAGGAGGTCACGACAAGTCCTCTTCACGGGCGGTCGAGACAATCGTACCGGAGCCCAGCACGTAGTCGCCCGCAGTGTCAGTGTGGTACAAAACAGCGGCCTGACCAGGAGCGACACCACGAAGCGGATCGCTCAGGTGCAGCCGGAAGGCGCCACCGCGTCCGGTGACGTCATCGTCAGGTCCTGCCAGCACTTCAATGCGGCAGTCGATGGGGCGACCGTGCGCACGCACCTGCACCTGCAGCTTGCCGGCCTCCGAGGCAGCGAGCACCTCATCCGGGTTGGCCAGCCAGATGGCACGGTCGGCCTCGAGCACGTTGACATTCAAGTCCGCAGCCGTGCCGATTGTCACCGTGCCGGTCTCTGCATCAATGCCGGTGACATAGCGCGGCTTGCCATCCGGCATCGGCCCCGCCAGGCCAATCCCCTTGCGCTGACCAATGGTGAAACCGTAGACACCGTCGTGCTCAGCGACGGTGTCGCCAGTTTCCTTATCCACAATGGTGCCCGGACGACGGCCAATCTTCGCGCCCAGGAACGCCTTGGTATTGCCATCCGGGATGAAGCAGATGTCGTAAGAGTCCGGTTTGTTGGCAGTGCCTAGTCCCATCCCGCGGGCTTCTTCACGAATCTCTGGCTTCTCGGTGTTTCCTACCGGGAACATCGAGCGCTGCAGCTGCTCGCGATCCAGCACGCCCAGGACATAGGACTGGTCCTTCTTCGCATCGCGGCCGCGGCGCAACAGGCCGTCGTCGCCAAGCAAAGCGTAGTGCCCCGTGACCACAGCGTCGAAGCCGAGCGCGATGCCGCGCTCTAGTAGAGCGGCGAACTTGATGCGTTCATTGCAGCGCAGGCATGGGTTCGGCGTCTCGCCGCGCTCGTAGGAGTCGTAGAAGTCATCCATGACCTCTTCCTTGAAGCGCTCGGAGAAATCCCAGACGTAGAAAGGAATGCCCAGCTCATCGCAGACGCGGCGGGCATCGCCGGAGTCCTCTAGCGAACAGCAGCCGCGGGATCCGGCGCGAACGGACTGCGGATCTTTCGACAGCGCCAAGTGCACGCCAACGACCTCGTGACCTGCGGCCAATGCACGCGCCGCAGCAACGGAAGAATCCACACCACCGCTCATTGCTGCAAGAACTCGCATTGCGTTGCAACCTTTCCCCTCTAGATTTTGTGCACGTGTCACCGTACCACCACGGGGCAAAAACTAAGCCATGCCCGCACGCCGCGCCCGCTCGACCGTTTCCGGCAGCGCCGAAATGACGGCGTCGACATCCGCCTGCGTCGAGGTGTACCCCAGCGTAAAACGAATCGACGACCGCGCTTGCGGCTCCGAAACGCCCATCGCCATCAGCACGTGCGAGGGACGGTTAACGCCCGCGCTACATGCCGATCCCGTAGAGCAGTCAATTCCCGCCGCATCGAACAGCATAATCAAACTATCGGCCTCCGCGCCCGGGAAGCTGGCGTAGACATGCCCCGGCAAGGCGAGCTCGCTGGTGTGGATAATCGCACCGTCGATGTGCGCGATTGCCCTGATGAGCTGCTGCGTCAGACCGCGGATTCGTTCATTGTCCGCCGCCATCGCGTCCACCGCCGCGCGCAGTCCTGCCGCCATGCCCGCCGCCGACGCCACGTCCTGCGTGCCCGAACGCAGTCCGCGTTCCTGCCCGCCGCCGTTGTTATGCGGGGTAAGTTTCGCTTCACGACGAACAAGCAGCGCCCCAATCCCACGGGGACCGCCGAACTTGTGCGCGGAGATGGCCATTGTAGTGGCGCCACTTGCGTGGAAATCAATTGGCAGATGTCCGGCTGCCTGCACAGCATCGATATGGAAAGGCACGCGAGCCTCCTTCGCCCGCTTGGCAATCTCCTCCACCGGCTGGATGGTGCCGGTCTCATTGTTCGCCCACATGCACGTCACCAGCGCGGTGTTCTGCCGACTAATCTCCGGGAACTGCACCATGTCAACGCGACCATCAGCACCTACAGGAGCCTCAACAATCTTGGCCCAGTGTTCCTTTTCCAGATGGTGACATGTCTTCAACACTGCATCGTGCTCGATTGGTGGAACCACAATGTCCGAGCCAGAGGCCTTGAAGTACAGGCCTGAAATCGCTAGATTGTCGGCCTCAGTTCCACCGGAAGTAAAAACTACCTCGATGGGATCGGCACCGAGCAGCCCTGCAATTTCTTCTCGGGACTCTTCCAGAACCTTTTTCGCAATGCGTGCGGTGGCGTACTGCCCCGAGGGGTTGGCCAGACCTAAGTTCTCGACCATTGCCGTGCGCGCTTCTGGGCGTAATGGTGTAGTCGCGGCATGATCCACAAAGTGACGGGTCTTCGCAGCAGACTTCATTTCACTCTTCTCGTCCGGAGCGGCAACGATGTGGTCATTAAGCATGCAGGCAGTATAACGCTGCGTGCGCCTTATGCTCACTATCCGCCATAGTTAAACCTCACTGTCTGCACGAACAGATGAGTAGGACCAAAAAATGCTCGGGGCGGGAACAGACAGGAAATCTGTGCCCACCCCGAGCGGGTAGTTGCTAGCCGAGTTGACTCTCGGCCAGCAGCCTTACGCAACTAGCAGCCTTAAGGCAAGTGCGTATTACTTTAGGTTCTCGATAGCCTGCGGGACAACGTCGAACAGGTCACCGACGACACCGAAGTCAGCAATCTCGAACAGCGGAGCCTCTTCGTCCTTGTTGACCACAACGATGGTCTTGGAGGTCTGCATACCTGCCTTGTGCTGGATAGCACCGGAAATACCCAGAGCAACGTAGAGGTCCGGGGAAACGGTCTTACCGGTCTGGCCAACCTGGAACTGACCCGGGTAGTAGCCAGCGTCAACAGCAGCACGGGAAGCACCAACAGCTGCGCCGAGAACGTCTGCCAGCGGCTCAACAACGTTCTTGAAGCCATCCTCGGATGCGACACCACGGCCACCGGAAACAACCAGCTTAGCCTCGGTCAGCTCCGGACGGTCGCCGCCCTCAGCCGGTGCGAAGGAAACGATCTCGACGGCGTTGTTGCCGATCTCTGGGAATGCAATCTCGGTAACGTCAGCGGAACCGGACTTCTCCTCCGGGTCAACGGAGCCCGGACGCAGAGCGTAGACCGGGGATGCGCCGTAGCCGACACCGTCAACGATGTACTCGCCACCGAAGATGGAGTACTTAACGGAAGCGTCATCGTTGATAGCAACAACGTCGGACAGCAGACCGGAACCGGTCAGCGCAGCGACGCGGCCAGCGATTTCCTTGCCGGTTGCGGAAGCGGAAACCAGCACCGGAACCTCACGCTCGGAGGCCAGGCCGACGAGAACGTCAACCTCAGGGGTGATCAGGTACTTGTCGGCATCGTCGGACTCAGCAGCGAGAATCTCGCCAGCGCCGTAGGAGGCCAGGGTGTCTGCGAAGCTAGCAGCGGTACCCGGGGTACCCACGACAACTGCGGCCGGGGTGCCGAATGCGGAAGCAGCGGTCAGCAGTTCAGCGGTGGTGTTCTTCAGCTCGCCATTTGCGTGCTCGACGAGAACGAGGACGTCGGTCATAGTGATCTTTCTCCTACTTGTATCTCTATTTGTCTTCTATTCGCGTCAAGCGCCTTAGATGAACTTCTGGGCCTTGAGGTACTCGGCCAGCTTGGCGCCGCCGTCTCCCTCATCGTTAATGCGCTCACCAGCGGTCTTAGCCGGCTTCGGGGTGGAGCCAGTGACACCGGTAGCAGCGTTTTCGAGACCAACCTGCTCTGCCTCAGCAGCAACATCGTCCAGAGTCAGCTCGGTGACCGGCTTCTTCTTAGCGGCCATGATGCCCTTGAAGGATGCGAAGCGCGGGCTATTAGCCTTCTCAGTGACGGAGACGACTGCCGGCAGGGATGCCTTGAGCTGGTAGATGCCGTCTTCGACCTCGCGCTCACCGGTGATGGAGTCACCTTCGATAGCGACAGAGCGCAGGTGAGTCAGAACCGGCAGGTCGCGGTAGACACCGAGGATAGCCGGGACGGAGCCGGTGCCACCGTCAGTGGAGGCATTGCCGGTGACGATGAGGTCAACATCCTCGAGAGTGTCGATGACGTTGGACAGAGCCCATGCGGTCTGAACAGCGTCGGAACCTTCAAGTGCGTCGTCCGAAAGAATGACGGCGTCGTCTGCACCCATGGACAGAGCCTTGCGCAGTGCCTCGACGGCACGATCCGGGCCAACAGTTGCGACGGTAACGTTTCCGCCGTGCTCTTCCTTCAGCTGCAGGGCAGCTTCAACAGCGTTCTCATTAATTTCGTCGAGAACTGCGTCTGCAGACTCACGATCGAGGACAAACTTGTCATCGGTGAGCTTACGCTCGGACCAGGTGTCCGGAACCTGCTTGACCAGAACCACGATGTTCGGCATTTTTCTGTCGTCCTTACTGGTTGATTACTGGTGAACGTTTATCTGACCTTACTTCGCAAGCCGCCTCACAATAAAGTGAACCAGGCCACGCTCTAGGTCGTCTGTGTTGAAGATAACAGAACCTATCGCCAATGCGAAGGTGATCCAGATAACAATGTCGTTATTTTTTTAAATTTTTTTCTACACCACGAGCACAGTCTGCCCGCCAACATGCCATTTCCGCATGTCAGACGTTAATAGTACGCAATCAACTGCAGCTGTCTCCGCAGTATTCGCCGACAGCAAACACCGATCCCCAACGGGCTACCCCCACCAGTTTTCCGTCGTAAAGCGGTCCTTAACCGATCTCCCGGGGCTGACAGATAAACGCCGTCGCGCTCCGTCCGATGCGCGTGACCACCACCGCCAATGCCCTGGAGCCCTTAAGTTTCCACTGCTTGCGCAACGCGTCGGGGTTGACGTCTACGCCGCGCACGAGAATCTCCACCGATCCGCAATCCAACGCTGCCAGTGCCTTGCGAACCTGCTTCAATCCCACTTGCTCAATAACTTCGAACCCGGCAATCCCCTGCGGCAAAACATCGCCACTGACGTGCGCAATCCGCTCATCGAGCTGCCACAGCCCATGCGCCGCCGCAAAATGCCGCACCAGCCCGGCGCGCACAATCGCCCCATCCGGATCAATGATGTACCGACCGGCAGCGCGCACGTCGATGTCGTCAGGCATGGTGTCGTCGTAGGTCTGCACGTCCACCGCCGACAACTCTAACGGCCTATGCTTATCGACGGTCTGGATAACCATCGCCGATCGCGTTACGGATTGCCCATCGGTAACTCCGGCCAGCCCTGGCGTATATAGACACGCCTCCTTGACCGCACCGTCCACCGAACTGACCGCCACTTCCCCGCTCCACTCGCTGAAGTCGAGCCCCGGCGCGCATTTGATAGCTAGTTCTTTGTCGGGCCAGGTGGCTATGAGCGCCGGCAGCGACGGAAGCAAGTCCTCCGGGTTGGTAATCCTGCGACCACCGGAGCGGCGTGCAGGATCAGCGACAATGACAGGTGCGTCTAAGGCCGGTTGCAAGGCATCGGCCTGCGCGAAGATGTCCTTGCCGACGTTATGCCGCGCCATGGCCAGGCGTGCAAGGTCGAGGTCAGACCCGACAACGGTCAGGCCCTCACGGTCAATTGCTGCCACCTCAGTACCGATGGAGCAGGTCACATCGGCCACTGCTTCGACACCGAGATGCGCAAGCCTACGAGCACGAGCCAGCGCGACGACAAAGGGCGTGGCCTGTTGCGCTGCTTCGGAAGAGAAAATCCAGTCCCCTGGCAGTTTGCTGACCGCCGAACGCCTAGCTGCCGCGACTTCAATGACCGCGCGACCAAACTCGCCACAGTGCTGGCGTAGATGCGCGGAGTCTGCAATCAGAGACTTTTTAGTGAGCGCGAGCTGGTCGGCCTCATCTAGCCACTCCGGGTGAGCAGCAACAGCGGCCACCTCTGCAGCGGACAGGGACACTCGTTATCTCCTTCCAATTAGGGGTTAGCCGATTAACGGGGTCGAGTAGTCGACTAACGGTTCAGACCTTTGCGCAAATGCCCCATGTGGGTGGCAACGGCAAAGTACTCATCCATAAAAGGTTCCCCGAGGAAGTCGCTACTGGTGCGTCGCACCGGAGTGTTTCTGGCCGCCTCGAGAGCCTCCGCCACAGTACTGACACCGTCCAAGCGAGTCAGTTGCGCCCAGGTCGGAGGCATGAGGCCAAGTAGCCCACGGCGCCATCCATCCAAAATCGTAGTCGGGCGGAACCAACCTGAAGATGATGCCTCAGAGGTGTCACCGTCGGCTCTTTGACCGTCGGGAAGCGCTGCAAGGAAGAAATAGGTGTCGTAGCGAATGGGGTTGGATTCTGGTGTCACCCAGTTAGCCCAAGGACTGACGAGTTCGGCATCGAGCGCCAGATTTTCATCGCTAAGGAAATCCGTTAATGACAACTCGTGGGCTTCCAACTGTCGTCGCTGACGGTGGAAGCGGTGGCCATCTGCGACAATCTCACCGCCAGCATCGCGAACCAACAGAGTTCCTGTTTCCTCAAAGGTCTCACGTACAGCCGCGCAGGTGAGCGCGTGCGCCCGCCCGCGGTCGACGTTAAAAGCCCGCGCGATCCGCGACTCGGGGTCGGCTTCTGACGGCTCAGTCACGGCCATGCCCTCATTCGCGACAGCGGGGAAATCGCGCCGGTCGACTCCACCGCCGGGGAACACGGTCATGTTGGCCGCAAAGCGCATTGAGGATACGCGTTCTTGAACGTAGACCTCGAGCCCGCAGTGAGTGTCACGGAGCAGCAACACAGTCGCTGCCAGTTTTGGCGACGCGGGCGTATTCGGGGTTTCAGGTGTCGGAACCGCCATGAGCGTCTACTTCTTCCGATGCTTTCCAGCAGGCCGTGCCCGGCGCGCAAAGTAGCGATCATCGATGCGATCGACGACGATTTCCTGGTGGAAAGCCTTAGTCAGGTTCTCACTGGTCAGGACGTCGTCAATAAGCCCCTGTGCGATGACATTGCCTTCGTCAAGGAGCATCGCATGGGTGAAGCCGTACGGAATTTCTTCCGGGTGGTGCGTAATCATCACCATCGCCGGCGCATCCGGGTCGAGTGCGAGTTCGCCTAAGTAACCGACCAGGTCCTCGCGACCGCCGAGGTCGAGTCCGGCTCCCGGCTCGTCGAGAAGCAGCAATTCGGGGTTGACCATCATGGCTCGTGCGATGAGTACGCGCTTGCGCTCTCCCTCACTGAGAGTGCCCCAGGTGCGGTCTGCAAGATGCTCAGCGCCCATGCGCTCGAGAATCTCGGAGAGCTGTTCGAAATCCATCTCTTCATAGGTCTCACGCCAGCGGCCCAGGACGGAGTAACTGGCAGAAATAACAAGGTCCGCGACCTTTTCGTCATTGGGAATGCGGTGAGCAATCGACGATGACGTCAAACCGATCATGGTGCGCAGATCACGCATGTCGGTGCGCCCGATCTGCTCGCCCATCACATGGGCCACCCCTGAAGACGGGAACTCCTCCGCTGCAGCAATGCGCATCAAAGAAGTTTTGCCTGCACCGTTCGGCCCCATGATGACCCAGCGCTCATCAAGTTCTACTTGCCAATCCACCGGCCCGACCAGCGTACGGCCACCACGGATGAGGTTTACGTCGCGAAAGTCGAGTAGCAAATCTTCGTTAAAGTCTTCTTCCAATTCAGCCACACATCCATGGTGCCCTAACTTTGCCCAAATGTGCGCTTGGACATTCTCATCTATCCTCGGTAGAGAGCAAATCGAGTTCACTCGAGATGGTTTTTGCTTCGATTTTCACCTAGCTCGCCGACAATTAGGAGAACGTCTTTTATGACTGGTCGAATCGGTATTGATGACATCCGTCCTCAAATCAACGGTGGTGCAACTCCATCGAAGGCCGTAGTGGGTGAAGTCGTCCCAACCTTCGCCGTCATTTGGCGAGAAGGCCACGACGCGATGAACGCCACGCTCAACGTCAAGGGGCCAAAGGAATCAGCTTTTGCTTCCCGCTCACAGCGCATTCCAATGCACTTTTCTGACCATGATCCAAATCAGGTCAACGCCACCTTCGTCCCAGACGTTCCCGGGCTGTGGACCATTCGCATTGATGCCTGGTCCGACCCGATGGCAACGTGGCGCAACGCTATCACCAAGAAGTTCGAGGCCGGTCAGAGCGAAGCTGAACTCGCTAATGATCTAGAAATTGGCGCCACTCTCTTCGACCGCGCCGCCGCTGGTGCCGCTGCTATCCACCGCAACCACCTACGCTCCATCGCCGCAGGTCTGCGCGGCGACGGCGATCTTCGCGCCCGCATTGCAGCCGCGCTTTCCGACGAGACCCGCGCCATTTTGCAGGCGCACCCGGTGCGCGACCTTTTGACCCGCGGAAAGACCCGCAAGATCAAGGTTGACCGCCGCGAAGCTCTGTACTCCTCTTGGTATGAGTTCTTCCCCCGTTCTAACGGTGGCTACGGCGAGAATGGCGAGCTGCTACACGGCACATTCAAGACTGCGGTTGCACAGCTTGATCGCGCTCAGCGCATGGGCTTCGACACGGTCTATCTGCCCCCGATTCACCCAATCGGTGAAATCAACCGCAAGGGTCGCAACAACACCCTGACCCCGGAACCGGGCGATGTCGGATCTCCGTGGGCTATCGGCTCCGCAGAAGGTGGCCACGACGCCATCCACCCGAGCCTCGGTGACGAGAAGGACTTCAAGGAATTCATCAAGGCTGCTAAGGAGCGCGACCTAGAGGTCGCTATCGACCTAGCGCTCCAGTGTGCACCGGACCACCCCTGGGCTAAGGCTCACCCGGAGTGGTTCACCGTGCTGCCGGACGGCACCATTGCCTACGCCGAAAATCCGCCAAAGAAGTACCAGGACATCTACCCGCTGAACTTCGACAACGATGCCAAGGGCCTGTACGCAGAGGTTCTGCGTGTAGTGAAGTTTTGGGTCAAGCGTGGAGTCAAGGTCTTCCGCGTGGATAACCCCCACACCAAGCCGGGCAACTTCTGGGAATGGCTGATTGAAACCGTTCACGAAACTAACCCGGAGGTCATCTTCCTCGCCGAGGCCTTCACCGCCCCGGCCCGCCTCTACGGTCTGGCCAAGGCTGGGTTCACTCAGTCCTACATCTACTTCCCGTGGAAGACTACGAAGAAAGAGCTGACCGAATTTGGCGAGGAAATTACCCGCCATGCGGACATCGCTCGCCCATCCCTATGGGTTAATACCCCAGATATTCTGCATGACTTCCTGGTCAAGGGCGGCCGTGGAGCCTTCGCCATCCGCGCCGCGCTGGCTTCAACCCTATCTCCGTTGTGGGGCATGTACTCCGGCTTCGAGCTGTTTGAAAACGTTCCGGTTAAGGAGGGCTCCGAGGAGTACCTCGACAGCGAGAAGTACCAGCTCCGCAGCCGCGATTACGACCAGGCACTGGCCACCGGCAACTCGCTGGAGCCGTTCATTGCCACGCTGAACAAGATTCGCCGCGAGCACCCGGCTCTGCAGCAGCTGCGCAACCTGCACTTCCACGACATCGACAATGACAACCTGCTGGCTTACTCGAAACTCGACCCGGTCACCGGCGATGCCATCCTCGTTGTTCTCAACCTCGATCCGTGGAATGCCCAGGAAGCTACCGTGCACCTCGACATGGATCGCATTGGTCTCCGCAACCACGACCGCATGGATGTCACTGACCTGATTACCGGCAACCAGTTCAACTGGGGCAAGGACAACTACGTCCGCCTGGCACCGTGGGAAAACGTCGCGCACATCATCAAGCTGCCGGAAATCGATGTCAAGCTCCGCCACAAGTTGGCTTGGCGCGACGTCCCCGACTACGAGGGCTAGAACGCTTACTGGGAACTTTCGGGGTTAGTGGGCCGCTGACCTGACCACTGTCGCAACGATTCGTCGTTAGGCTGGCGGGTGAGTTAGCAGCCCCACTGTCCCCTACCTCCCTCTATTTCTTTAGAACTGAACTCAACAACTTCACATTCACCTACCTAGAAACGCTTCGGAAGGACCTTCCATGGGAGCCCACACAGATCCCCGCCTCGCAATTGATTCCGGCGATATGGATCGCCTGCGCTACTGCACCCATCACGATCCGCACAGCATCTACGGCGCACACGTCGTGGACGGTGACACGGTTATTCGCACGAGGGTCTTCGGCGCTCAGGCAGTTACTGTCGTCAGCACTCGCGGCGAGTTTGAAGCGGAGAACCTGGGCGACGGTTTCTTCACCGCCCTCGTCCCAGGCGGCGATGACTTCGACTACCGCCTGCGCATTACGTGGGACTCCGGCGATACCGTAGAGCGTGCCGACGGCTACCGTTTCCTCCCCACTATTGGCGCTGGTGACCTGCACCTAATCGGCGAAGGACGTCATGAGGAACTGTGGAAGGTTCTCGGTGCTCACCTTCGCAGTTACGACACAGAGCTGGGTACGGTCGAAGGCACCTCGTTTACGGTCTGGGCTCCGAACGCGCGTGGCGTCGCCGTGGTCGGAGACTTCTGTATGTGGAACGGCGCGCAGTACCCGATGCGCTCTATGGGTGGCGCAGGTATCTGGGAACTGTTCATCCCGGGTGTGGGCGAAGGCGATGTCTACAAGTTCGCCATCACGACGCCGGAGGGACAGCGCCGCGATAAGGCCGACCCGATGGCGCGTGCTGCTGAGCTCCCACCGGCTACCGGGTCGATTGTTGCGACCTCCGACTACACCTGGGGCGACCAAGCGTGGATGGAAAAACGCGCCAACACAGACTGGACCGAAGAGCCCATCTCTATCTACGAGGTCCACTTGGGTTCCTGGAAGCAGGGCCTGAGCTACGAAGTTATGGCGGAGAAGCTGGTGCGCTACGTGGTCGACATGGGCTACACCCACGTGGAGTTCATGCCAGTATGTGAGCACCCGTTCACCGGTTCCTGGGGTTATCAGGTTTCCGGCTACTACGCTCCGACCAGCCGCTTCGGCACCCCAGATCAGTTCCGCGGTCTGGTTGATGCCTTCCACGCCGCTGGCATCGGTGTCATCATGGACTGGGTTCCGGGGCACTTCCCGAAGGACGAGTTCGCACTTGCCCGCTTCGATGGCACGGCTTGCTACGAGCACCCGGACTGGCGCCGCGGCGAGCAGCGCGACTGGGGCACCTACGTTTTCGACTTCGGCCGCAACGAGGTACGCAACTTCCTCTACGCCAACGCACTGTACTGGGCGGAGGAGTTCCACATCGACGGTCTGCGCGTCGACGCAGTGGCTTCCATGCTGTACCTGGACTACTCCCGCAATGAAGGCGAGTGGCTGCCGAACCAGTACGGTGGCCGTGAAAACCTCGATGCTGTTCAGTTCCTGCAGGAATTTAACGCCACTGTACACAAGCACAACCCGGGCTTCCTCACCGTGGCCGAAGAATCCACTTCTTGGCCGGGTGTGACCGCACCTACCGAGCACGGTGGCTTGGGCTTCTCTATGAAGTGGAACATGGGCTGGATGAATGACACGCTGGAGTACTTCAGCAAGGAGCCGATTTACCGCTCCTACCACCACCATGAGCTCACCTTCGCTATGGTCTACGCCTACTCGGAAGAGTTCATTCTGCCGATTAGCCACGACGAGGTCGTGCACGGCAAGGACTCACTGTGGGAGCGCATGCCGGGGGGCGATTGGGATAAGGCCGCTGGCCTACGTACTTTCCTGACCTTCATGTGGGCGCACCCGGGCAAGCAGCTTCTATTCCAGGGTCAGGATCTTGGCCAGAACCACGAGTGGAACCACGATGAGTCCGTGGCTTGGGACAACCTCGAAGGTTGGAGCGGCGAATTCCACCGCGGCATTCAGCTGCTGGTTAAGGACATCAACGCCATCTACAAGGAAAACCCAGCGTTCTACACCCAGGATGACCGCCCAGAGGGCTTCCAGTGGATTAACGCGGATGATTCCACAAACAATGTTGTGTCCTTTGTCCGTTACGGCACCGATGGATCGGTCGTCGCCTGCGTCTATAACCTGTCGGGAACCACGCAGGAAATCTACAAGATTGGCGTACCGCGCGGTGGACAATGGACGGAGATTCTGAACACAAACGCATCGCGTTACGAGGGCTCCGGCTACGGTGAAAACGGTACTGTGACCGCGGTCGAGCACGGTTGGAACGGCCAGGCTCACTCGATTGATTTGGTGCTGCCGGCCAACACCGCCGTTTGGCTGAAGTGGCAGGGCTAGTCTCGAATCCAGCCAACCAAAAGACAATCACATAGGAATTGCCCGTGTTCCACGGTTTTCAGTGACCTGAGTTTCGGCCTGAAAACCTGACACACGGGCAATTTTGTTTTGGGGAGCGTGTCCAGGTCCTATCCTCGGAACGGATTGAACCAGTCAGGTTCCAAAGATTCGTTGTAATTCGCAGGATCTGAATCATCGATGTACGCGGATCCATCCATGCTGTCGGTTCCGATACGATCCGGAATGCCGTCGCCATCCTCATCCGCGCTCCACGTCGCAGCCTGCTTAGCGCTCAGTGGCTTGCCATCCTTACCAAGGCGGTTGTAATCCGGCAGAAGTGGGGCGATTTGGGAACCCAGCTGGCCGAGCAGGCCGTCGGTAAGCTCATTGAGCGGCACCTCATCAAAGCGCGTCGTAATGGCGTAAGCGATAGGTCCGGCTGCGGTGTACAAAATACCGTGGTCATTAACGCCCTCGGCAGTGTCACCGGTCTTCTGGACTGCGGAGCCGACGTACATCACAAACTTCTGCGAACCGCCGTAAGTGAGGTAGGTCAATGCAGTTTGTGCCGTGTCCTTGGTAATGAAGTTGTGCTTTGAGGTGCCATCGGCCACTTCCTGGAGACGTGCCATGAACAGCGCAGCCTGAGAGGGAGTAAACCAGGACCGATCACCGCTGGGATTGGGGATGTTGAACTTGTTGCCCAGGTGGTAGAGCTTGTCGTCAACACCGGCTTCCTTGATGGTTTTGTTGACCTCGTCGAAACCACCGACAGCGTCAATCAACCCATTCGCCGCGGTGTTGTCCGAATACCGCATCACGTACTGCAACAGCCCGTCGAGCGTGTATTGGCCAGGACCAATCACGCTTCCGCCAACACCATTGGCCCAATCGACCGTCACCGTCTTGTCTAAGTCATCGCCGAATTTCTTCAGCGCAGTAACCACTAGCGGAGCCTTGATGGTCGATGCGGAGTACTCCTTCGTATCCTCGCCTACCGACGCCGTGAGCCCCTTGTATGGACCGTCAATGACGCGCAAATAGACACCTAAATCAATGCCATAGTTGTCGGAGAAATTCTTAGCCGCAGTATCGAGGACGTCCTGTGCGTCAGACCAGGCGACTTCCTCAGAAGCATCCCAACCATTATCTGGAACATTTGGTTTTGTGGTAGCAGTGGTGGCCTTGGACCCGGTAGTGCTTGGGCCATCGATGGTGCAACCTACCAACAGACTCGAGGCCGAAAGCGCAACAAGGACCGAGGCGGAAGTAGCGCGAAGGGCTTTGGGGCGAAGTCGCATGCAAAACTCCTGGCTGCGGAAAACTGAAGACCAAAGGCACCCAGCGCAGTATGAACTGTCTGAGGTGAACAGGGGGATGAGAGGCCGTGGTAACTGCTGTAAACCACTAAGAACTGTTGGAAGATTACCACCTTCCGGAAAACCTCGTTGCACTGGGGCGCAACTTTTGTGCAACAATGGATTAAATATAGACATGATTAAAAGAATCAATGTCCAACGGTGCACCCAGGCAGTTGAGCTGCACATTTGATGCTTAATGCTTCAACGATGCCTCGTTCGAGACCGTTGCTAGAAATAGCGCACGGCACCGAAAATCGGAGGAAGTGAATCGCAATGGAGGAAAAGGTACATCGCTTGATGGACCGCATGCAGATTCGCCATGCCCATATGCGCAACACCTGGTACGGGCCGGTACTCTCCCCGGTTCTTCTCGTCGCAGGCTTCGCACTGCTCATTGTTGGCATTATCATTTTGCCAACTCCTGCTCCCGGATGGCTCTGCATCTTTGTTGCACTGGGAATTCTCTCGTTGGTGCACCCGCCGACACGTCGCCTGAACATCTGGTTGGCAGCAAAATTGGATGCCTTTTACGCCTGGTATGCGGAGCGTCATGTGGCAATGAAAGCAACACTTTTCCTGTTGCTGATGGCGTTTATGGCCGCGGTAATGGGCAGCGTCTACTACTTCATGGCTCCGGATGACTGGCCATACACCGACGCTTCAAGCTAGGAGCCTGAGTGCTTTCCAGGCTCCTAGTACCGTGCTCCTAGTACAGCGCTCCTAGTACAGTGCACTAGCCATCCTCCGGCGTGCATCCAATGCCACTGGATCTGCGGTATCGAATAGCACAAGCAGCTCTAGTAGACGCGACTTAATGGCCTCACGGTCATCGCCAAACACCTGCGGGAGCAACTTCAACAAACGATCGAGCGCCTTCGCTGGATCGTCGACAAGCATCGTGACATCCGCGGCATCGAGGGCGAGCGCGACGTCATTCGGCGCAGCGTCGGCCTTTGCAATTGGATCTGCGCTGCGATCAATCTTGGCAGCGCGGGCGAAGAAGGACACATTCGCGTGAGCGCGCTTCAGCCCCTGATTTGCGGGCTCGGACTGCAGCATAGCGTCATACAGCTCCAACGCTCCGTCGAAATTGCCCTCCTCGAGCAACTCTTCGGCCTGCTCCAAACGCGGGTCATCGGTGGGTACGGGATTGCCGAAGAAGTCAGTAGGCTCCGGAGCCTCCGGCCCGCTGCCCTCCCCAGCCATACGAGTTCCCGCCGGCAACCCCTTGAGACGACCCCGCGTGGCCTCCATAACCTGCGCCAGCCACTGCTCCAGCCAATCCCGGGTTTTCTCGCCGACAAACATGCCAATGGGACTGCCCATAGCCACAGCCGTGACTGTCGGCACTGCCTGCACACCGAATGCCTGGGCCAGCTGCGGATGCTCCTCAGCATCTGCCCACGCCAGGATCCAGTTCAAATTAGCCTCACGGGCCATACCTTCTAGCTCAGCCCGAAGACGCAGCGAATCAGCTGCTCCAGCCATGCCAATCAAGACAATAACCGGTACCTGCTCCGAGCGCAGAACGACTTCTGCCTCAAGAGTCTGCGGGACAATCTCAACTACAGGCGGAAGCCCCTCTCCCTGATCACTGGTTGCCCGCTCGATCTCCTCTCGACGCTTACGTTCGGCTTCGGCGCGCTGGTGGAGCTGCTCCAAATCAACCGTGCCGGGCGGTGGCGGCGGAGTCGAGCACTCGCGGTGACCGTGTGCTCCATGCGAGTGACCATGAGAATGGCCATGTGCGTGACCATGTCCAGCTGGCATCGTAAAAGGGTTCCTCTCCAGTGTCGTCGTAAAGCCTTTGCAAAGACCTATGTAGAGCCTACGTGTCCAATCCGAACAAGAGACTAGTCGGCGGCTTTTAGCGCATCCTCGACCGCATCCACTTTCGCACGCAGCTGCCCGGTATATCCGTTGCGAATGTCCGCCTTGATGACCAGAGAAGTACGCGGACTGACACGGCTGACTGCTTCCGTGGCTCGCTTAATGACATCCATCACCTCATCCCATTCACCTTCAACAAGGGTGAACATGGCATTGGTCTCATTGGGCAGACCAGATTCGCGCACAACACGCACGGCTTCAGCAACAGCCTCAGCCATTCCCTGCTCAGGATCGGAGAAAGTGGGGGCAACAGAAAATGCGACAATCATGGCGCCGATAATAGCGAGTACCCTGGAAACTATGAGTGAGACACAGATTCCCGTTCCCCATAAGTACGTAGTCGCTGTCGATCACGTCGGCGTCGCAGTCCCGGATTTTGATGCCGCTATTGAGTGGTACCGCGCAAACCTTGGTTTCATCAATTACCACGATGAAGTCAATGAAGAGCAGGGTGTCCACGAGGCCATGGTCGGCCCGGCCGACAAGGTTGAAGGTGGCACTCTCGTTCAGATTCTCGCGCCACTGAATGACCAGTCCACGATTGCAAAATACCTGGACAAGAAGGGGCCAGGAATCCAGCAGTACGCAGTTCGCGTCACTGACCTGGAGGCGCTGATGGCGCACCTGAAGGAGCAGGGCACCCGCGTGCTGTACCCGGAGCCGAAGATCGGTACCGCAGGTTCGCGCATCAACTTCATCCACCCGAAGGATGCCGGTGGCGTCCTGCTGGAGCTCGTTGAGCCGGCTAAGTAAATCTATCCCCAGCGGCGCGTGATAGTGCGGTGAGCTCTATTGCGCCAGCAGTTAGTGTGCCAATGGCGCCGGTCATCGGCGCCTGCACCATAATCCTGCGGCCAAGCTACGATGTGCGAGGTCCCGGGCATGATTTCCTGGTCGCACCCTGGACAGCGATAAACCTTGTTCGACTGTCCAGCGCTGATGTTACGCACCGCAAAGTCCACGTCCTGCCAACCGGCAGGCCCAGATTCAGTGCGGGTGTTTTGGAAAGAACTGCCAAATGCGGGCAGGCTGCCGCGATTCTGGCCGTGGTTATTACGCCCGCCGCGTTGATTACCGCGCCGCTTGTGGTTTCGCCTAGGCATGGCTAGAACAACCGCAATTCATTGGACTCCAGGCCACGTAGGGCGTCGTAATCCACGGTCACACAGCGAATCCCACGATCCTCTGCCAGAGTCTTGGCCTGTGGCTTAATCTCCTGGGCAGCAAAAATCCCTTCCACCGGTGCCAGCAGCTCATCGCGGTTCAGCATCTCCAAGTACCGGGTTAGCTGCTCAACACCATCGATACCGCCCCGACGCTTAACCTCGACTGCAACGGTGGCGCCGTTTTCGTCGCGGCCAAGCAGATCCACCGGTCCGATCGGGGTTGGGTATTCGCGCCTAATCAGGGTGTAGCCCTCGCCGAACGTTGTGAACTGATCTGCAAGCAGCTCCTGTAGATGCGCTTCTACCCCGTCCTTCTCCAGGCCAGGGTCCTCTCCCAGTTCGTACGTGCTGTCAGCCAGCACCTTGCCGATAGTGATTCGGAGCTGCTCGCCCTTCTTATTCTCAACGACCCAGAGCTTTTCACCAGTATCTTCACCCGACTCGTCGAGAATATCCTTCTCCGTCAGCGTACACGGCGGTGTCATCCAGTTCAGGGGCTTATATGCACGGTCGTCGGCATGCACAGAAACTGACCCATCTGCTTTCACCAACAGCAAGCGCGGGGCATGAGGCAGATGGGCATTCAAGCGACCGACATAGTCAACGGTGCATTCAGCAATCACAAGGCGCATTCCCCTACCCTAACGTGACTGCCGCGCGGGAGAAAACAATACCCAATAGAGCTTTCGCGATAGCCTGTCGTAAGAGACTAGTACTGACTTCCCCGGCCACGGTTATAAGCCGAACGGAAACGTCGCTCAATATCTGTAGGAAACTCACGAGTCTGGCGTGACGACGGCTTCGACTCCACCCACGCCACCAGCGCAGTGTCCGAGGACGAGTCCACGGCAAACTCCCATTCGGTATTTTTCCCCGTTTTAATCCTGACTACCCGAAGCCCGGGCGCGAAAAAACCCGCCTCGATGTCAGTCGGATCTCGGCGATCCACAATAGTGACATCGTGACGGGCAAATTCGGCATCACAGCCAGGACGCAGCGAACGTAGCTTGTACATCTTCAACGTCGACTCTGAATAAACAATGACACCATGGCGCCAATGACTGCCATCAGCTGCAGGAAGGCGACGAGCAATAACAGGAGTACCTTTTGCATGCAGGCTGGCGAAACGCCACAGGGCAAGGACCCCGCCGACGATCAACATCGCACCGATAATCATGAACATGATTGACATCATGGTTACGCTTGAAAACACTATCTGCCAGCCTCGCATCCGGGTGAATAGACGACGAACCTTGGTTCAAAAGCGCTTTAGAGGCTTTTTACAAACCCTACCCGATTGTTGCACTGACATGAAAAATAACTAAGAAAAACGGGGCGGGAAGCTGGCAAGATTTCTCTTGCGAGCTCCCCGCCCCGTTTAAAGAAGCAGGAAGAATACGGTCGTGCGACCGGATGTTCAGGCGAAAAGACTAGTTGGTGGAAGCGCGACGAGCCGCGCGGACCTCCGACTCAGCCTGTGCCTTTACTGCAGGGTCATCCGAAGTCAGGTTGGACTCGGCCTCGGAGAGGTTAACCTCGTCAGCCCAGATTGCCTTATCCGCGAGGATCGAAACCTTCGAGGTAGACACGGAAATGAACCCACCCTGTACAGAAGCGACAAGAACCTTGCCGTCTGCGGTCTTGATGGTCACCGTACCGTTGTTGACCAGCTGGCCAAGCAACGGCTGGTGTCCGGGCAGCACGCCGATCTCACCCTCGGTGGTCTGGGCAGAGACCAAGGTGGCCTTGCCCTTCCAGAGCGGTCGCTCAACGGCAACCAGTTCAGCGGTGATTTCAGCCATGAGGATGCCCCTTACTTCTTCTGCATTTCAGCGTACTTCTTCTCGACATCGTCGAGGCCACCCAGGCCGTCGAAGGCCATCTCCGGGTAGTTGTCGAAGTCGCCCTTGCAGATGCGGTCGAAGGCAACAATGGTGTCCTTCAGCGGGACGTACGAACCAGGCAGACCCGTGAACTTCTCAGCAACGAAGAAGTTCTGACCCAAGAATCGCTGGATACGACGTGCACGCTGCACGGTCACCTTGTCCTCCTCAGACAGCTCGTCCATACCGAGGATGGCGATGATGTCCTGGAGTTCCTTGTTCTTCTGCAGGATGTTAATAACCTGCTGAGCAACTCGGTAGTGCTCCTCACCGACGATCGACGGCTCGAGGATACGAGAAGTCGAAGTCAGCGGGTTCACTGCCGGGTAAATACCCTTCGATGCAATCGAGCGGTCGAGCTCGGTGGTTGCATCGAGGTGGGCGAAGGTCGTTGCCGGAGCCGGGTCGGTGTAGTCATCGGCAGGCACGTAGACGGCCTGCAGAGACGTAATCGAACGGCCCTTGGTGGACGTAATGCGCTCCTGCAGAACACCCATCTCGTCAGCCAGGGTCGGCTGGTAACCCACGGCGGAAGGCATACGACCCAGCAGGGTCGAAACCTCAGAACCGGCCTGGGTGAAACGGAAGATGTTGTCAATGAAGAGCAGCACGTCCTGGTGCTGAACATCGCGGAAGTACTCCGCCATGGTCAGACCCGACAGCGCGACGCGCATACGGACTCCCGGAGGCTCGTCCATCTGGCCGAAGACGAGGGCGGTGTCCTGGAGAACGCCCATCTCTTCCATTTCCAGGAAGAGGTCGGTGCCCTCACGGGTACGCTCACCAACACCGGCGAAGACCGAAGTACCGGAGAACTCGCGTGCAATACGAGTAATCATCTCCTGAATCAGAACGGTCTTACCGACACCGGCACCACCGAACAGACCAATCTTGCCGCCCTTAACGTACGGGGTCAGCAGGTCGATGACCTTAATACCGGTTTCCAGAATCTCGGTCTTGCCCTCGAGCTGATCGAAGGCCGGCGGCTCACGGTGGATGCCCCACTGCTCGCCATCGCGACCCAGGCCCGGCTCGTCCAGGCAGTCGCCCATTGCGTTAAAGACGTGACCCTTGACGACGTCACCAACCGGAACCGAAATCGGCTTACCGGTGTCCTTGACCTCTGCACCGCGGACCAGGCCGTCGGTCGGGGCCATAGCAATGGTACGAACCATGTTGTCGCCGAGGTGCTGTGCAGTCTCGAGGACAATGGTCTTGGCGACCGAAGGAAGGCTAACTTCCACGGTCAGCGCGTTGTAAAGTGCCGGCAGTTCGTTACGCGGGAACTCCACGTCGACGACGGCACCGATGACACGCACAACACGGCCCACAGCCGTGGTGGTGTTCTGCTCACTTAGAGCTGTGCTCATATCTAGTCACTTTCTCCGCTGTCGTCGAGCGCACCGGCGCCACCGACGATTTCTGTGATTTCCTGGGTAATCTGTGCCTGACGTGCCTGGTTAGCAACACGCGAGAGGTCCTTGACCAACTCGGTAGCGTTGTCCGTCGCAGACTTCATAGCGTTACGACGGGCAGCGGACTCAGAGGCAGCGGCCTCGAGCATCACTGCGAACAGGGTGCGGGACACGTACTGCGGCAGAAGCTCTGCCAACAGGGTGTCTGCATCAGGCTCGAATTCATAGTCCGGCTTGAGGTCATCTGATCCATCGGACAGCATGTCCTCGCCCTGAGCAATCTCGACATCCTCGTACACAGGCTCAATCGGGAGCATCTGGTGTGCACGCGGAATCTGAGAAAGCATGGACACGAATTCCGTGTAGACAACGTGGACCTGGTCGAAGCCCTGAACGGCCTCGCCGTTGGTGCCACGCAGGCCTTCGCGGTACTTGGCAGTGCCCTCGGCCGTAGCGTTGAAACCATCAATGAGGTGACGACGCACGTCGTGGGTTGCGGCGTAGTCCGGATCCTGGGAGAAGCCCTCCCACGTACCGGCGAGCTCGACACCACGGAAGTCGTAGTAGTCGGTGCCCTTACGGCCAGTCACGTAGAGAACGACCTCATGCCCCTGCTCTTCCAGAGCGGTACGCAGCTCTGCAGCCTTCTTCAGGACGTTGTGGTTGTAGCCGCCACACATGCCGCGGTCACTGGTGACAACCAGGACTGCAACACGCTGGTTACCCTCACGCTTTACGAGCATCGGGTGATCCAACGACGAAGCCGATGCGAGACGTCCGATGACCTTCTCGATTTCGTCGGCGTACGGCTGGGAGTCTGCTACGCGACGCTGCGCCTTGGTAATGCGCGAGGTTGCGATAAGCTCCTGGGCCTTGGTGATCTTCTTGGTCGAGTTCACCGACTTGATTCGGGCTCGAAGTTCACGAAGATTCGCCATGTCCTATTCCCTCCCTTCAATTGCGAAAACGGTCATTGAGTAGCTCAACCTGCCTAGTTCTGGGCAGTCTTGCGGGAGACCGTAATCTGCTGCTTCTTGAGCTCGCCCTCGTCGAGTGCCTCGACCGGAGCCTCGGAAGCCAGCGGTGCGCCCTCAGAAGTCTGGAAGGACTTCTTGAAGTTAGCGGTAGCGGACTTCAGAGCAGCCTTGGACTCGTCAGAGAAGGCGACGCCGCCGTCAATCTGCTCGAAGACTGCAGGCTGAGTGGCCTGCAGGTGCTCAAGCAGCTCGGCCTCGAAGCGACGGACGTCCTCAACCGGGACATCGTCGAATTCACCCTCACCAGCGAGGTAGATGGAGGTCATCTGGTACTCGACCGGCTGCGGGTGGTTTTCCTTCTGCTTCAGCAGCTCAACCAGACGCTGACCGCGCTCCAGCTGACGCTTGGAGGCATCGTCCAGGTCGGATGCGAACATTGCGAATGCTTCCAGGTCGCGGTAGGACGCGAGGTCCAGACGCAGGTTACCGGAAACCTTCTTCATGCCCTTAGTCTGTGCGGCACCACCAACACGGGAAACCGACACACCGACGTTAATAGCCGGGCGGACACCCTGGTTGAACAGGTCGGACTCGAGGAAGACCTGGCCGTCGGTAATGGAAATGACGTTGGTCGGAATGAAGGCCGACACGTCATTTGCCTTGGTCTCGATGATCGGCAGTGCGGTCAGCGAGCCTGCACCCATGTCGTCGGAGAGCTTCGCAGCACGCTCCAGCAGACGGGAGTGGAGGTAGAAGACGTCACCCGGGTAAGCTTCGCGTCCCGGCGGGCGACGCAGCAGCAGCGAGATGGCACGGTATGCCTCTGCCTGCTTAGTCAGATCATCGTAAATGACCAGGACGTGCTTGCCCTGGTACATCCAGTGCTGACCCAGTGCGGCGCCTGCGAATGGTGCAAGCCACTTGAAGCCTGCGGCATCCGACGCCGGGGCAGCAACGATGGTGGTGTACTCGAGTGCGCCCTGCTCCTCGAGGGTCTGGCGCACACCAGCAATGGTGGAGCCCTTCTGACCGATAGCAACGTAGATGCATCGCACCTGCTTGCTCGGGTCACCGGACTCCCAGTTAGCCTTCTGGTTCAAGATGGTGTCCAGGCAGACCGCGGTCTTACCGGTCTTACGGTCACCAATGATCAACTGACGCTGACCACGACCAATTGGGGTCATTGCGTCGATGGCCTTAATACCAGTAGCCATCGGCTCTTCAACCGGCTGACGCTGCAGCACGGTCGGTGCCTGCAGCTCGAGGACGCGGTCCTCTTCAGCCTCAATGTCGCCCAGGCCGTCAATCGGCTGGCCCAGGGGGTTAATTACGCGACCGAGGAACTTGTCCCCGACCGGAATCGAAAGGACGTCACCCGTCCGCTTTACCTCGTCACCCTCTTTAAGCGACTCGAAGTTACCCAGCACCACAACGCCGACCTTGTCGGTGTCGAGGTTCTGAGCGACGCCAATAACGCCGCCCGGGAACTCCAGAAGCTCATTCGTCATGACCGACGGCATTCCCGAAACCTGGGCGATACCATCAGCTGCACTGATAACAACGCCAACCTCCTCGCGGGAGGCCTCCGGGGAGTAGCTCGAGGTGTAGTTCGCAATCGCGCTACGGATCTCGTCGGAGGAGATCGTCAGCTCCGCCATGTTCTTCCTGCTCTCGGTAATATTCTTCCAGTGATTAATCGTCTAAACCATCCGTCAGCCGAGGCCGACGCGCAGCTTCTCAAGCTTTGTTGAAAGGCTACCGTCGATGACCTCGTCGCCAACCCGGATGACCAGTCCACCGAGAATCGACTTATCGATCACGGTGTGGATGGACATCGCCTTGCCGTAGACTCGGCCGAGCTTGTCCGCCAGTGCTCGCTCTTGCTCGTCAGAGACGGCCGTGGCACTGGTCACGCGAGCGACGACGTGGTTCCGCAGGCCGGCGGCTAGCCGGGACAGGGAGTCAATGTCGTCCGCGGGGCGCTTGGATGGGCGGCCAACAGCCTGCAGTGCCAGGGTTTCGGTCACGGAAGTGACCTTGCCGTACAGCACAGAGGCGAGGAGCCCACGCTTGGCTTCGGGGGTTGCGGCCTTGTCGGCCAGCAGCTGTTCAAGCTGCGACTGCTCAGCCAGGATGTGTCCCAGTTGGAACAGCTCAGACTCAACAGTCTCAAGCTGTCCCTGGCCTTCGGCAGAGCGAAGGAGGGCTCGACGGCCCAGCTCTACCAAACCCTCACGCATTTCACGCGGGGTGGACCATACCTGCGCGGCAGCATCCACGACGAGGTTAAGAGTCGTCTCAGATACCTTGCCCGCGAACAGGCTCCGGACAAGGCCGGAACGCTGTTCCGCAGTCGCCGAGGTGTCGGCGACAGCGACACGCAGGCCGCGGTCGGAGTCCAGGACCTCGACGATGTCGAAAAGCTCGGAACCAGTCTGAGCAGCCTGAGCAACAGCGACATTGTCGCCACCGATAGCGGCGTCCAGTCGCTGGCTAAGGGCTGCCAGGGATTCGCGGCTTGCTGCGTGCATGTCGCCTACTTTCCGGCCGGGGCCACGGTGTCAAGGTTGGACAAGAAGTTGTCAATCGTCGACGAGTTACGAACGTCGTCGGAAAGCTGCTCGCCCAGAAGGCGCTCAGCGAGATTGATGGAGTTCTGGCCCATTTCCTTGCGCAGCTCTGCGACTACCTGCTCACGCTGGGCAGCGAGCTGCTTCTCACCGGACTCGATGATTCGTGCGCTCTCGTCATTAGCCTTGGTCGTAGCGTCTGCAATGATGCGCTGACCCTGTGCACGGGCTTCGTCGCGAATCTTTGCTGCTTCAGTACGGGCCTCTGCGAGCTGACTGTTGTACTTTTCCAGAGCGGCCTTGGCTTCAGCCTGTGCAGCTTCAGCGCGTTCAATGCCGCCCTCAATCCGGTCCTCCCGCTCGGTCAGGACCTCCTGGAACTTCGGAAGAACGAGCTTCCAGAAGAGAACCAGGATAACTACCAGCGGGACAACGGACCAGACGATGTCATAGGTCTTTGGCAGCAGCGGGTTAATGGACTCTCCCATCGGGAGGTCACCCGCCGCTAGCAAAAAGGTGAAATCTGTCATGGTTTACGTGTTCTCCGCTTGAAGGTCCGGACTTAGAAGACGAAGCCTGCGACCAGGCCGATCAGGGCGAGTGCCTCAGTGAAGGCGATACCCAGGAACATGGTGGTACGCAGCTGGCCGGCCATCTCAGGCTGGCGTGCCATACCCTCAACGGTCTTGCCGGCGACGATACCGATACCGAGGCCCGGGCCCAGGGTGGACAGACCGTAACCGATGGTCTTCAGGCCAGCGTTGGTGTCGACAGCCTGGACAGCGTCCTGGGCGGAGAGGATGACGTCGTTCATTATGAACCGTTCCCTTTCTTAAAGGATGGCCCCGGATTAAAGATTGTTCTAAGTAGGCCCGGGGCTTTTGTGGGTCAAGTGGGTCTTGCTATTAAGTTTGCGAGGCCTTGTTGCCGAATTTGCGGCCTCATTAGTTATGGGTTAGTGCTCGTCTGCGTGTAGCGACAGTTCGATGTAGACGGCGCTCAGCAGGGCAAAGATGTATGCCTGCAGGAAAATCACCAGCATCTCGAACAGCGTGAATGCTACCGCAGCGACAAGGGTCAACCCGGACAGGGCGGTCCAACCATTCAGCTGCCAGAAGAAGAAGTTCGTGGCACCGAAAAGCAGGACTAGAACCATGTGGCCCGCCAGCATGTTGGCCATCAGACGGATGGTCAGCGTAACTGGGCGGAGAACGAAGTTGGAGAAAATCTCGATCGGCACCACGATGAGGTGGAGTACCGGTGGCAAGTTCGGAATAACGACTGCCGACTTCACAAACTTGAAGAAGCCCATCTTCTTCGAGCCCGCGTAAATGAAGGCAACGTATGCGAACAGGGCCAGAACCAGTGGCATACCGATTCGGGCGTTCGGCGAAATATTGAGGCCAGGAATAATAGCCGCAATATTCATCGAGATAACAAGGAAGAAGATGGTGGCCAGAACCGGAAGGAAACGACGCCCCTCCTTCTTACCCAGAATCTCCTCCGCGATGTGGATGCGGACGAAGTCCAGCATCAACTCCGCAACGTTCTGCAGACCAGTCGGCACGAGCTTCGGACGACGCATTGCGACGACGAAGAACACGGCGACGATCACGGCCATCAAAAGACGAACAATCATCAGGCGGTCCATGGCGTACCAGTCGCCACTGCCACCTAAAATGAAGTCGCCAAATTGTTCACCCGGGAAATACTCCTCCTGCAAGTTGGGTGAGTGAAACTCACCCCGCATCTCGGCAAGTGTTGTAACGCTCAGCGTTCTCTCCCGTGATTGGGCCGCTAGAACTATTGTCAAGCGGTGCGAAGGACGTCATTTAACGTGTCGCGCCGCGGATTCCATTCGCTCATCAGCACGGCGCTCACGGGGACCGTACCTGTGGAAATGATAGTTATTTCGCTACAGGCCGTCTTACCCGAAACTCAGGATAACAGTTCTGACTCATTTTCCCCACCCGGTACACCCCCGCGTTTCCGACCCCGAAACCAACAAAGAGACCGACCCCCTCTGTGGGTTTCGGCCTCAATTTGTGGCATCTTCTGCACAAACTGGACAATATGCTTATTACCTGCGGTTTTAGAAGCGCACTACAGCCTCTCAGCAGGTCAACAAGTTATTAACGAGCTAGTCGTCCTTCATTGGTTGCACATAAGTGAGGTTAGATTGCGACATTCCCCACACTTCTGCACCGAGTGTCACCATCAGCGTGAGTACAACAGTGACGAAGAAAGTCATGTTGTCATAAAACTCAAGATTTCTAATAACAACCAGGACGCCGATTAGTACGACAATCTTCAACAACCAGCCGCCCAATACAACGGCAAGCGTGACGGACGGCGAAGTTCGAGCAGTAAAGAGGATGCCTAGAACGGTAAGCAATACGAAGCTTCCGCTAATGCCCGCGCCAAGGAGTACGCCCCAGACACCGGGCATACCATTTTTGCCACCCCAGACCAGCAGCGAAAGCACGGTAATCACAGCGAGCGCGATTGCACCCGAGCGAGCAGCAGCCAGCAGCGGTCGCCGCGAATCGTCGTATTTAGACTCGGGCTCCGGAGTTGTTTTTTCAGTCACGGTCGAAGATTGTACCTTCTGCGTCCACGTCGACGTCTTATAACCTGCCGGACCCCACTTCCACTTCTGGGACGCGTTCCCCTTGAACGGTCGTCGGCAAGCGCATTGCGACGGCGGAGGGTGAAGACAACCGCGATGATAAGCAGGATCCCGAAGGTGAGAGCGACAAATTCAAAGGGGAAAATGGTGGTGGCAACGGCGGCGTACGCGACGACCGACACCCATAGGTAAAGCACTAGCACCACGCGGCGATGACTGTGTCCCATCGACAGGAGGCGGTGATGAATATGCATTTTGTCGGGTGAGAAAGGTGACTTGCCCTGACTGACGCGGCGAACGACAGCGAGAAGTAGGTCGAGCATTGGCACGCTAATTGCTGCGATGACGACCACAACCGGCGAGATCAAAGCGATGACGTCAGCGGTGCCGTACATGGAGGGCGCGATGCGTCCCGACGCCGATACCGATGCCGCTGCGAGCAGCAAGCCGATCATCATGGCACCGGAATCGCCCATGAAAATGCGTGCGGGCTCGAAGTTGTGCGGCAAGAAACCCAGGCAAGCGCCGAGGAGGCACGCGGAAATCATCGCGGGTGGATAGGCGGAGACGGTGCCGCCTTGGTCGTGAAGCATGACCATCGAATAGACAAGGATTGCAGCTGCGGCGATCATGCCGAGTCCAGCTGCGAGACCATCGATGCCGTCAACAAAGTTGAAGGCGTTAATCAATGCCACAGTAAATAGGACAGTCAAGACTGTGGACATGATTGGATCGAGAATGAGCGTGGCGCCGCCACTGAAAGGGATATAGAGCAGATACCAGTTGACGCCCATAAATGACATCAAAAGTGCCGCCGCGACCTGCCCCACCAGCTTGGTGAGGGCATCTAAGTCAAAGAGGTCATCCCAAATACCGACGATTAGCAGGAGCGACGCGGCCGCCACGACTGCCCTCATATCTGGAGTCATAGGTGGAAAACCACGGTTGAGGGCCGGCATCACCGAGGCAAGGGCGATAGCTGCGACCACGCCGGAGTACATCGCCACGCCTCCGAGTCTGGGCTTCGGAATATCGTGGACATCGCGCGTGCGGGGAGCATCCAACCAGCCCGAACGGACCAGCACATAACGCACCACTCCAGTGAGCAAATAACTGACAGCACCGGAAACTAAAACGAGCATGGCGAGCTCGCGGATGGGCACACCTGCCCCACCCGACTGGGCTGCCAATAAGCTCATGTCCGCCACTAGGTACTACTCACCCACACAATCGCTGCAGATACTAAACAGGAAAAGCCTTAGGTAGACAAGACTACTGACCCAGCAGTCGCTCGGGCGTAGTACTCAAAACCTCGGCAACCGCCGCTGCTGACACAGCGCCTTCGCGCAGAATCCGCGGCACTGGAGTCGAGATATCGACAATCGTCGATGGGGTGCCAATCGTGGCTTCGCCGCCGTCGACGTAGACAGCCGCTTCCCCACCGAGCATCTGCTTGGCACGCACGGCATTGGTGGCCGGTGCCTGGCCGGAGATGTTCGCACTGGACACGGCCATCGGACCGGTGCGGCGCAGAATCTCGATAGCAATTGGGTGCAGCGGCATGCGCAGCATGACCGTGCCCGCGGTATCACCAAGGTTCCACGGCAAGCTCGGCGCCTGGTTCACAACCAGCGACAGTCCGCCCGGCCAGAAAGCCTCCACCAGCGTGCGAGCAGCTGGCGAGTATTCGCGGACGAGCCCCTCAATCGTATTCCAGGAACCCACGAGCACCGGTACCGGCATATCCGGGCCGCGGTGCTTGGCACGCAGCAAGGAGGCAACGGCCTGGTTATCAAAGGCATCGCAGCCAAGGCCGTAGACGGTATCGGTAGGCATAACGACCAGCCGTCCTGCCTTCACTGCATCTACTGCTGCTGCAATTGCGCGTTCGCGGTTTTCATCTGTGCTGCAGTCCATAATCCTGCTCATCAGATTTGTGCTCCTGCTTCAAAGTTTGCTTTTAAGATCAATTTTTGCGTCCCACCGTAAAACGGTCACGGCCCGCAAAGTCACGGTGGACCTCTACATCAGCGTAATCCCAGGTGTCCTTTAGCAGTGAACTGACATCGTCTCCTGAAGAGTCATCGTGCTCGATGCCGATGACTCCACCCGGCCGCACCAGCGCATCCACTAGGTTCATCATAGGTCGAATGACATCTAGTCCATCGTCGCCGCCGAAGACCGCAGAGTGCGGATCAGCTCTCACCTCGGGGGCAACCTCGGTGTCTTCGGGCACATATGGAGGGTTGGACACAACAATGTCGGTCCCGCCTACCCAATCTGCGAGCTCAGCGCCATCATCAATCAGCTGAACATCCGTGACATCGCCAGCAATCAGACGCACACGCCCATCGCCGTACGTCTCGATATTCTTCGCAGCCCACGCTCGTGCCCGCTCAGAGAGCTCCACAGCCACCACGTCCGCTTCGGGTACGGCATCGGCGATCGCCAACGCCAACGCACCGGATCCAGTACACAAGTCAACGATTTTCGGCTTGACGACGCCACTTGCGACCAGTTCACGGGCTCGATCGATTGCCCACTGCGCGAGCAGTTCCGTCTCCGGCCGGGGTACAAAAACACCGGGCCCAACCTGTAGTTCCAGGCTCATCATCGGCGCCGTACCGAGGATGTGCTGCAGTGGCTCACGAGCCACTCTGCGGGCCAGTATCTCGGCCAGATACTTGCGACCGTCCTCATCGGTGTACGGTTCGTCTCTGCGGAAGATAATGTCTGCCGGTCCCGCATCGACTGCGGCTGCAAATAGCGCCCGTGCGTCGGCATCCGGAGAAGCCAGCGCCGCGTCGTCAAGCGTGCGACGCGCATAGCGAAACAGCTCGCCGAGAGTACGGACGGAATCCGGTAACGTCGGCGAGCTATTTTCTGCGGGCGTGGGGCTACTCGGCTTCAAGACGCTCAGCGCGCTCCGCGTCGTGGAGGGCCTTGAGCAGGTCATCCATGTCGCCGCCCAGCACCGAGTCCAGGTTGTGAGCCTTGTAACCGATGCGGTGATCGGAAACGCGGTTCTCCGGGAAGTTGTAAGTGCGGATGCGCTCGGAGCGATCCATGTTGCGCACCTGAGACTTACGCTGGTCAGAGGCGGCCTCGGCGATCTCCTCCTCCTTCATCTGCTGCAGTCGAGCAGCAAGGACCTGCATAGCGCGGGCCTTGTTCTGAATCTGCGAGCGTTCCTTCTGACAGGTAACAACGAGACCAGTCGGCAGGTGCGTCAGGCGAACGGCGGAGTCAGTGGTGTTAACACCCTGACCGCCCTTACCGGAGGAGCGGTAGACGTCGACGCGCAAATCCTTTTCATCAATCTGGATGTCTTCGACCTCGTCGGGCTCCGGGTAGACCAGCACACCAGCCGCGGAAGTCTGAATACGGCCCTGAGATTCGGTAACCGGCACGCGCTGCACACGGTGAACGCCACCTTCAAACTTGAACACGCTCCACGCACCGTCGCGGGACGGAGTCTTAGCTCGGATGGACATAGTCATGTCCTTCACGCCGCCGAGATCAGACTCGGACAGACCGAGAATCTCGGTGGTAAAGCCGTGCTTTTCTGCATAGCGCTGGTACATGCGAGCGAGCTCACCTGCGAAGAGCGCTGCCTCCTCACCGCCGGCACCGGACTTGAGCTCCATAACGATGTCATCGCTGTCGTGCGGATCGCGCGGAGCCAGCAGGTCGGCGAGCTTTTCCTCGAGTTCCTCTGCCTCGGCAGCGAGACGCTCAGCCTCAGCTGCGAATTCGGAGTCCTCGTATGCCATCTCGCGAGCTGCCTCCAGGTCATCCTGGACCTCAGTCAGCTTCTTGTGAGTCTGAATGACCGGCTGCAACTCATTGAAGCGCTTGCCGACCTTACGGGCAGCCTTCGGGTCGTTGTGCAGTTCGGGGTCAGCCAGCTGCGCCTCGAGACCGTGGTATTCGGAGAGGATGTCGTCAACTGCGGAAACCTGATTAGCCATTGAATATTCCTTCAGATTGTGATGGGTGAAATGCTGAGTGGTGCTGTGGTTTGCGGCTAACCCCAGCTAAAGCATGTCGTCCACATCAACGTCGGCGGCCATTGGTGCAGAAGAAGCCACCTGCATCAGGAATTCCTTATTGTTCCGGGTCTTCTTCAGCTGCTTAATCAACAGGTCAATAGCAGCCTGCGACTCCAGCGCGGAGAGGATGCGGCGCAGCTTGTGCATAATGCGAGCCTCCTCCGTGCTGAGCAGCAGCTCATCCTTACGAGTACCCGACGGGTTGACATCCACTGCCGGGAACACGCGGCGCTCGGAGATTTTACGGTCGAGCTTCAGCTCGGCGTTACCGGTGCCCTTGAACTCCTCGAAGATGACGGTATCGCCTGCGGAGCCGGTCTCCACCATCGCGGTGGCGATGATGGTGAGGCTGCCGCCTTCTTCGATGTTTCGGGCAGCACCCAAGAAGCGCTTCGGTGGGTACAGAGCGTTGGAGTCCACACCACCGGAGAGGATTCGTCCCGATGCCGGCGAAGAGTTGTTGTACGCACGGCCAAGGCGGGTAATGGAGTCCAGCAGTACGACGACGTCCTGCCCCTGTTCCACCAGACGCTTTGCACGCTCAATAGCCAACTCGGCCACTGCCGTGTGATCTGACGGCGGGCGGTCGAAGGTAGAAGCAATAACCTCGCCACGGACACTGCGCTGCATGTCGGTGACTTCCTCCGGGCGCTCGTCGACAAGCACGACCATCATGTAGCACTCGGGGTTGTTCGTCGCGATAGCGTTCGCGATGTTCTGCAGGATCGTGGTCTTACCGGCCTTCGGCGGCGAAACGATGAGCGCACGCTGACCCTTACCAATCGGCATAATCAGGTCGATGACGCGAGTGGTGAGAATCTTCTGCTCGGTCTCCAGCCGCAGGCGACGGTTCGGGTACAGCGGGGTGAGCTTAGCGAAGTTCGGGCGCTGCTTTGCCTGCTCCGGATCGATGCCGTTTACGGTTTCAACCTTGACCAGCGGGTTGTACTTGCGGCGATTACGGCCGTTGCCATGAGTGACCTGGCCCGAGCCATTCTCACGCGGCATGCGGACCTGACCGGTGACGGCGTCGCCCTTGCGCAGACCGTACTTACGAACCATTTGCGCGGACACCAGCACATCGTTAGAGCCCGGCAGGTATCCGGACGTGCGCACGAATGCGGTCTTGTTATCTAGCACATCGACGATGCCAGCCACCGGCTGGAGAACGTCATCCTCGCGGATCTCGTCCTGACCGCCGTGTCCCCCACCGTTGTTATCGCGTCCGCGACGGTCACGGCGATTGCGACGGTTGCGGCGGTTACGGTTGCCACGACCGTCATCGTCATGGTTATTGCGGTCGTTATTGCGATTGTTGTTGCGACCGCGGCGGTTGTTGCGGTTGCCGCGGCCTTCATCGTCGTTGTCTCGATCGTGGTTGTTGCGATCGTTGCGGTTATTACGGTCGTTGCGATCACCGCGGTCATTACGATCATTACGATCGTTGCGATTGTCGTTACGCTCACCGCGGTCGTTGCCGTTATCGGAATCGTCGCGGCTATCGTTGCTGCGATCGTCCTGATTCTCCTGCTCGCGCTGACGAGCACGGTTACGACGATTTCGACGCTGCTGAGAACGGGACATCTCCTCGCGGCCATCCGCGTTGGCGTCGTCACGCTTGTCGTTGGCCTTGTCGCTCTTGTCGGCGTTCTTACCGGAACCCTTATCCGCGCTTTCCGACGGCGATTCCTTGGCATCCTTCGCCTTGGAGCCGGTATCCGCAGCCCCAGCCGCAGCCTTCTTCGCGCGAGATTTCCGAGCTGGAGCGGAACCAGCAGCCGGGGCACCATTCTTAATGGCCTCAATCAGCTCATGCTTGCGCATGGCGGAGATGCCGCGAATGCCCTTGCTGGAAGCGATTTCACGCAGTTCTGCCATTCGGAGGGCCGCAAGATTCTCTGGGCCGCCTGCCGTGGCAGTGGTGTCCGTATCGGTCACGGATGTCCTTTCATCGACCTTCCCTGCAGTCACTCTCTACAGGGGGCTATGTCATTGACACTTTTTCGCTCTTACTGCCCGCCACCGCGTGTGCTCCGTCGTCGAACCTTTACCACGTGCGGAAAAGTAGCCGCAGCTGACGGGAAATTATCGAAAAAGCCAGGCAAAAGACCTCGACGTTGAAACTAAACCGAGGCATCTTGCCTACATTATTTCCGCATCTCAAACCCGAGCGTCCGGGCTGAAGATGGTTAGGAAATTTTAGGTCCACAGCACCGCAAGACTATGTAGTCGCACTACTGATTTATGTGTTTTCAATGTCACGTTGCGCCATCGCGTTGTGTGAGCAACTGCGAAGGTCAACGGCAAGCGGAGTACATGAAGAAGTACGTATCTAGCCGCGTATTGAAAACGACCTATTCCCCAAGGATAGTCACCAAATAGTCAGGTAGCAACACTAGTTCTCACCTGCGTTTCGCTAGGTAGCAGGGCTGTGAGTCGGTACTGTAGAGCTCATGCGCAGTACGATGCCTCATATTCCTCTCAATATCGCTCAGATTGTGGAATACGGTCGCACCATTCACGGTCGGACTCCGGTGACCTCCTGGAACAGTGACGGACCTGAGACCACCACTTTTGCCGCCATTGCCGCGCGCGCTAGTGCGCTGGCACATGCACTTCGCGATGAGCTCGGCATCGACGGTGACCAGCGCATCGCTACCCTGATGTACAACTGCACCGAACACTTCGAGGTCTTCCTCGGCGTCGCCTCCATGGGCGCGGTATTCCAGCCGCTGAACAAGCAGCTCATGCCGGATCAGATTGTGCACATTATCAATCACGCCGATGACCAGGTCATTATCGCGGACCCGACCGAGATCGAACTGCTCGCCGAGGTTCTTCCCCACTGCCCGCGCGTCCGCGCTGTCATCATTATCGGCATCGGTGATCTGTCCGACGTGGCTGAGCAACTGCCAGATGGCATCCCGTGGTACTCCTACGAATCGCTCATCGACGGACGCCCCAGCCGCTTCGACTGGCCTGAGCTCGACGAAAGCTCCGGTGCAGCCATGTGCTATTCGACGGGCACCGAGGGCGCACCTAAAGGTGTCGTCTACAGCCACCGTTCGCTGTACTTGCACAGCCTGAATATGCGCACCACTGACTCCTTTGCAATTTCGCATGGAAACCCATGGCTTTGCTGTGTGCCCATTTATCACGTCCTGTCCTGGGGCGTGCCGCTGGCCTCCTTCATGTGCGGGGCGTCGCTAATCTTCCCCGGCGCGGACCTGTCCGCACCACGTCTGGCAGAAATCATCGAAACCTCAATGCCGCGCGTAGCTCAGGGCGTGCCGACGCTGTGGATTAACCTCATGGCGCACTACCTCAGCAATCCTCCGAAGCGCATGAGCCTGCAGGAGATTTTCTCGGGCGGTTCCCCTGTCCCGCCTGCACTGATTCGGCTCTGGGAAGAGCGCTACGGTGTCGACGTCATCCACTTCTGGGGCATGACCGAGACTTCGCCTATCGGTACCGTGGCTCGTCCTCCGTACGGCGCCTCCGGTGAGGCCCGCGAACGCTACCGTGTCAGCCAAGGACGTTTCCCGGACATCATGCAGTTCCGCATTGTTGATGACAACGACCGCGTGCTCGACCTGCATGACCGCAACCAGGGTGAGCTGCAGGTGCGCGGCAACACGGTCACCGGAGGCTACTACAGCTCTCCGGAGGCTCAAGATGGAGGCGCCGCGCACTTCTTCCGCGGTGCCGAGGTCGACGAGGCTAGCGAACAGTTCACCGAGGACGGGTGGCTCCGCACTGGCGATGTCGGCTCGATTACTCACGACGGCTACCTGACTATTCATGACCGTGCTCGCGATGTCATTCGTTCCGGTGGCGAGTGGATCTACTCCGCTCAGCTGGAAAACTTCGTAATGGAAAGCCCACAGGTACTCGAGTGCGCGATTATCGGCATGCCAGATAAAAAGTGGGGTGAGCGCCCACTGGCCATTACGGTGCTGATGCCGGAAGTTGAACAGAGCAAGGAGACCGCTGAAATGCTCCGCGATGAACTGCGGCCAAAGCTGCCAAAGTGGATGCTGCCGGAGTACTGGGCCTTCGTGGACTCAATCGATAAGACCTCAGTGGGCAAGTTCGACAAGAAAGACCTGCGCTCGCACTTGAGCGCAGGTCAGTACAGCATCGTGAAACTGAAGGGGCCGGGCGAAAAGTAGGTGGCAGGCTAAGCCACTGGCTCGGCACCTGGCCGCAGCGGCGGCTTAGCCGTCGACCACGACCTTAACCGGCTCACCGATTCCCAGCTCCATGACCTTGATGCCAGCCTCGCGGGCATCGTCCAAGATCTTCTCATCTACTGCAGTAGTTCCCAGAACCATACAGGTCGGGCCAGCACCCGAGAGGAATGCCGCGTAGCCACGGTTGCGCAGGCGGTTTACCCACTCTGCGGTCACCGGCAGCACGTCGGAGCGGTACGGCTGGTGCAGGCGATCTCGCGTTCCTTCCCACAGCAGTTCCGGGTGGGACTGCAGCGCTGCGGTCATAACCGCAGTCCGGGAGACATTGAAACGAGCGTCGACATGCGAAACATCGCTCGGCAGCACCTGACGGACTGCATTCGTGGAGGCGTGGAATGCCGGTACGAGTGCGGTCGCCTGAATGGACTCATGCACCGGAATGCTCACTGCTCGGTACTGAGGTGCGGTGCGACCATCGACAGGCTTGTCGGTCCAGCTGACCACTGCCCCGCCGAGAACGGATGCGCCAGCGTTATCCGGGTGGCCTTCGAAGACCGAGGATTCCTGGATTACCTGGTCGTCGGTAAGCGGGAAGCCCGCCAGACCGTTAGCGGCAGCGACACCGGCGACGGCGGCGGCTGCGGAAGAGCCCAGACCGCGCGACTGCGGAATGGTGTTGTGGCAAATAACCTTCAGCCCCGGTGCCTCGACACCTGCGGCGCGAAGGCCCGCGCGAATCGCGCGCACAACCAGATTAGATTCGTTGCGCGGCAGGTCAACTTCGCCCTCGCCGTGAATCTCAACGACGACACCGGACTCGATGACCTCGACCTCGACGATGTCGTAGAGCGCAACTGCCAACCCCAGGGTGTCGAAGCCCGGGCCCAAGTTCGCTGACGAACCTGCAACCGTGACGGTGACCTTCTGACCCGGGAAAAGCTCCTGTGCCATTTAGATATCCATTCCTTCGATACGAATGACGTTGTTGACGGCCAAAACCGCGTCGTTGGCGCGCAATTCGTCAACCGTTGCTTCCAAATCCTTCTCCAGTGCCTTGTGGGTCACGATGACCAGGCGAGCGCCGTTGGCGCCCTCTTCCTGGCGGACGGTGCGCAGGGAGATGTTGTGATCAGAGAAGGTACGAGCGACATCGGCAAGCACTCCGACACGATCGTCGACGTGCAGGTCGATGTGGTAGCGGGTGCGAACGTCACCGAAGTCGAGAATCGGCAGGTTAGCGTAGGTGGAATCTCCCGGTGCGCGACCACCGTGGACAATGTTGCGAGCAGCTGCAACAAGGTCACCGAGCACTGCGGAGGCGGTCGGATTACCACCAGCGCCGTTGCCGTAGAACATCAGGCGACCAGCGGCCTCGGCCTCAATGAAGACAGCGTTGAAAGACTCACGCACAGTTGCCAGCGGGTGACGACGTGGAATCAGCGCTGGGTACACGCGGGCGGAAATGGACTCCTGGCCATTTTCGTCCGTAACCCGCTCACAGGTAGCCAGCAGCTTAATGGTGCAGTCGGCGCTCTTGGCGGCTGCAATGTCGTCAGCGGTGATCTCGGTAATACCCTCACAGTGAACGTCATCAGCAGTCACGCGAGTGTGGAATGCCAGGCTGGCCAGAATAGCTGCCTTGGAAGCGGCATCGTGGCCCTCGACGTCTGCAGTCGGGTCGGCCTCGGCGTAACCCAGGCGGGTGGCCTCTGCCAGCATCTCGTCGTAGTCCGCACCGGTGGAGTCCATCGCATCAAGGATGAAGTTGGTAGTGCCGTTGACAATGCCCATGACCTTATTGACAGTGTCACCGGCCAGCGAACGACGGAGCGGACCGACGACCGGGATAGCTGCCGCCACAGCTGCCTCAAAGAACAGGTCGACACCCGAGGAATCGGCAGCCTCAGAGAGCTCCTCACCGTGTGCGGCGACGAGTGCCTTGTTGGCGGTCACGACCGACTTGCCGGCACGCAGTGCCTCCAGCACAACGCGACGTGGGTAATCAATGCCGCCGATGACCTCGACTACCAGGTCAACGTCATCGCGCTGAACCAGCGAAAAAGCATCATCGGTAAGAAGATCCTGAACCACATTCGGACGCGGCTTGGTCTTGTCGCTCACAGCAATACCAACGACCTCGACCGGTCCGCCGATGCGGCGCTCGAAGTCCTCAGCCTTCTCGTTGAGCAGGCGGTAAACCTCAGTACCGACTGTGCCAAGACCTAAAATAGCGACACCAACTTTGTGGCCCTCGCCCTTTCCAGGATTATTCGTTGCGGCAGTCATCGTGGCGTTTCACACTCCAGGCTTAGTAAGTCTTGTACGGTTTCTCGTCTTAATATTTGGGTCACTTGACCATCGCTTACCGACACTACTGGTGGTCGCGTCAGCATGTTGTAGCGGCTGGCCATTGCGTAACAGTATGCCCCAGTAGCAGCGAGCGCGAACAGATCCCCCTCGACAATGTCGTTCGGGTAGTTCGCATCGTTAATCAGAATGTCTCCCGATTCACAGTGCTTTCCGACGACGCGGGTGGGAATCCTGGAACCGGACACCTCGCGATTAACAACGCGACCATCATAGTTCGAGCCGTAAAGCGCCGGACGAATATTGTCGCTCATGCCGCCATCGACTGATACGTAACGACGGGTCATGCCGTCATCGATGGTCACATCCTTCAAAGTGCCCACTTCATACACCGTGACCATGGACGGGCCAACGATGGCACGACCTGGTTCAACAGCCACTGCCGGAGTCGCAATGCCGATACGCTGCGCAAGCTTATCCACAGCAGTGAGGATCTCGTCGGCAAGCGGAGCAACGTCGAGGGGCTGCTCGCCTGCGGTGTAGGCGATTCCGAAACCGCCACCGAGGTCGAGGGTGTTGAAGTGTTCCGAGATTTCAGTGCCGTGGCGTTCGACCAGCTTTTCCACCAGTGAGAACACGCGCTCGGCGGCGAGAATGAAACCGTCGGAATCGACAATCTGGGAGCCGATGTGGCAGTGCAGACCAACCAGGCGCAGATTGTCGTCCTCTTCTACGAGGTTGGCAGCTTCCAGCGCCGAACCGGACGCGAGGGAAAAGCCGAACTTCTGATCTTCATGCGCAGTAGCAATGAACTCGTGGGTGTGCGCTTCCACACCGGGCTTCACGCGAACGAGCACGTCCTGCACCACGCCTGCTTCAGCCGCCACCTGGGACAGGCGACGCAGCTCCGAACGGGAGTCAAGCACAATCTTGCCCACGCCAGCGGAGATAGCATCACGCAGCTCAGCGGTGGACTTGTTGTTGCCGTGGAAGGTCATGTCCTTGGCTGGGAAACCCGCCGCCAGAGCGATAGCCATCTCGTTGCCCGAGGCGACATCGAGATGCAGCCCCTCCTCCATTACCCAGCGGGCAATGGTCTTCGACAGGAAAGCCTTGGATGCGTAGTGGACATTCTCCGCGCCGCGGAAGGCCTTGGCCATCGAGCGGCAGCGGGAGCGGAAGTCCTGCTCATCGACGACAAAAACCGGAGTGCCAAATTCCTTGGCAATGTCGACCAGGCTCACGCCGCCAATTTCCACCGAGCCGGGGTTATCTTCGTCAGCACCCCGACGACGGGCGGTAGTTGGCCAGACATGCGCTGGTAGTTCATTAAATTGGGTGGAATCGGGTCGGGTGTAGCCACCCAGTTCGAAACCATTGCCGTCGATAGGCACGAAACAGCTCTCTTTCTCCGTTACCCGGGCGGAGCAACGGGGTGTAGTTTTACGGGCGCGTTCGACTACATGCGCTCAGGTGCGGTAACACCGAGCAGCTGCAGAGCATTGGCCAGCGTTTGGCGGGTAGCCTCAGCCAGGCCGAGACGAGCACGGTGCAGCTCGGATACCTCTTCGTCTGCCTTTGGCAGAATCTGGCAGGTGTCGTAGAAGCGGTGGAAGACACCGGCGAGCTGCTCAGCGTAACGGGCAATGCGGTGTGGTTCCCGCAGGTCAGCAGCAGACTTGATGATGGTCGGGAACTCACCGATAGTGCGGATGAGCTCACCTTCACGGTCCTCTACCAGCAGGGAGAAGTCAGCGCCTTCGCTGGTCACACCGGCCTCTTCGGCACGGCGACCGATTGAGCACAGACGAGCGTGACCGTACTGGACGTAGTAGACCGGGTTGTCGCTGGACTGCGAAGCCCACAGCCCCAGGTCGATATCCAGGCTGGAGTCCACGGAGGAACGGATTAGCGAGTAGCGAGCAGCATCGACGCCGATTGCCTCAACCAGGTCGTCCAAGGTGACCACTGTGCCCGCACGCTTGGACATCCGGACAGCCTTGCCGTCGCGAAGCAAGTTGACCATCTGACCGATGAGCACCTCGACGCCATCGGCGTTGTAGCCGAGCGCTGCAGCGGCGGCACGCAGACGTGCGATGTAGCCGTGGTGATCGGCACCCAGCATGTAAATGCACAGGTTGTGGCCGCGGTCGAACTTGTTCTTAACGTAGGCGATGTCACCTGCGATGTAGGCTGCGTCGCCGTCGGACTTGATGACCACGCGGTCCTTGTCGTCACCGTAATCGGTGGACTTCAGCCACCATGCGCCGTCAGCTTCGTAGAGCTTGCCGTTTTCCTTCAGGGAATTGACAGCTGCTTCCACCTGACCGGACTCGAACAGCGAGTTTTCGTGGAAGTAAACGTCGAAATCGGTGCCGAACTCGTGCAGAGACTTCTTGATGTGCTCGAACATCATGTCCACGCCGATGGCGCGGAAGTGCTCCTGGACCTCTTCCTCAGAGCCCTCGAGTGCCTGCGGGTTCTTCTCCAGCACAGCGGCGGCGATGTCCTGGATGTACTCTCCGCCGTAGCCATCTTCCGGAGTCGGCTCGTTGCGAGCGGCGGCAACCAAGGAGTCGGAGAAGCGGTCAATCTGGCGACCGTGGTCATTGAAGTAGTACTCACGGGTGACCTTGGCACCGGTGGCAGACAGGACACGACCGAGAGCGTCACCGACTGCTGCCCAGCGAGTACCGCCCAGGTGGATTGGCCCGGTCGGATTTGCGGAGACAAACTCCAGGTTCACGTCGAGGTTGGAGTTGAAGTCGGCATGACCCCACTTCTCCCCCGCTGCCAGGACGTCCTCGACAATCTTGCCCTGGGCATCGGAGGCCAGGCGGATGTTAATAAAGCCCGGGCCTGCGATGGTTGCTTCATCGATGCCCTCAGAAGCGCCGAGCGCTGTGGCAATTTCAGTTGCCAAGTCACGCGGCACCATGCCGACGCGCTTGCCCAGCTGCATGGCGATATTGGTTGCGTAGTCGCCGTGCTCAGGGTTACGCGGACGCTCGACGGTCGGGTTTTCCGGCACGATAGAGACATCGGCATCGTGGGCAGTCAAAACCTCGACGGTGACTTTTCGGACTAGTACAGCAAGATCAGCAGGATTCACGATTGCCTATCCTATTAGGTCAATCGCAGTCGTGGAAACATCAGCCACCAAAAGATTGTTTTGAGGGGTATCTGCAGGCCACCGCGTCCGGCTGTCCTACACCGCTTTCACAATCCAGCCGAATTCAGGTTGAGAACAGATTTAATCCGGGTCTAGGCGTAGCATTCAGGTAGGAAATTATTGCCTTACCCCTCAACCCATTTTGGAGCGACCGTGAAAGTAGCACTTTTCGCGACCTGCATCGGGGACATGATGTTTCCAGATGCAGTGAGTGCGACCGCCAGAGTTCTCACGCGCCTAGGATGCGATGTGGTCTTTCCGCCACAACAAACATGCTGCGGCCAAATGCACGTCAACACCGGGTACCAAAAGGAAGTCCTTCCTCAGCTGGACACCTACGCTGATGCTTTTGCAGATTCCTCGATTGACTACGTTGTCGCCCCGTCCGGTTCCTGCGCCGGCGCCGTTCGCCACCAGCATCCGATGATCGCGGGCCGCTACGGTACCCGTGCCCAAGTCCATGCGGCACAGGCCTGCGCGAACAAGACGCTAGATCTCTCCGAGTTCATCACCGATGTCGCTGGTGTGACTGATGTCGGTGCTTACTTCCCCCACTCAGTGACCTACCACTCCACCTGCCACAGCTTGCGGGTGCTCAAGGTGGGTGACCGTCCGTGGCGGCTGCTCAGCGCAGTCGATGGAATCGATCTGCGCGAGCTGCCCGGCGCGGCGGAGTGCTGCGGTTTCGGCGGCACCTTCGCGGTGAAAAATGCGGAGACTTCCGCTGCAATGGTTGCCGACAAGACAGCCAATATCCGCGCTACGGAAGCGGAGTTCGTCACCGCTGGCGATGCTTCCTGCTTGCTCAATATCGGTGGCGCGCTGCGTCGCCAGGACTCTGGCGTGCACGCCATCCATATGGCCGAGATTCTGGCCTCCACCAAGGAGACCCCGTTTGATGTGCACAACCGCCAAGAAGCTTCCCTGCGAGGTGAACAGTAATGGTCGCAGTTAACGTCGGCATGCCAGCCCTTCCTCCCCGCGCGCCGCACAACGTCGGGCATCTGCGCGGTACGCGCGGGTTCACGGCCGCAGCGCACGAGGAGCTCAAGAACACTCGCATGCGCGAAAATGTCGGTCATGCCACGCGTTCGATTCGTCAGAAGCGCGCGCATGTCGTAGCCGAGAAGAATGACTGGGAGCAGCTGCGGCTCGCGGGCAGCCACATCAAGCGCGATGTTATGGCGCGTCTGCCGGAACTGCTGGAGCAGTTTGAAGAGTCAGTTACGAATGCCGGCGGTCACGTCCACTGGGCGCGCGATGCCGCCGAGGCAAACCGCATCATCACGGACTTGGTGAAAGAGACCGGCGAAGAAAAGGTCGTCAAGATTAAGTCGATGGCCACACAGGAAATCGGCTTGAACGAAGCGCTTGCCGATGCCGGCATCACCGCCCGCGAAACCGACCTGGCGGAACTCATCGTTCAGCTTGCCGACGACATGCCGAGCCACATCCTGGTTCCTGCTATCCACCGCAATCGCGAGGATATCCGCGAGATCTTCCTCAATGGAATCCCAGGAGTCGACCCGGATTTGAAAGCCAATCCGGCCGATCTGGCCGAGGCATCCCGTAAGTTTCTGCGCGAGCAGTTTATGGAGGCCAAGGTTGCGATTTCCGGCGCCAACTTCGGTGTGGCCGAAACCGGTACTGTGGCCGTCGTCGAGTCAGAGGGCAACGGCCGTATGTGTCTCACGCTGCCGGAAACACTGATTTCGGTGATGGGTATTGAGAAGCTGCTTCCCACCTTCCAGGATCTGGAAGTGTTCTTGCAGCTACTGCCACGGTCGTCGACAGGCGAGCGTATGAATCCCTACACCTCTCTGTGGACGGGAACGACCGACGGCGACGGCCCGAAGAATTTCCACATTGTGTTGGTGGACAATGGGCGCTCGGCCACTCTTGCAGATCCGATTGGGCGTGAAGCGCTGAAGTGCATTCGCTGCTCGGCATGCCTGAATATCTGCCCTGTTTATGAGCACGTGGGCGGTCACGCTTACGGTTCGGTCTACCCGGGCCCGATTGGTGCGATTTTGTCCCCGCAGCTCACTGGCATGGATTCCTACGATGATCCGAATGCTTCGCTGCCCTATGCGTCTTCGCTGTGCGGGGCTTGCTTTGAGGTCTGCCCGGTGCGAATTGACATCCCTGCGGCACTGCTGGAGCTGCGTCACCGTAAGGTCACGGAGCACCGCCCGCCGGTGGAGGGCAAGCTGTTTGCCACGCTCGGGTTCATCATGGGCAATCAGAAGCTCTGGAACATGAGCGCAAAGATGGCCTCCCTCGCCCGCGTACTCGGTTTGAAGGACGGCGAGATTCACGCCCTGCCGCTCTTCCTCAGCGGGTGGTCGGATGTGCGAGATACGCCGGTTCCGCCGAAGAAGTCGTTCCGCTCACTGTGGGGTTCGAAGGATTTCTCGGCGCAGCTGACCCGCGAATCGACCAATCAGGTTCCGACGAAGATTAATGGGCTGTCGAGTTCTGATCAATCTGACTCGTCCGACACATCCGGCAAGGAGGCCTAGCGATGTCCCACTCCTCAGCATCCGCAAACATTGCCAAGAGCGAAATCCTCGAGCGTATCCGCAATGCTCAGAAAATCGCCTTCGAAGGCCGTGACTTGGCCTCTGACGTGGGCATCATCCCTGGCGAGCCCGGCGCGCATTTCGACATCCCCCGCGACTACGAGCGCTCCTCCGACCTGACGGCCAAAGAGATCATTTCGCTTGCCGACGAACGCATCGCCGATTACAAAGCCGACGTGCGCCGCTGTGGCAGCTCGGCAACCGACATCAATGAGGCTGTTAAGAAGGCAATTGCTGATGTCGGGGCCTCGTTGATTGGTATTCCCGAAGGTCTAGACCGCGAGTGGGTTGCGGGGTTGGAGTCTGGTGGAGGTAAGGCCACCACCGAGATTCGCGTCGATACCGGTTTCACCGCCGAAGAGCTGGACGAGCTCGATGCGATTGTCACCAGCTCTGCTGTCACCTGCGCCGAGACCGGCACCATTTTCCTGGACGGTTCGGCCACTTCTGGCCGCCGCGCGCTGACCTTGGTGCCGGATATTCACATCTGCGTTGTGCCCGCTTCCACGGTCGTCTACGGCATTCCGGAGGCATTTTCCCGTCTACGCGAGAGTGATCCCACTGCTCCAATCACTATGATTTCGGGGCCTTCTGCGACCTCGGACATCGAGCTTGCCCGAGTCGAAGGTGTCCACGGGCCGCGCACGCTGATTGTGATTATTGCTGAGTAGAGACAGTCGGGTCGGTCCTTGGCTAGCATTTTGATTGACACGCCAACATTTTGTTGTGGATGATGAATTTAGCTAGCCAAAGGAGCCTGCCATGAGCGCAATCATTCAAAAATTCTCCGTAGCCGATAATCCGCAGCTTCCAGGTATGGACCCATTCCTGTTTGCCGTCCACCACTATGACCTATATCCACAGGCCAAGGGCCAAACTATGGCTCCCGATGCCTCTCTGCTCGGCCGTAATATCGGCATGGACTTTTCCGGCAAGGACGGCTGGTCCATGTACCACGGCACAACCGTCCCCGGCTTCCCCTCCCACCCACACCGCGGCTTTGAAACTATCTCGATTGTCGAGGAAGGTTACGTCGACCACACCGACTCCGAAGGTGCACAGGCTCGTTACGGCGACGGCGACACTCAGTGGCTGACCACCGGCGCAGGCACTGCGCATGCTGAAATGTTCCCGCTTCTGCATAACGACGGCCCCAATCCTCACCACATGTTTCAGATTTGGCTGAACCTGCCGCCCGAAGGCAAGGAGGCAAAGCCGCACTTCCAGATGTTTTGGGCCGAGGACACTCCGCATGTCACCGGCACTGATGACAATGGCCACGGCTACGACGTAAAGGTCATCGCGGGCGCATTTGGCGATACCAAGCCACTCGCACCACCACCGGAATCCTGGGCCGCTGCACCAGATTCCGATGTGGCCGTGTGGGTGCTGCGCCTGCAACCGGGCGCACAGCTAACGTTGCCACCAACCAATCATGCCGAGACAATTCGGACTCTCTACTCTCTACGCGGCAGCCTCACTATCGAGGGCGAAACGCTGGTGCAAGAGGGCGCAGTGCTGCGCTCAACCGAGGCACTGGACATTTCTGCAGGTGACGAGGGGGCCTTCGCGCTCATCCTCCAAGGCCGACCAATTGGCGCTCCCGTGTATCAGCATGGCCCGTTTGTCGCGAATAGCCGCGAAGAGCTCGTTGAGGCATTCGATGCCTACCAGCGTGGCGAGTTCGGCGCATGGCGGTTTGATTCCAACGATCCGGTTGCACCCTTTGAAGAGGGGCGCTTTGCCCGCTATCCGGACGGTACGGTTCGTCGCCCGGTCAATTAACCGGGATCCCCCGACGGGCTGCACATGTGAAACTGTGTGAGTTTATGACACTTTCAGGCCATTTTTTGGGTCATTTTTGTCATAAACGCAGTCAGTAACTCGGATTGGCCCGCTTCCGCCAGGTACACCCGAAACAAAAATCCCTCAAGCAACCAGGCGAATCTAATCGAACCTGACCGCTTAAGGGATAAAACGTGCCCCCGAGAGGAGTCGAACCTCCGACCTTCGGTACCGGAAACCGGCGCTCTATCCACTGAGCTACGGGGGCGTGTGGCACAAGCACAACAAGTGCAACGAGAAAAGATGTTACCACTTGGCTGGGGCGATTAGCGAAATGCCCCGCACCCCAGCCAAATCCGCACTATGCGGCCTCAGAAACCTGGTCTTCCTCAATAGGACACACCACAGGCACGCCTCCATCATTAAGCACGCGAGCTCGAATTCCATAGACGCGGGCCAAAAGATCCGGTGTGAGAACGTCAGCAGGACTCCCCTGGGCAACCACGTGGCCGTCGTGAAGCATGACAAGCTCATCGCAGTAGCGGGCGGCGAGATTGAGATCGTGGATTGCGACGAGCGCCAAGGAGCTCCGTGAGGCGACCTCCGCGCGGACGAGCTGTAGGAGTTCCACCTGGTGGCGCAGGTCGAGGGCGGAGGTGGGTTCGTCGAGAAGCATGACCTCGGGATCGCGGACAAACATCTGCGCGACGGCGACGAGCTGACGCTGACCGCCGGAGAGCTCGCCGACGAAGCGGTCGGCGAGGTGCTCAATACCAACCTTCCGGAGAACCGCCGCAGTGTGCTCAATCTCGGAGCCGCGCACGCGCAGACGCCCGGCGCGCCGCCCAGAGACCAGTACCGATTCGAATGCGGTCAGCGAGGCACTTGCTGGCAAATCCTGGGGCACGTAGCCCACCACATCGCGCAGTTCGGAGCCGATGACCCGCTCATTGTCACGGGTCAGCACAATCTCCCCGGACATGGGCTTTCGAATCCCCGCCAGAGTGGTCATCAGTGTGGACTTACCCGCAGCGTTTGGCCCGAGCAAACCCGTCACCGTACCCGGCTTCAGCGTGCGCATCGACGCCCCGCGCAGCACCTTCCGCTTGCCATAGCCTGCAGCTACTTCGTTGACATCGAGAAATACGCCCATTAGTTCCACACCGTCCTCTTACGCAGGAAAACCAAGCCAACAAAAAATGGGACACCGACGATTGCGGTAATGATGCCAATCGGCACTGCCACACCCGGCACCACCGTGATGGATACCGCATGAGCTGCCGCAAGCAGCGCCGCGCCTGCCGCCATCGATGCCGGGGCAAAGAAGCGCTGTTCTTCACCGACCAGCATGCGCGCAATGTGTGGACCGACCAGTCCGATGAAGCCGATGATGCCGGCAAAGGCCACTGCGGTTGCCGCCAGCAGCGAGGCTACAATCAGCGTCGCAATGCGCAGCCTATCCACATTGATGCCCACGGCTTTTGCGCGGGCATCGCCAAGTCGCAACACCGTCAGCGCCCACGCATAGCGAATGGTGAACGGAATGGCGATCAGCAGTGCCGCCGCAATAATGCCGTTGGCCACCCAGTTCGCGCGCTGGAGCGAGCCCATCGTCCAGAACACAATCTGCTGGAGCGCCTCGGTAGTCGCGCGGTATTGCAACAACGACAACAGCGCTTGGAATAGAAACACCAGCCCAATACCCAGCAGAATCATCGATTCCTTACCCGAGCCGCGCCATACCGACGCCGCCGCCACAATCGCCACAGCGATGACGGATGATACCCAGGCCACGGCCGCCAGGTTGAACTGCGCATGCGGAATGATCACCCAGCCCAGCACAATCGATGCCGCCCCACCGAACGCCGCTGCAGCCGAAATACCAAGGGTAAACGGCTCCGCCAGTGGGTTGTCGAGGATTGTCTGCATCTGTGCACCGGCAAGCGACAGCGCTGCACCAATCAGCACTGCCATCACTGATGCAGGCAGGCGCAGCTTCCACAGCACCGTACGAGTGGTTTCGTCAACATCATTCGGGCTCACGATGCCCCGGACGACGTCTCCCACACTCAGTGACATCGGCCCCACGATTGTCGCCACTACAAACGCGCACACGGCCAGCCCCACCAGCACCGCAATAACGGCAATCTTCTGGGCCGAGCGTCGTCGGTACTGTCTCGCAGAGTCGTAGGTCGTGCTTGACGACGGACACTCGTGCTGTTCGGTGGCGGGCTGCGACTCTTGACCGCCACTGTCGTTGGTGGAGGTGGGCTCGCGGGGTTCGTCGTCAAGCCCTGACGCGGGAGCGTGCAGATTGGTGTAAGTCATCGGATTCCTTCTTCGATGGTGGAAGATGGGTTACTTGGTCGGCTCCAGCGCGGTGAAGAAGGTGCCGCTGAGTTCGAAGGGTAGGTAGTCCTTGTGGAACTTGGCGAAGTCAGCGACTGGGTCGAGGTCAGCGAACTCTTCGGGGTGAATCCACTTAGCGAACTGCTCGAGGGCGAAGACGTTGTACGGCGAGTCGTAGAACTGGTGGAAGGCGGCGTACAGGTCCCCCTTCTTCGGCGCGGTCAGGGTGTCAAAACCCGGAGTCTTCAGCAGGCCTTCCAGAGTGCGCTGTGCGGTCTCTGGAGTGGCGGTGTAACCGAGTTCGACGTGTGGCAGGACTTCCGGCTTCTTCGGGTCGAGCGCCCAGGAACCGCCAGTGGCGATGATCTTCTCCGGCTGGACGGACAGGACCTTCTCTGCGGTCACGAAGCCCGATTCGGTGTCGATGAGGCTGTCTCCGAGGTTCTCACCGCCGGCTGCTGTGACGAGGTCACCGAGGTTGGACTTGTTGACGGTCGAGCAGCAATCCTTGAGGCCGGCTGCTCGCCAGACTAAGGTCTTTGGCTTGTCATCGAGCTTGGCGGCACGTTCGGTGATCTCGTTGACGCGCTCAGTGTAGAAGTCGGTGAACTTCTTGGCATTGTCCTGCTCGTCGACGATCTGGCCGAGGAGCTCGACGGACTTGGCGGTGTTTTCCAGGGGCTTCTGACGGAAGTCGGTGAATACGTACTTCAGACCTGCCTGATCGAGCTTGGTGAGGAAGCCGGACTCCTCCGCGGCCTTCTTGTGGTCAAGGGTCATGACGACCACATCTGGGTCGTGGGAGATGAGGTTTTCAACTGTGACATCGCCCTTGGCAATATTGCCGATGGTCGGCATGTCCTTCAGCTCTGGATTCGTCTCGAAAAGCTTGGCTTCAAACGATGGTGCGCCCGAATGCAGATCGCTGCCCATGGCGACAACATGGTCACCCGGGTTTTCTTGGTCAAGCATCGCGGTGACAAACATGGCGCGACCTTCACCGAGCACGACTCGTTCTGGCTGCTTGTCGAAGGTCACAGTGCGACCTGCGACATCAGTGACAGTGAGTTCTCCCTTGTTGTCGGCAGCCGCGTTCGACTCTGCGTCCGCACCGCATGCTGTAGCGACGAAGCTCAGCGCTGCACACCCGATTGCGGCCAGAGTTTTGGTCTTTGGCGCGGTTTTAGCCTTGGCGAAAATATTGGCTCTCATGCGTTCTTGTTTCTGCCTTATTTATCTCTGCGTAGTTTTTTGGTGTTTAGGGTGCACAAAGAGAAGTGAATACTCACCCCTTTGTATTAGGCACGCCTTACCTTACAACTTGAGGTGTAAAGAAAAAAGCGCCCTGCTAGTGGTGGTTTTACTAGCAGGGCGTAGGAGGCTTATTTCCTTTCGAGAACCGCCTGGAAGCACCTCAACATCACTTCGCGGTCTTCATTCGCAAGTGGCGAAATAACTTCCTCGCGAACGGTGTCTACGTAGTCCGGCGCCGCTTCGGCAAACACATGTCGACCAACACCTGTTAGGACGACGACATAATCCGAGTCCGGGTCTTCGCCGTGATCTTCGGTGTGAATAAATCCGCGCTTTTCCAACCTGTTGGTATGCAGCAGCGCGCGGGGGTGGTTCCACTTCAGTCGATCACAAATCTTGTCAACATGCAGAATCCCATCCTCCACCTCATGCAAAGCGATGAGCAGGGTAAAGTCAGCGAACGTCAGCCCGGTTCGAGTACGAAGGCTCCGCTCAATATTGCGCTCTACCTCGCGAAAAGCAGCTACCATCGACTGCCAAAAGAGCTGTTCATCATCACTCAGCCATTCAAATGAGTTCATACTGCTCTAGGCTAATGGTGAGAGCCTCGAAGCGGAGACAAATGAGAAAACACTCACAGAAAAACTTTTGACTACTCTGCTTTTCCGTCGGCGGAATCGGTGACCGTAGCATTGGCGGTCTCTGCAATCTTATCGAGCACAGCGGAAATCCCCTGATAGTCGATATTTTCACCGAGCACATCAAACAAAACATGGCGCACAAGCTTCACATGGTTCGGCGCCGCCTTCTCAATCACGGTTCGACCGTGTTCAGTAAGCGTGACATCGATACCACGGTTGTCGCAGGCGCAGCGTTCCTTAGTTACTAGTCCGCGTCGCTCCATGCGAGTAATTTGGTGCGACATTCGGCTGCGGTCCCATTCCAGGGACTCACACAGGGTGCGCATGCGGACAACATTGTCTTCAGCCTCGGAGAGAGCAACCAGAACCGAAAAATCTGCAGTGGAAATATCGAGAGAATCTTGCAGCTGAAGATCGATTGACCTATCAACGGCCCGTTTAGCGTTCAGAATTGAGCGCCATAACCGCTGCTCTTCATCACTTAACCACGGAACATCTTGCATATGTACAGAGCCTACTATCTTGAAACCAAATCCTGAATTTTCATAAACTCCGCTCCTGTCACACGATCAAACCGAGCTTCATCGCACGTCAGGACTAATACCTGCATATCGCGCCCCGCTTTGGCAAGAGCATTATTCATCCGCCGCAAACGGTGTTCGTCTGAATAACCTAACGCATCATCAATAATCACCGGGGCGCCTTGGCCGCCCTCCATGACACCGGCAACGGCCAAGCGCAGCAGAATGTCCAGCTGCTCTTGCGCTCCACCAGATAGTTCATCGACATCGAACTTGCCATCGGCATTAGACCGTGACTCAATCTGCAAGTCCTCATTCATCGTGAACTGGGTTCCCGCACCGAACACACCGCCGCCGTACTCTTCGAGCTTGCGGAGCAAGGGGTCAGCCAGCGCATTCCGCGATGCCGCACGTGCCTGTGTCATTACCTCCATAAGAGTCTTGGCGGCGGCTGCACGGCGACGCATCGAGTCCCGATCTCGCTGTGTTCGCTCCACTACCCCCTCAGCAGCTGCCAGCTTCTCATTCGCGCTGTCGAAATAGTCCAAGTGCACCCGAATCTCTTGCCGGCGCTTTTCCAGCTCAGCCAGGCGATTCTCAACTGCATCCCGTCGCTGCTTAGCGCCCGCGAGCGATGCTTCCACGTCGTCGGCATCCCGCTGCGCCAGCTCTTTCTGGGCCACAGCCAGCTGCTCTTCTGCCGCCTCATAGTCCTTGCCTCGGTTTTCCACCGCAGCAAAAATCTCGGCATCCGAGGCTTTTTCTCGCGCCGTCGTAAGCGAATCTTCGCGGACCTTCAGGACGGACCGAGCCCCTTCAAGCTCGCTGCTGGCCTTCGTATAGTTGGCGTGTGCAGGACGTTTTTCCAGCTTCGACAAGCGCATATCGGCATTGTCACGCTCCGACTCGGCACCCCTACGCCCCACTGCAGCTTCTTCCAGCCGCGACTTTGCCGACACCAAGTCAATCTCCGTCGGCGCATCCTCGCCCGCAAGTTCCCGATACCGCTCGCCCTGTACTCGTGCTTCTTCCTTCGCATCGTCCAACTCTGCGGTGAGCTGGTGATACTCCACACCGTCGGACACCGCAGTTATGGATGTCTCCACCTGGAATTTTGCTTTTTCCGCTTCACGACGTCGTGTGTGTGCCTTTTGCGCTTCCGCGACGGAATCAGCGCCTGCCGCCTCAAGCTGTTCCTTGAGCGATGTCTCTGCTTTTTCTAGCTTGCGCTGCTGCGAATCTGAGCCGTCTCCGGGCTGGACAGCAACCGTGACGTCGCCAACTTCGATGGCCAATGGCTTAGTTACCGCCCGTTGAACTGACTCAGCCTCCGGAGCTAGCCCCACTTTCTCGCCGTCGACCGTGACCTCCTGCGCACTACTAGCCGAGAGCTGCACACTCGGGCTCGACGCCTCCAGCACAGCGGTGGCTGTTGCAACTTCGCGTTCGCAGGTCAACAGTTTTTCCAGTACCTCCTCGGTAACGGAATTTCGTGCAATTACCTCCTTGTGCTCTGCCAATTGTGCACGGAGCTCATCGAGCTTCTCCACTCGCTTCGACAAGACTTCAACCAAGCCGCGCTTCTCCCCCAATGCGACTTCAGCTGCAGCCAGCTCTTCTGCTTTTCGAGCTTCGCGGTACGCGGTCACAACTGCATCGCGATCCTCCTGCGCCTTCTTTAAAGCTGCGACCTCCTTATCGAACGCTTCCTTAAGTTCAGCAACTTTCTTCTCTGCGACGGAATGCTGGTCCTTGGCATCTTGTGCCTGCTGAATGAAGGTTTCCCGCTCTTGCTGAGCCTGTTTAGCTAAGTCCAGCTGCTGCTTCGCCGCTGCAGAGACCTCCTGTGCCTGGGACACGGCAACCCTGAACTTTTCGAGTTCTTCGAGTGCCTGCGCCCAATGCTCGACTTCGTTTTTGGCTTCTGGCAACGATGCCCGCTGCGTGTGTTGGCTTTCTTCATTACGAGCAGCTTCCTCATTGAGCGCTTCGAATTCCCGGACCTTTTTCGCCGCTTCGTCGCGCACCCGCTGGGCTTCCGCCAGCTCCTTGTCTACGTCGGTAAGCTGCTTGCGCTCTTTGCCATTTTTTTGGAAATAGTTGCCGTATTCAGCTTCAACGGCTTCAAACAGACCTACCTCTTCTGCGGTTTCCGCGCGCTGCCCCGATGCCGACTGCAGTGCGCTTGTGACCTGCGCATACCCGCCCAAGGAGAGTGTCTTTTGCGCTTGCCCCTGTTCAGCAACGAAAACCTGCCACAGGCTCTTGGTGTCCGCATTGTGCATTCGTGCGGCCAGCCACTCTTCCGCCTGGTCATCTTTAAGAACCTCGGCTGTCGGAGAGTGGACGGTGACGATTGTGCCGGTGTCCTTGGTGCTACCAAAGATCTTGTCCAGCGTAAATTCGTAGCCGTCAAGCTCCAGCCGGAGCTTAACCTGCGGCTTTTCCTGGCTGGAGTGACTGTTCAGACTAAGCGCTTCGCTTGACCTGGACTTCCATTTTGTCGTCAGCGCAACGTGAATAGCTTTGGCGATTGTCGTCTTACCCGACTCGTTTTCACCGGAAATCACTACCACGCCCCGCTCGGCTAGCCCTGTGATTGAGAGTGAATCAATCGCACGTACATTGTGTAATTCGATGTCGTGAAAACGCATGATTTATTCCTTCTCTCCGGCCAGGCGCGCCAGCAAGCGAAGCGCATCGGCTGCTGCGGTGGTTTCAGATTCTGATAGCGGGCTGCCGCTCTCGGTTCGCCCTTTGCTCAAGACCGTTAGTTTTTCTGCAGCTATGAGCGGATAACCGGTGAGATTGAGATTAGAGATATCCCCCTCGGACGGAACCACCGTCAAACCGGAACCACTTTCCCGGCGATAAAGTGCAGCGAAAAGCTGTTGATACTGCTCAAGTCGATTTTCAAAGGTAGTCGACTCCGACAGTGTCACGGTTCCTCGCAATGAATACTTCACCGCTGTGTCTGTCTTCGCCTCGATACCGTCCAGTTCAGCAAAGAACTCATCGAGGTCTTCCGCGCCAGTGATATCCATGTCAATGGCATGAAAAGCCCACTGCCCCACTCGGTGGGAGGCCACGGTAACTGAGCCCTTTTCGGGGCCGCTCTCTACAATGTCGACGACGAGTGCATTGCCGGAATCCCGTTCTTTGTCGTCGTACGCTGTGGTTTCGTGTGCGCCGGAGAAATAAACTCTGCCAGTATGATCGAGTTGGCTCGTGGAGTGGGAATCCCCCAGCGCAACATAGTGCAACGCCCCGCGGTCAATAGCTTGTTCCAAGCTGGTCAAATCAATGGTGGCTCCTGCATCAGCACCAAAGCCTTCTACTTGGCCGTGTGCGACCATCACTCGGATTCCATCGGCGGGCTCAAGCTCCGTGGCTATTTCCGCCACGATGTCGTCTGCCGAATACTTGCCGCGCACTGGCACGCCGATGAGTTCCACCCCGTCACGGATAGCAATGGGCGCACTGTCGCGAATTACGTAAACTCCTCGGTCTTCCAAAGATTCGAAAGCACTACGTCGATAAATGGAAGAAGCATCAAGCGCATCATGGTTGCCGGGTAGGAGATACACCGGCACGGGTAGCTTGGCGATTCGCTCAAGAGCCCGCAAGAACACCTTGTCCGGCAATGTGTTGGAATCGAACACGTCTCCAGCGACGACAATGAACTCAGCGCCTTCGCTGGTCGCCAACTCGCCGATGCGATCGATGGCGTTGAGGCGACTTTCGTGGAACCTAGCTTGGGCTTCACCGCCGTCGAGCTCTAGGAACCACCGAGTCATTCCCAGTTGCCAATCTGAGGTGTGAATGAATTTCATGACTAGCGCTCCTTTTGTCCCAGGCTCAGCGATTCCTGCAGATGTTGCCAACAATCTTCCAAATCAGCGACTGCACGAATGGTCTCTCTCGAAATTACGCAGGTTGGCTGCAATGCTTCATGCAGCAAACTGCGGTCGGTAACTGTTAGTGGGTCAATAACCTCGAGCGAAGGAACACTGACTCGTTCCAAGTCATTGCCCCAGTAATCGGCTTCGACAGCGAAAAGTTCGGCAACCTTTTTCTGCTCGTTGTCACCGCCATCTTTTCCACCAGCGCCATCCGAGTTCTGGGCGGTTTTATCGGGATCCTCCCGAACCGCTCCGCCAAGCCCGAGGCGCTTCGGCGCAGTCCGGTTTCGTAGCTGTGTTAGCTCCTGAAGCCGGCGTTGCAATTCGCGCTGCGGATAATCGCGCAGCTGCAGTAGCGACAGCGGATCGCGGTCGATATCAGCGACAAGTTGAGCGGCAACTGCAACGGTGTGCTTACACACAGGTGCCGGGTCCGGGCAGGTGCATTCGCTGTAAATGTGCTCTTCGCCGTCGCACAACAGCATTTCCATCTGCTCATACGGCAACTCGCCGTGCTCAAACTCTGTGAAGGCCGACGGATTGTTCACCAACCACCGCAGTACGTCGTCAGTTTGTTTCTGCTCCCGCCGTGGGAACCGAATAAAGACTGAAAATGGTTCCGGCTGGCTGCCCTGCACTTCACCGATGATGTAACCATCCGCGATTCGAAGCCCCAGCACATTGCCGTCGAACCTGTACTTCTCACCTCTGTGAACACGACCCGAATCGGCGCCACGGATGATGAACTCCCACACCCACCGGGCAAAAGTAGTACGTGGCTCGACCGCCACGCGCGCTGCGGTTCCGCGTCGCTGCTGTCCGGTAAATGCACCAGCCCAGTCCTGAGTGGCCAGGAGCTTTTCAATCGTCGAGCTGGTTGCTGGCGCGCTTCGCGCCGTAGTCCTTTTACGACCACGCTTTCCAGAGGGACCCTTGCCAAACTCGGCAAAGATGACATTGTCGCCCCATGTCACGTCTCCGTCACCGGCCATTAGTACCACCTCTTCTGGACTCTAAACGGGGTCACATTGTTGGGAATCGAATCGTCATCCGAGGATGCAGAATCTGATGCCCTGCCCTCCGGGTTCACCCCATCAGTCACCGTCCCACCGGACTTCGACTCCGCTGCGTCCATCGATTCACGCAGTGACTGAATCTTGTCCTTGTCCAATTGCCACAGAGACCGCAAACGGTGAAAGTCCATCTCCGTCAGCTTGGTTTCACCAGCGCGCACAACCGCATCGGCCAATTCTGCCTTCTCGAAAATCAGCTCGTCGATACGCTCTTCCAGCGTTCCCACACTGACCAGCTTGTGCACGTGTACGTCTTTGCGCTGACCGATGCGGTAAGAGCGGTCCGTGGCCTGGTTTTCGACTGCTGGATTCCACCACCTGTCAATGTGAATGACGTGGTTGGCGGCAACCAGGTTGATGCCAACACCTGCCGCGAGAGTAGACAGCAAAATGATTGGTGGGCCGTCCGGGGCATTAAACTCTGCCACTACTTTCTCGCGCTGTGCCGGAGTCATTGCCCCTTGGATAAACGGAATGTCCACGCCCAGGCGCTTGCTGAAATGAGGGGCGAGCATCTTGCCGAACTCCACGAACTGCGTGAACACAAGCGCGCGTTCACCGTTTTGGACAATCTCATCGACGAGCTCTTCCAGCCGTGCAACCTTGCCCGAGCGATGCTGCCCATGATTAAGCAGCCCTGAGCCGTCGTGCTGGTAGTGCGCTGGGTGGTTGCAAATCTGCTTCAACTTCATGATGCCGCCGAGGATGATGCTCTTTCGCCCGAAGTTGCCAGAGCGATTCCGCTTCGAGCGCTTGAGCTTGTCCTCGATGTCCTTCACGGCCTCCTGATACAAGAAAGCCTGCTCCGTCGTGAGAGGAACCACCTCCACCTGCTCATTCTTCTTGGGCAGGTCCGGCGCGATAGCTGGATCCGACTTGAGTCGGCGCAGGATAAAAGGTGCTGTAATCGACTGCAATTGCAGTAGCATTTCTGCATTCCCATCACGCTCGATGGGAATCGCAAACTTGTTGCGGAAGGCGTTCGCCGAGCCCAGCATGCCTGGATTACAGAAATCCATGATGGTGCGCAGCTCGCCCAAGTCGTTTTCCACCGGAGTACCAGTCATGGCGATGTTGTGTCGCGAGCCCAGGCTCCGCAGCGCTCTGGATACCTGGGCGTTGGGGTTCTTAATTGCCTGCGCTTCGTCAGCAATCACATGATCCCACTGCACTCGGGAAAGTTCGTTCACATCGCGGGTAGCAACACCATAGGTCGTCACAACAACATCGTGTTTTCCGATAAATTCCTGTAGTTCTTCACCATGAGGACGGTTTGAACCATGCAGCAGCCCAACCTTGAGCTCTGGAGTGAACTTTGCCGCTTCTGCTGCCCAATTGCGCAGCACACCTGTCGGAACGACCAGAAGCGAAGCCTTGTGCTCTTGATCCGTCGCATCCGCTTGACGACGGCAGCGCTCATACTCCAACAGCGCCAGAATTTGTACAGTCTTACCAAGCCCCATGTCGTCAGCGAGAATGACGCCGAAGCCACGGTTAGACATATCCGCCAGCCACTCCACACCGCGCTGTTGATACTCTCGCAGCTCACCGACAAAACTCGGTGGCACCTCGACCGACTCTGCGCGGGCCGTAGAACCGTCTGAGTACTTCGACACCAACGCCTTGAGCCAAGAAGGGTCCCTAGGGGCGACGGGCACTGCTGCTGGTGCTTGCGACTCCAAGCCACCGTCGAAGACCAACTCTTTCAGGGTGGCTTGCCCCTTACCGGTTTCCTCTCCGGCCTTGGTCTGTTCCACCAAAAACTTCAGGGCTTCTCTAGCTACCTCTGGATTCGCGTGCACCCAATGGTCTCGCAGATGCACTAGCCCCGTACTCGATGCAGCGAGCTCACGCATTTCCGCTTCCGTCAGTACGGCATCCCCCACGGCCAGCTTCCACTCGTAATCAACCAGTTGGTCAAATCCGAGTTTCGGTTCCGAACGGCGCCCAGCAGGCCCCGTCGGGTCTAACTGGACGACTTCAGTGTGCAACTGCAGGGTGGTCTCCACCGACTTCCAGTTCGGCGGCAGCATCACATCGATATCGACCTTTGCCAGCTGCGAGATGCCATCAGTCATAAGCTCTATCAGCTGCTCTGAGGTCAGCAGCAGATCCAAGCCCGGGTGGCCCGCTGCCTTCGCATATTTGAGCGTTGGGAATGCCTCTTGTGCAGCCAATAGCTGCGGGCGAAGCAGCGACAACACGGACCGGCGACACATTTCTGGGTTCAGGCGCTCCGGAGCTGCGACGCCGATGCGGTAGTACATCCGCAATGGCCACAGAGTCTCATGTTCCACCGCAGCTGAACGAGGGTTGAAGCGAGTTACTGAGCCGCCTTCGTCATCCGCTCGATCCCGCAACTCCAACAGTTGCGGAAGATCCACATCCGGCAAGTCTTCCAGCTGTCCCTCAAAACCAACGGGTTCCTGCACCATTAGCTGCAGGCGAACATCCTCGCCATCTGCCGACAGCCTCCACTTTGCCAGCGACTGCGCCACCCCCGGCGTCGCACGCCCCAGGGACTCCGACTGCAACAGCGACCGCACGAAACTCTGACGCTGTTCTGCCGGTTCATCCAAATCGGCCAGGAGCGCGTTGGTGACCCAATGAAACATCCTATTGATGAAATCCTCAGCCACCGTGGCACCTCCGTTATCAATCAACACCGGTGGTGTACGGGAAATGACCTGACTCTGCCAGGCAATCTCACTCAACCCCTCCGACATCCGCCACGTCGGCCACCACTCATTGTCTTCCCACGTCAGCGCCACCAATGCCCGCCCAGAGCGTGCGAAAGCATCCAATCCCTGTACAACATCTACAAAGAACCTAAGATCCGGTGCCATCGCCGCCGAGGAAACTTCCTCCTGCAATTGCACCAGTGCTGTCACAGCAGCCCATGGCGGGAACACCCATGTGGGTACCGCTTTCTCTACAGCCCGGCCCTTCGGCGTGCGCAGTTTTAGCGTCAGTTGCGCTCGGCTCCCCCGGTCCAGGACTGCAAAAAGCCGACGCTGATGCGCCGGAACTTCCAGCAAATCCACGTCCGCAATAATCCGGTGCCCCTCTGGCCGCTCCACCCACAGGTGAAGACCCGAATCATCCTTCCAGACCGCGTGCAGCAGCAACGGCACCGCTGACTTAGCAACTTGGCCCATTACTTCCTCCCCACTGCTTGCTCAGCCATCACCGTCTAATCACCCGGCGGCTTCGCCACCAGATATTTGTTCAATGAAGATTCTGCCACGCACCCCGGATCAGCTTTTCCACCACACCACAACATTAGCACGCATGTTCGAATTATGTATCTTGCAAAAATTAGTCGCCTTCTACCCAAATACCCCTTTTCCCAGGTAATTTGTCGCACTTAACCGATTTTTAAAACCTTTTTCAACGCTTCTTATCTTGCAATGCAGCGCATCACATGCAAACGTCGTATGAGCTACAAGAATTAAAAATGTGTGACTCGTGCAATAGTTCTGCCATGGTTCGCATGTGCCAGTAGGCTCCGCTGACTGTCGTAGACAGCCCGGAAGCTGAAGTTGTGTTTCATTGCGAATCGCAGGTTCTGCTGTTTCTGTCGGCCACTTTCTGGCTCGATGTTGCTGCGACGCTGTGAACGTCGTCAAGCGGACTGGCTCAAACGAAATTGAGTGATGCGCTAGGAAACGGTTTCCGGCGTGCTGGGCAGTGCGTGAGTCCGACTGTACGCCTAATAAATAATGAGGAGTTGCCCTGTGGACCAACAAACATGGTTCATCATCGCACTAGTCATTTATCTGCTGTTGATGGTCTACATCGGTTGGACCGGATGGAAAAAGACCGCAGAGTATGACGAATACATGATTGGCGGTCGCGGTCTGCATCCGTTCGTCGCAGCACTGTCAGCGGGTGCATCGGACATGTCCGGCTGGCTGCTAATGGGTCTGCCCGGCGCGATTTACCTTTCAGGCCTGAATCAGACCTGGATTGCAATCGGCCTGGTCGCAGGCGCATGGTTGAACTGGAAGTTCACCGCACCGCGCCTGCGTAGCTACACCAAGATTGCGCGTAACTCGATTACCGTGCCGTCGTTCCTGGAGAACCGTCTGCACGATACGTCGAAGGTACTGCGCGTTTCCGCAGGCCTGATTATTCTGCTGTTCTTCACCTTCTACGTCTCCTCGGGCATGGTCGCAGGTGGCCGCTACTGGGAGTCGACGTTCGGTGGCAGCTACCTCGTCGGCATGCTGCTGGTTGCGGGGATTACTGTCGCTTACACTCTTTTCGGCGGCTTCCTTGCTGTCTCCTACACGGACGCGGTGCAGGGCATCATCATGTTCATTGCGCTGCTGACGGTTCCGACTGTCGGCATTATCTACCTGATTAACAACGGCAACTCCTTCTCGGACATCTTCAGCTTTGCTGCTAACAACCCGTACCCGGGCAGCGAGGGACAGCCGGTTGAGACCTTCTTCGATCCGTTCGCTGGCATTCCGCTAATCACGATTATCGGTCTCCTCGGCTGGGGTCTGGGCTACTTTGGCCAGCCGCACATTATCGTCCGCTTCATGGCTCTGCGTAGTGCAAAGGACGCAACTGAGGGTCGCCGCTGGGGCGTTGGCTGGCAGGCACTGTGCATGCTCGGCTCCGTCCTCGTGGCCCTGACCGCAACTGTTTTCTTCGCTACGAACCCAGATGCTTCGGTCACTGATGCGTCTTCCTACGAAACCATCTTCCTGGACATGACCCGCATCCTGTTCCACCCGCTGATTGCAGGCCTGATTCTGACTGCAGTGCTGGCAGCAATCATGTCCACCATTTCTTCGCAGCTGCTGGTGTCTTCCTCCGCGCTGATCGAGGACCTGTTCAAGGCAACGGTCAACAAGTCCCTGCGTCCGAAGACCTACATGACGCTCTCCCGCGTCGCCGTCGCGCTGATTGCCATCATCGCCGCAATCATCGCTGCTAACCCGAACAGCTCCATTCTGGATCTGGTTGGCTTCGCGTGGGCTGGCTTCGGCTCGGCATTCGGCCCGATTCTGCTGGCCGCCCTCTACTGGTCGCGTCTGAACACCCCTGGTGCTGCTGCCGGCATGATCACCGGTGCGGTTGTCTCCTTCGCATGGGGCATGAGCTCGCTCAGCGACACTCTCTACGAGATTGTACCGGGCTTCGCCGCTGCAACTGTCGTGATGATTATTGTCACGCTGCTTACCAAGGAGCCGAACGAGAAGATCAAGGAAGAGTTCGACCACGCAGCAAAGCAGGCTCTGGTCTAACGCTTTGATCTAGGCTTGGCCTCCGCTAGCCCCGCAGGCTAGCCCCGGCGCATACCTACAAGGGAACCGAAAAAGTATTTTTCGCGCCCAACTAGGTATGCGCCCTTTTTTATTTGCCATCCTGGCCGCCTCCCTGACTGCCGCCTTTGTCTCATCCTTTGCGCTTACGCGAGTTCTCGTCACCTCCTCCCCCGCGGGCTCGGAGACGGAAGCCGTCGTCAAGCAACTGCGCACCGTGCGCGTCGTCGCCGACCGCCCCACCGTCACCGGATACAAGCGCGAGCACTTCGACGTTTGGGCAGGTTCTGCCGATTGCAATACACGCCATAAAGTGTTGGCGGCGTGGTTCGGGGGCTCTGCATGTTCGCTTGACGACGGCTCCCCGCGCGAAATCCCCGACCCTTACACGGGTGACCCAGTTGGTGCGCATGAGGTCGATATCGACCACATTTATCCGTTGGCAGCGGCGTGGGATTTCGGAGCCTACGCCTGGGATTCCGAAAGGCGTCGGCAATTTGCCAACGATATCGAGACCAACCTCGTGCCCACGCGAAGCGCGGTCAACCGGGATAAAGGAGATGCCAGCCCGGCGGAATGGCTTCCCGAGGATGCGAAGGCGTGTGACTACTCGCATCGTTACTTAGCGGTGGCCATTAAATGGGACCTGCCCGTATCGTCGGCAGACTGGACGGCGATGGCCACTGTGTGTGGAATCCGCGCGAGGAAAGGCACGAAATAGAGAAAATAGTGCGAGCACGTTAAGTTAAGGACTGGTCTTAATAAAGAAATATCCAGGCCACTCCTCGCTTGAACGCGAGGCCTACATTCAGTCGTGGAAAGGTAATACGTGCAAAACGTAGTTCTTATGGTTCACGTCCTGGCGGCAATTCTGCTGCTTGGACCGGTGACTGTCGCAATTTCGATGTTCCCGAAGCTCGCGCTTGCAGCCCGCGGCGGAGAGGCTGGAACGGTCGGCGCCGCGCGCACCATGCACGCCATTTCGCGCACCTACGGCATGTGGTCGCTGCTCGTGCCGCTGCTCGGCTTCGGTGTCATGTTCACCGATGTGTCGACCTACATGAAGTCCGGGGCAATGCACGCCGCAATCCTGCTGGCTATCATCGCCTGGGCACTGCTGTTCTTCCTGGTCATTCCGCGTCAGCGTCTGATGATGGCCGGCCTCGGCATCGCTGACGAAGACGAGGACGCTGGCGATCCGGAGTTCATCGAGCGTCGCAAGAAGGCTGAAGAGCTCGACTGGGACAAGCAGAAGAGCCAGCTGGCCATGTTCTCCGGCATCTTCTCCCTGCTGTGGGTTGTCGCCGGCATCCTGATGTTCTTCATCTAGAGCTCACCGTTCAGACACAATAAAACTGCCGGTGCGCCTGTACGTTTCGGCCCGACTTTTTAGGGCTTGGAAGTACATGCGCACCGGCAGTTTTTTGTTTTCTAGGTCAGCGCCAAGAGCGGTAGTCGGTAGTCGCTTGACGACGACCACCCCCGCTCACCTCACCTAGCAGGTTTAGCGGCGTCCGCCTCGGTAACCACCGCGACGGTCATCACGGTCACCACGGTAACCACCACGACCGCGACCGCCACCACGACGATCGTCCCGACCGCGACCACGGCCACCGAAATCGTCACCGTCATCGAAGTTGCCACGGTAGCCACCACGGCCACGTCCGCCACCACGACGGTCATCGCGACCGCGACCACCACGGTATCCTCCGCGACCGCGGCCGCCATCACGACGATCGCCACGGTAGCCACCACGGCCACCGCGGTAGTTATCGCTGTCGTCGACCGAGGTGCCGTCGTCAAGCTTCAGCCCAATGAGCTGGCCGGAGATGCGGGTATCGGAGAGGTTGTTGATGACTTCTTGCGGCAGGTTGGCCGGCAGTTCAACCAGAGTGTGGTCGCCACGGATGTCGATGTGTCCGAAGTCCTTGGAGGACAGGCCACCTTCGTTGGCGATGGCGCCCACAATGGCACCCGGGCGGACGTGCTGGCGACGACCGACGCTGATGCGGTAGGTTGCGGTGCCCTCGCGGTCGAATTCGACCAGGTCAGCGCGCTTACCCTGACCGCGCTCACCACGGGAGCGACCATCGCGGCCACGGTTGCGGTCGCGGTCGAAACGATCACGGTCACGGTCGTTACGACGGCCACGCGGTGGCTCCTTCATCAGGAAGTCGCCCGACTGTGCCTGCGCAGCGATAGCAGCAGCGATATCAACCAGCGGGGTGTCGTGCTCTTCTGCGTACTCCTCGATGAGCTCGCGGAAGACTGGAACCTGCGAATCAGCAAGTGCCTCGGTCAAGTCATCAGCGAACTTCTGCTTGCGAGAGTCGTTGACCTCATCGACGGTCGGCAGCTTCATCTCGTGCAGCTGCGACTTGGTTGCACGCTCAATCGAGCGCAGCAGGCGTCCCTCACGCGGGGTGACAAACAGCAGCGCCTCGCCGGAGCGACCAGCGCGGCCGGTACGACCGATGCGGTGGACGTAGGACTCGGTGTCGTGCGGAATGTCGTAGTTGACCACATGGGAAATGCGGTCAACGTCCAGGCCACGAGCAGCCACATCGGTTGCCACCAGGATGTCCAGGCGGCCGTCCTTGAGCTGATCAATCGTGCGCTCACGCAGAGTCTGCGGGATGTCGCCGTTGATGGCCGCAGCGGAGAATCCGCGGGCACGCAGCTTCTCGGCGAGCTCCTCGGTCTCGTGCTTGGTGCGCACGAACATAATCATCGCTTCGAATTCCTCGACCTCGAGGATGCGGGTCAGCGCGTCCAGCTTGTTGCGGTGGCTGACCATCAGGAAGCGCTGGCGAATGTTGTCCGCAGTGCGAGTCTGGGACTTGACGGTAATCTCTTCCGGCTCCGTCAGGTACTGCTTGGACAGGCGACGAATCGCGGCCGGCATGGTAGCCGAGAACAGCGCGACCTGCTTGTCATCCGGAGTGTCGGCAAGAATGCGCTCGACATCCTCCTGGAAGCCCATCTGCAGCATCTCATCGGCCTCGTCCAGCACCAGGAAGCGCAGGTCGGAAATGTCCAGCGAGCCCTTCTCCAGGTGGTCAATGACACGACCAGGCGTGCCGACGATAATCTGCGCACCTCGACGCAGACCCGACAGCTGCACTCCATAGGACTGACCACCGTAGATTGGCAGGACCTGAATCTTGCCCAGGTGATCAGCAAACGACTGGAAGGAGTCCGCAACCTGCAGCGCCAGCTCACGGGTCGGAGCGAGCACCAGAGCCTGTGGTGCGCGGACGGAGCGATCAATGCGAGCCAGAATCGGCAGCGCAAACGCCGCGGTCTTACCGGTACCAGTCTGAGCCAGGCCGACGACGTCGCGGCCGCTCATCAGCGTCGGGATAGTTGCAGCCTGAATTGGGGACGGAGTCTCAAACCCAACCTTGCGAACTGCATTGACAATGTCATCTGGCAGCTCAAGCTCATCGAAGCCGACGGCGTCGTCGCCGTTGTCGTCTTTGTTCTTTTCGGCCTTCTTCTCAGCCTTTTCGGACTTTTCGGTCTTTTCCTCGGCGGCCTTCTCTTCGACCACCGGTGCTTCCTCGGCCACTACATCCTCGGCCTTCACAATTGCGTCCTCGCGGTTTTCGCGCTGATCCTCGCGGTTTTCCTCGACGCTGCCATTCATTTCATTATTAGCCATTTGGGGCTCTTCCTGGGCCTTTTCGCCCGCACACTCAATATTCAACAGTTGATTACTCACAGTTGGGTCGCACATACATGACCCGCCCAATTTACGTTCTTGTTTTTCAGTGCTCTCACGTCGGAATTGCGATGACATCGCTTCTCTTGCACATACTTCGAAAAATTGCGCCCAAACCCAATTCAGCTTTTACTTCCGAGGAGGGGCGCCCATCATGCACTATGCACTTTCAAGCGTTTCACCAGCGAATTTATACCGCTGCCAGATTCTCTGCGACATTGTCGTCAGGATTTCACACCGACTGCCCAGACTACGCCACCGTCGGTCAAAAAACCATTTCCTGTCCGCAAGGTCACAACACTAGGCGGTCGATTTCTTGGATGAGGCCCCGGCGCTGGGGCCGTCGTTAAGCGAGCGCATTGCACCCACTTCGGGGTGCCTATTTTGTAATTTCCTGGGGTGAGGTGGCTAACATTTTCCCTACAAGTTTGTACACATATCAGCTATTTTCCGCCGTGGAACACCCACCGTTCGGCGGACTTTTGCAACTACACAACGTATAAACCCAAGGTCGCTCGAAAATGCCCAGCAATAGTAATTCATCTGAACCGCAGCCGTCATCGCCCCGGCAGTCCCCGCTAAAACCACATTCTACTGACGAGGTTTCTGGGAATGGCGGGCAGGCGGATAAGGAGCCGTCGAAGCTCTCGGCAATGATTGAAGTTCTCGGGTTTCCGGGCTTTATTTTGGCGGGTTCGGCGCTGGCATTCTTCTTCCCCGCCCCGTTTACTCCGCTGACGGATTACATCACGTACTTCCTGATGATCATCATGTTCGCGATGGGCCTCACCCTGACCATCCCGGACTTTAAGCAGGTCGCTAAGCGCCCGTTGGCGATTCTCTTCGGCGTCATTGCGCAGTTTGTCATCATGCCGCTGCTGGCGATTGCCGTGGCTGAAGCCCTCGGACTCAACCCGGCACTCGCCGTCGGCCTGCTGATGCTGGGCTCCGTCCCAGGCGGCACCTCATCGAACGTTATCGCTTACTTGGCACGCGGTGATGTCGCGCTGTCCGTCGCCATGACCAGTGTGTCGACGCTAGTTTCGCCAATCATGACGCCGTTTCTCATGCTCGTGCTTGCCGACGCGCACACGGAGGTCGACGGCCTCGGGATGGCGTGGAGCCTCTGCCAGACAGTCCTCCTGCCTGTGGTTGGTGGCCTGATCATTCGCTTTGTGGCCGACTCGTTTATTAATAAAATCCTGCCGATTCTGCCGTGGATTTCCATCCTCGGTATCGGCGGCGTGGTCTTCGGTGCCGTGGCCAAGAATGCGGAGAGCCTGGCGCACATTGGCCTCATTGTGTTTGTGGCTGTAATCATCCACAACGTGCTGGGCTACGTGCTCGGCTTCTTTGCAGGCCAGCTGGTCGGGATGCCGACTGCGGGCAAGCGCACGGTGGCCGTGGAGGTCGGCACACAGTCCGCTGGCCTGTCCTCCGGTATGGCAGCGAAGTTCTTTACCCCGGAGGCCGCGCTTCCCGGCGCGGTGGCCGCTGTGGTGCACAACATCACTGGCGCTATCTATGTGGCTATTTGCCGAAAGCTCGATGAAGGCAAGGAAACTAGTAAATCCGCTTCTGCTTAAGCTGTCTTCGCTTCGGCTTCTTTGGCTCCGCTGTTCGACGAGTGGGCTGGTAGAGTCTCGCGCCCGAAGATCCAGCCCACCATTGCGACCAGCGAAATGACACCGCAAACAAAGAAACCGGCCTTGAATCCTGCGGCATCCACGATTGCGCCGACAATCAGCGGGCCGGAGATTGCTCCGAAGTCCTGAGCCATTTGGAAATTGGCGAGCACCTTTCCACCTTGGCGGTTGGCGCCGATGACGTCGGCAAGCACAGCCTGCTGCGATGGATTAATCATGCCAGCGCCAAAGCCCGCAAGGACGGAGAGAATCAGTAGCGGAATGGCGCCGCTGCTAAATCCGATAGCGCCCGTGAACACGCCGTTGATAAATAGCCCCGTGATGAGCAGAGGGCGACGGCCGATGCGGTCGGACAAACGACCTGAAAACTGCAGTGCCGTAACATTGCCGAGTGCGAAGGCCGTCAGCGCGAAACCAGCTGTGGCAGTGGCAGCTACTGCCCCATCGCTGCCCGGTTCTGGGGCACCGACATGGGAAAACGTTGCCGCAGCGAACAGCGGGACAATCGCGACGCGCACGCCGAAGTTCGACCAGCCGTTGGCGAAAGCTCCGACTAGTGCGCTTCGATATGCCGAGTCGCGGATTGCTTCGGAGAACTTCAGCACTGGAGTCGTGCGCTTTGGCACTACGTGGCGAAGGTGCTCTGCACTCAGCGACATGCCGACCACAATCGTTGCCACAATCAGCGCGCCACCGTAGATGAAGAACGGCACCCGCATGCCCCATGCGCCCATTGCAGCACCAATGATTGGGCCAAAGACATTGCCCAACAGGAAGGCTGTGCCGTAGGCGGCCGAGCTCTTACCGCGGATCTCCGGCGGTGAAATCCGCACAATCAGCCCCATTGCCGAGACCGTGAACATCGTCGAACCGATGCCGCCGAGTGCACGAAACGCCAGCAGTTGCCAATATGTCTGCGCAATACCGACGAGCAAAGTCGAGAACGCGACGATACTGATGCCGGTTAGGTACGTGCGCCGGTAACCGAGCTTCTCTACTAGTGAGCCCGATGCCGGCGCGAAGATTAGCCGGAAAATGGAGAATGAACTGACCACGAAGCTGGCCGCGAACACACCCACATCGAAGCTGCGCGCGTACTGCGGCAAGATTGGCGCGATTAGCCCGAAGCCCAGCGCGATGATGAACGCAGCGCTGACCAGAATCCAAATCTCTCGCGGAATCGGCTGTTTAGTCCGGTCTAATTCACCCTGCCGAGGATTCAGACCTTGTGGTTTGCTTCCCACCTCCGATGCGATATCCGGCTGAGATTCGCACTTTGCTTTACGACGAAGCAGGTCGCGCGAACGGGAAGCTGACAAGGTAACGGTCCTTTCTACTGTGCAAAAGAGAACATAAGAGGCCCAAGAGTTCACCATAGCCCGATCTGCAAACAGTGACGATTACTAGAATGAGGCGCAATGACAGAACGCGGAGTTGAGATGAAAAAACGAATCGAAGTTGTAGGTGCCGTTCTTACCTACGAAGGAAAAATATTCGCCGCACAACGCGGCCCAGGTCGCTCGATGGAAAACTATTGGGAATTCCCCGGTGGAAAGATCGAAGAAGGCGAGTCCCCTCGTGAGGCTCTAGCCCGTGAACTAAGAGAAGAGCTAAAACTTGACGCTGAGATCGGGAACCACATTCTCACTGTCGACCATGAGTATGACTTCGCCGTTATCTCACTTGCGACATACTTTTGTTCCGTTTCTTCTCCCGAAATCAAGCTAACGGAGCACACTGAATATCGTTGGTTAGAACCGGTCGAACTTTATTCCGTTGATTGGGCGCCAGCGGACATCCCTACAGTCGACATTCTTGTAAACGAACAGTAATCAATACAAGCGACGCAACGTGCATTTAGTATGCTAAAACAATGATGAATTCCCTGGTCGGAGACCTACGCTACGGCTTCATCGATAAGAACATCGTTGCCGACAAAAAATACAATCCCCGACTCATTCGCAACGATGAGTCGGCCACTATGTACAATGCGCTCCGCGAGGAGCTACGCACCGCTACGAGTTTCATATTTTCAGTAGCATTTATTTCTCCGGCCGCCCTTGCCATGCTGAAGGAGGATCTCCTTCAGTTTTCTGGCCCAATGACGATCATCACGTCGAACTACCTTGATTTCAATTCACCATCGATGTTCAGAGAACTACTCGAAATTGAGGGACTGAACATCTACATCTACCCTGAGGATCATCACCGGGGTTTTCATCCAAAGGGATACCTCTTTTACAAAGAGGTTGAGCTTTCAGCCATCGTCGGCAGCACAAATTTGACGCAAAAGGCGCTCCAGGAAAACGAAGAGTGGAATCTGCACTTTTCCAGTCACCAGAATGGTGATATCACATTCCAAATTGAGACGGCCATTGATATGCAACGTAACCGTTGCATCCCACTAACTCATCAATGGGTCGATGAGTACGAACAGAACCGCGTACCTCCAGTTTCGAAAAACACGCACACAAAGTTGCTGCCCGAGGGCCCAGTTATCGCCAATCAAATGCAGCAGGTAGCGCTGTCGAATATCGCTGACTTGAGGCAGTCAGGCGAGCGGAAAGGCCTCATAATTTCCGCTACCGGCACGGGGAAGACGATCCTTGCTGCACTAGCAGTTAAAGAAGCACAGGCCAAGCGCGTCTTGTTCGTTGCCCACCGGGAACAGATTCTGGAAAAGACTAAGAGTGAGTTCCAAAAGGTACTTGCCTACTCCGGTTCTGAGCTTACGGAGGCCGACTTTGGACTCTTGGTTGGTGGGAAAAAAGAAACTGATGCACGATACCTTTTTGCCTCAGTTCAATCCTTGTATTCCCAATCGACTTACAAAACCTTTTCTCCAGATGCCTTTGACTTCATCATTATTGATGAGGTTCATCGTGGCGCTGCTAATTCCTACAAGCCAGTTTTTGAATACTTCAACAGTGAGTTTGTCCTCGGCTTGACCGCAACTCCCGAGCGTCCAGATTCAGGGGACATCTTTCGCCTCTTTGATTTCAACGTTCCTTACGAAATCCGACTGCAAGCCGCTCTTGAAGCCGACATGCTCGCACCATTCCATTATTTCGGTGTCACCGATTTTGATGATGGAGTTCGAGCGATCGGTGATAAGACTGCATCCATCGATGCTCTCGTCGCTGAAGATCGTATCGACTATCTCCTGGAGAAGCTCCGTGTCTACGGGTTTCCTGAGAGAGTTAAGGGGCTCATGTTTTGCAGTCGGAAAGGCGAAGCGAAAGCGCTATCGGAGCAGCTCAACCAAAAGCAGCTCTTTGGCCGGCAGCTACGGACGAAGGTGCTTCTAGGTGAAGACTCAATCTCGACACGAAATGCTGTCGTAGCGGAGTTATCTGCCGGCGAACTCGACTACATCATCACCGTTGATATTTTCAACGAGGGCATCGACATTCCGGCAGTAAATCAAGTAGTGATGCTGCGCGGCACCGAATCAAACATCATTTTTACCCAGCAGCTGGGCCGTGGCCTTCGCAAAGCCCCAGGAAAAGACCATCTCCGAGTAATTGATTTCATTGGAAACTACAAGAACAATTACATGATCCCGATGGCTCTTTTCGGAGATTCATCTAGAAATAAGTCGAAGCTCAAGAGCAAAGTCGTTGATCCCTCGAATATCCCATCGGGCTCCACTGTGAGCTTTGATGAAATTGCCAAGGAGAAGATCCTTAAAGCCATCGATACAGCCTCGGTGGACACGATTGCTGAATTTAAAAAGGATATTCAACTTCTCCAGTACCGACTGAATCGTGTACCACGACTAATGGATTTTGCTCGATTCAATCTCGTTGACCCTACAGTCATCTCGACCAGGCGTACCAAGAATTATTGGGAACTCCTGCACCAGGTGGACAAAGCAGCAACAGGACCAACGGATAAGCAGAGTGAATACTTGAAGTTTTTGTCCCGCGAGCTACTTCCCGGAAAGCAACCCCAAGAGTTACTTCTACTTGACCAGCTTATTAAGCATGGTTCCATCACACGTGAAGAGTTTTCAGAATTACTCGACACAAGGGCTGTTTCTCACAGCGAGCTGGATCTCTCTGTTGTCGAACGAGTACTCAACCTCGAGTTTTACCCGAAGCGGGCCTACGAAGAAATTAGATTGGTCCGGTACGATGACGAAACCTCACGTTACAGTCTGACTGAGGAATTTTTGACTTTATACAACAAGTGGGATTCGTCATATCCAAACAGCTTTCGAGAGCATGTGGATGACATCATTCAAACTGGTCTTTTCCTGTCCCGCGAAAATGATTATTTCACGGGTGTACTTCGCCGCAATCAACGCTATTCCAGAAAGGATGTTTCTCGTCTTTTGAGGCTTCGGTCGGATCAATCAGGCACGCTAAATGGCTATAAGATTGATTCCCACTCGCAGACGATTCCAATCTTTGTAAACTACCGAAAGCACAAGGGGCTTGCTCCTCGCATCGCATACGAGGATGAATTCATTGACCATTCGACGATGCGTTGGTTTACACGTTCAAATAGGACGCTAAAGAGTCAGGAAGTCCAGAGCATCATCCAACATAAATTCCCTATCCATTTGTTTGTACGCAGGGATGATTTACCAGATGAAGGATTCACCTACCTTGGCGAAGCCACTCCAAGTGATCCCCAGCAAGCAAAAATGAAGGGGGTTAAGGGGAAAGACTCGAATGTTGTCACAATGAAGCTTCACCTTGAACATCCCGTTCCCGACACATTCTTCGAGTACCTTCACGCAAAGCCGATTGACTAACGAAAGCCAAACCCCTACCCCGCCACTGTGGCGGAATAGGGGGTTGAACGGAGCGTCGTAAAGCGAACGCCCTATCTACGAGACTGCGGTGACCTGATTAGAACAGGCTCGGCAGGTTCGCCTGCGAGGAAATGTTGCTGACAGACTGCGTTGCCTGAGCGGTCGCACCCGACAGCTCAGGAATCGGCAGCTCCGGGAGAGACGGGCTCTCCGAGATGATGTCGGCAATCTCCGGCGGGACCTCGACGCCCTCTGGGAGCAGCTCGCCAATCGGGCCCAGCTCCGGCTCTTCCTGTGGGACGTGCTGCTTGGTGTACTGGGAGTCCTCGTCAATCGTGCGGAACTCGGACTGCGGTTCAGTGGAGGTCTCTACCTTGAAGCGCTCGTTGACCTGGCCGTCCGGGATGTCGTACTGCTCTTCAAGAGCAACGTCAATCGGCTGGAAGCGACTCAGCGGGCCGATGCCCATGGAGTTAACGCCAATGGCCTCGCGAGTCTCCGGGTTGAAAGCGTTTCCGCCCGAATCGCCGTGGTCAATCGGAGCGATAGCCCAGACACCATTGCGGACTCGGAAGACCTGGAAGCCGCAGCCACGGCCGGTACGGGAACCGTCGGTGCACACAGGCTCACCGAAGTTGTCGACAGAAATCTCCATCGGCTCGAGAGTGCGCTTGTCCTCGATACCGACGATCTGAACCGGCTCGCCGTGGACGTTGCCGAACTCATCAACAGAGTGGGACATAGAGGTGGTCTTGATGTCGTCCTGAACCTCAATGATGCCGTAGTCACCGCTATTGAAGAGGTCGTTGAAGAACTCCGGCATAGTGGTGTTTTCGTCGAAGTCACCCTCTTCCGGCATGATATCGGTGCCCATGTAGTCCTTGTTGACCAGCTTGTCGCCGTCCTTGGTTGGGATGAAGAACTGGCCGGTGACCTCTTCGCCGGTTTCAGTATCCTTCGCCACAACACAGTGACCGGCAGTCATGATGACACGATGCGAAACGCCATTCTGATCCACAACGGTGCCGGGAACTCCCAGAGAGCACATCGGGGACTGAACATGCCGTCCGTCGATGTTCTTGCTGCTCGGGAACGGCATTCGCAACGGCGAGCCCGGGCCGATGACAACATCCGAGTTTGCCGGTGCAGCCTCAGCTACCGCGATTCCGGGCACAAAGCCACCCGCAGCTACCGACAGTGCAGCCGTGAGTGTGGCGACCTTCTTTGAACTGGCCATAGTGTGCGATACTCCATTTCTGTACAGAAAACTTGTCCCACTCAGTGTATTAGGGACACCTTTACAAAGCTCTCCAAAAATGGAACCTAGGGTGAAATTCTCAGTCGAGGAACCGTTCATTCGCCTTCACGGCACGCGCATTACACATCAAAAGGTTTGTTCAACAGCAATGCAAGAGCCAGAACCATCCGCCTTGGATGATTCTGGCTCTCTTAACGGTTCGGGGGTGATTTTTGTCAGATTCTCAGACTGGTGCTAGCCCTCAAAGCTTGGAAGCTGAATTTCTGCCAATTGAGGCAGCTCAAACGGCTGTGACGATTGTGGCAATTGGGGCGATTGTGGCAGTTCAGGGAGCTGCGGTGACTGCGGCAGCTGGTCCACAAGATCAGCTAACTGCGGTACAGAAGCTTCCTGCGAAGCCTGCGAATCCTGCGCCCGGGCATACTCCTGATCCGCCGCCATATCCTCATTGAGGGTGCGGTAGGAGGAGTCGCGCTGAGCCGTGGAATCCGATACCTCGAAGTGGTCATTTACCTGACCATCGGGAATGCCGTAGGCCTCCTGAATGGCAATATCCGCGGGCATCACACGCGAGACCGGACCGAAGGTCATCGAATTTACGCCAATAACTTCGTTAGTGGTCGGATCATAGGCATTTCCGCCGGAGTCACCATGGTCAACGCCAATACCAACCGTCCAAATGCCGTTTCGAGCCCGAAATACCTGATAGCCACAGGCACGTCCAGTACGCATGCCGTCCTTACAGATAGGTTTGCCAAAATTATCGAAGGAGACCTCGCCACGCGGCAGATCTTCATTGTCTTGAATGCCAGTCATCGCTACAGGCTCCCCGTAGCTCTGACCATTTTCATCGATGGAGTAACTTGCGCCGGTAGTTTCTACGTCCGGATCAAGGTTGATTACTCCATAGTCTGCACCATTAAAGGCCGCCGGCAACGACTCCAGTCCGACATCTTCCTGCGGCACTTCCCAACGGTGAGCACCTGTCGTACCAATGCGCTTATCGCCTTCGGTGGTTGGCACATACACCTCACCGGTAACGATTGGCAGACCCACATCCGGAGCATCATTCACACAGTGCCCTGCGGTCAACATGACCCGATGCTTTTCCCCATTGCGGTCCGTCACCGTCCCAGGAACACCCGCCGAACACATCGGCGAGTTGACATTTCGGTGCCCATCCCACGGGCTTCCCTCCATGGGAGTTCGAATCGGGTCACCCGGGCCAACCACGACAGCATGTGCCGCGACCGGGGCTGCCAAGGACAAAAGTGCTGCGAAAGCCGATACCGCCATTCGACTTCTTGCGTGCTTCATTGAGACGAATCTTTCAAATTTTTAGTTTTCCTTTAGGACCATCCCCCACACTAATCCACCACCCCACCCCCAGAAATAGCGTTTTCTCAGACTCTTGGACTTTTACAAAAGTCGTTATCGAATCGTTTCCACAACCCCACATGTCCCTGCAATAACACCAGGCACCTAGCCAATTGACTACCCCCACTTGGGTAGCCAATTGATGCTAAACATATCTCGAACATTAGTTCTATATGTTCGAAAATGTGAGTCCGGGGTGTTCGATAACTTGTGAGCCATGAACACAGCAGACGAGTTTCCCATTCATCGCCGCCTAGCTCTTCCCCGACTATCCGCTACCTACCGTGCAGAATGTTTCGAAGACCTCGACCTCATCCGCACAATCCTCTGCCACCCCACCATCGGCCGTAGGCATTCGCCCGGCGCGCTAGATCACACCTTCTCGCTTCCCGACGGGCCTGTGGTCACCGTCCGCGCGTCACGGATAGCGCTTCCTCGCGCACTGGTCTCCCAGCTTGCCGACGTGCACGCGGAATACTTCATCCTGAAGGATGACCCCATGTTCATGTACTCCGTTTCCGTCAAGGTGGAATCCTCATCGGAGGTAGTCCTCCGCGGAATTGGCGGTTCGAATCGGACGCGGGAAGAAAACCGCCGACGTACTCGGGCTGTGGCTGAGGCTCTCCATCGTGCGCGAGACTGCAGCAAGATACACGAAAACGGCACTGACCTCGCACTCCCCGGGCGCCGTTATAGCTGGATTGGCACCAGGGACGCGCGGCCACTGCCGTGTCCTACCGAGCTCTTTTCTTCTCGCCCTTCAGCGGCTTAGCACTGGTCACAGTGCTGCCACAGTACGGCTACTCGCTGTCGTCGCCTTCTTCGTCATCCTCGTCGTCATAGTCGCCATCGTCGTAGAGGTCATCATCGTCCTCGTCGTCATCATCCTCGTCCAAGGAGGCAACGTGATCAGAGTAGATGTACTCCGCATACCCATCATCGACGGGTGCCAGCTGATCTTCCCATTCCTCTGCGCGGTCTACCACGAGCGCAAGGACATCCATCAGCTTGTCAAAGTCCTTGAAGGTGCCCAGCGTCAGGACCTCATTGCGCAAGGTCTGGATATCAGAGTAGAGGTCAGCGAACATCTTGCGACGGTCATCATCGGTGAGAACCGTTTCAGTGTCCGAGTCCCAGAACTCCGCGATGGCCTGGTCGACGATGTCGTCCAAGTTTGCGTCCTGGGAGATGAAGCGGACGTGTGCGCTGGGCTCGTTGTTGTGGGCAGTTACCAAAACCTGAACCAACGAGGAGGTACCAACTTCGGAGGTGACCAAGGTTGCCTCTTCGGGGTCCTGTTCAAACTCCAAGTCAGCAATGCGGTCATCATCGCCATCGAGCAGAGTGCGCAGCAGGCCAACAACCTGGTCAGTAGCTACATGGTGGGCGACTGCCGCGACGGCGTCTTCGACGGAGAATACAGCGGAGACCAGAACAGCTTCGAACTCGTCGTCCTCATCATCCACATCGGCAGCGGCTACGTAAACTTCAGCAGCCGGGATGTCCTCATCAATGGTGACGAACTGAACCTCCAGGTCAGAGGTAATGGGAACGAAGAGGGTGTCATCGTTGACACGGCTTTCAATGCCCTCGCGGTCCAGTGCCGCAGCAATCTGCTCGAAAAAGCTCATGGGTGGAATCCTCCCTTGAAAGATAATTGGCCTCTACCCGCAGCCAATCGTAGCGACAAACGCGCAATCATGGGGCGGCTCATGCCCCCGGCAATTGCTGCGAAAGATCACGCCGGCAGTGCGCTTGTCGCATCAAAGCCGCCAACGCGGCCGGTCGAGGGGCAGCAAGCTAGCTGTCAATTCTCGAAAACAGAGCGCTCAGTAGCGTGCCCAGAGTTGATGGCGTTCCTCACGCGAACGTTTCGGACACGAGACACACAGGTCGGCGTCTGGGCTGTGATAAATCATGCAGCAAGTAGCTCTCTCCAGGTGAGTAACTACATCGAAGTCCGGTTCTTCTCCCGCCTCAGCAGCAGCTTCATCCCAGGGGTGCACTTCGCCTTCGCAGGAATCCATGAAACGAGGAAGAGGGACCCGATGTACTCGCTGTATTCCCTCAACGACATGTTTGCCAATAAGCGCTCCACGCCAGGGCTCCATCAGCTCATTACCGGCGGATATTGCGGCGTTAGCTACGGCATCGGCAGCCACGGCCCAAAGAGGGGCAGGCTTGATTTCCCCGACTTCTCCAACAACCTGAGCCAACGGCTCCAAGAAATGAGCCAGTGCTTCGCCGGAATCCTTCAGCTCATCCGCATCCTCAGCGGAAATGCTTTCAAACTGTTGAGCTTGGAAACCAACCCAGTAGTCATCTCGAAGAAATGTGAGCCAAGAAGACCACTGCCACACTGGAACTCGATCGGACACCAACACGCATGCCAGCGATGGCCCTACCAATGCTCCGCACATGGACCACCACCACAACTGGGCCTGGAAACGGGTATCCACCTCAACCTCGGGCATGGGAAACAGCTTTCTCCCAGCCTCAATTCCGGCGGCTACAGCTTCGGTAGAAAGGTGCCACTCCGCAGCGCCGTCGTGAGGCGTGACATCTGCGGAAAACCGAGGAAAGTCCGCCAAAAGCTGGGAGTACTCGGGAGGCAATGCGGCACCCCGCGTGACATCGTTCACCAGTCTCATCCTTCTATCGACTGTGTTAATCGCCGTACACCTGTCTATTTTTCCACCGACTACGGAATTTCCCCACAGCTCAGTAGTGTTTATATGGGCATATGGCTCTCAACGGACCCGTTTAGGAGGTCTACTACTTTGTTTCAAAAGACGAAGAAGGATTCAACTCGCACAGTAACTGATGCGGTGAACTCAACCCCCGAAGCGATCGAACGTGATGCCGGAAAACTGGGAACCCTTCTTATCCAAACCCTGGATAAGACCATGAGCTGGCAGTCGTCTGCCATCACCGGGTACGTCAGTTCCCTACACAAGCGCAAAAAAGATGAAACTCCGGCGCAGGTGCAGGAACGTATTGATTCCCACTACCTCAACCTGGTCACTGGCACCGGTGGTGCCGCCGGCGGCAGTGCGGTTCTTCCCGGCGTCGGCATGATTACGGGCTTGGCTGCGGTTACCGGTGAATCGCTGCTGTTTCTGGAAGCATCAGCCTGGTACACACTGGCTTCAGCAACACTGCGCAATATTGACATCACCGATCCGCAACGCCGTCGCACGCTGATTCTTGCGGCCATGAGTGGTTCTGAGGGGACAGCTATTATGGCCTCTCTGCTTGGCGAGGAATCGCTGCGGAAGCAGACCAAAACTTCCGTAAATTCTCTACTGCCACGGCTTGGCGTTCCGCAGCTGGGTGCAGCAAACCGCCTGCTGATTCGCGAGGCACGCAAGCGCTTGATGAAGAACGCTCGCCTGGCCATCATCGGTAAGATTTTGCCATTTGGAATTGGCGCCGTGGTTGGGGCCTCCGCCAACCGCAAGCTCGGTGGCATTCTTATCAGCTCCACTCGCGCATCTCTGGGCCCGCTTCCCCAGGATTGGTCGGACTTTGAACGAAAGCTACCGGCTAAATCCAACACCTCGGAGGACTCGAAGAAGGACTCAAAGTCATCGAGGTTCTCTATTCCCTCGGCGCTGAAGTGGCCGAAGAAAAAGAAGAATAAGTAGTTCCTCTTACCCCGATTACCCTTCAGCGACTTACCCTTCAGCGACGTTTTTCAATGGAAGAGCGGTACCCCCATGACCCAGAGCAAACCCCTCAGAACCTCTCCCATGAAGTTCTTGTGGAAACAGTCTCTTCACAGGCCACTACCGCTCTATGGTGTCATTGTTGCAGCGCTAATCGTTGTCGGGCTGGAGTCCGTACTTCCGCTTCTCACTAGAGATGCCATTGATGTGGCAACGGGCTCTTCCGATGGCGGTGTCCCCGCGCGCCTACTGCCTTCTCTAACTCCCCTGCAGGCAGTCATTTCCGTATTTCTGGCCATCGCGTTAGTACGCTTCGTCGCCCAGGTGGGGCGCAGATTCTTCTCCGGCAAACTCTCCATTGATGTTCAGCACGACCTGCGACTAAAGATCCTTCGCTCCCTACAAAACCTCGATGGTCCAGCACAAGACCGAGTCAACACCGGCCAGGTTGTATCGCGGTCAATTTCCGACCTCCAGGCAGTGGCCGGACTACTGGCGATGTTGCCGTTGACGCTGGGGTCCGTCGTCAAGCTGTTTATCACTATCGGCATCATGCTCGCCCTCTCGCTGCCCCTGACACTGGTCGGCCTCGCCGTCGTGCCAGCGATTGTCTACATTGCGGTGAATTCGCGTGACAAACTCCATGCCGCAACCTGGGCTGCCCAACAGCAAACAGGCGAGATTGCCGGACAAGTCGAGGAAACCGTTTCCGGCATCCGCGTTGTCAAGGCGTTTGCGCAGGGTGACAACGAAGTTGCGAAGATGGAGTGTAACTCGTCGCTGCTCTATTCCCTACGCCTGCGAGCGGCAAAACTCAGCGCTCGATTCCAACCGGCGCTGCAGTCGTTGCCGCAACTGTCCCTCGTCGGAAATATCGCGGTCGGTGGCTGGCTCGCGATTAACGGACACATCACCCTAGGCACGTTCGTAGCTTTTGCCACGTATCTCACCAGCCTGACTGCCCTGTCGCGTCTGGTCTCCAACATGGTCATCTCGATACAGCTGACGTCGGCAAGCATCGACCGCATTTCCGATGTCATCGACGCCCGACCAGACAACCCCGAACCCACCGACGCGCTCCCCCTCCCCGACGGCCCCGTTGGCATCAGCTTCAACCACGTCACCCACAGCCGTGGCGGACGCACGCTTATCGACGATGTCTCATTCTCCGTCGCGCCAGGGGCGACCTTAGCGTTGATTGGCCCACCGGGGTCCGGAAAGACTATCGCCACGGAGTTACTCGGCCGTCACTATCTGCCGGATTCGGGAACTATCACTATCGATGCGCCCAGCCACGGCACATCCACAGATACCGCGCGCATTCTCTCCAGCGACGTATATGACGCTATTACTGTCGTTCCGGACACTCCTTATCTATTTGCGGGCACGTTGCGTGAGAACATCGCATTCGCCAATCCCGCGGCGTCCCAGGAAGAGATTATCGCCGCAGCGACCGCCGCCCAGGTCAACTTCGTCGACGACCTGCCTCAGGGGTGGGACACAGCCATCGGCGAGCGCGGGCATAATCTCTCCGGCGGACAAGCTCAACGCGTCGCGTTAGCACGGGCATTCCTCGCCCGTCCTCGAGTTTTGGTTCTCGACGACGCGACCTCAGCAATCGATGCTGCAACAGAGTTAGAAATCTTCAACGCGCTGACCTCGCAGCTGGCGGAAACGACTATCGTCATCGTGGCGCATCGATCTTCCACTCTCGAGCAGGCGGACCACATCGCCATTTTCGAAGACGGTGCCATCACTGGCATTGGTACCAAGGCCGAACTGATTACTTCTCATCCGCGCTTCACCGAGCTGATGGACATCGACCAGAGCGCCTACCCCGAAATCGAAAACCTTGTTCTCGACCCCATTGGCAGTGAGGACCCCAGCCCCGAGGAACTCTGGCCCGACGAATCCGCACCGACCTCCGCTGCGCAGCTTTCCGGGGGTGCCACTTCTCAAATGAGCCGCGGGGTCGGCCGAGCCGGAGGCGGTCCAGGTGGTCCCGGTGGCCCCGGTGGCCGCGGCGGCGGTCGTGGTGGCATGGGGGCGGCTCTCGCCAATGCTCCTGCGACGCCGGAGCTACTCGAGCGCGTGCGAAACCTCCCACCCGCTACCGAAAAACCGCGTGTGCCCGCTGCGGCACTCGACAACTCCGAGCTTTTTTCTCTGCGCCGGCTGCTCTCCTATGTCCGTGGCCTATTTATAAGTGTCATTGCGCTGCTCGCCCTCATTGCCGTCGCCGATCTGGCGTTCCCCATGCTCGTGCGTTACGCCATTGACCACGGCATCAGTGAGCACAATGAGGCCGTGCTGTGGGCCTGCGCCGCAGGTGGCTTGGCGACGGTCCTCATCAGTTGGCTTGCCGTAGCCACAAATGCTGTTATTACTGCGCGCACTGGTGAGCGGCTGCTCTATGCCCTGCGTGTGCGCTGCTACCGTCACCTGCAGTCGCTTGGCATTAACTACTTCGAGGCCAATCGCTCGGGCGCCATCATGACGAGGATGACAACCGACATCGATGCGCTCTCCTCTTTCCTGCAAACGGGACTGGCAGAAGGGGCAATCGCCGCGTTTACTCTGCTCGGTGTCACGGCGCTGTTGCTTGCCACACAGGTGTCACTCGCCGCGGTGGCGTTGGCATCGCTTCCCATCATTGTGGTGGCCACCCTGGTATTCCGCCGAATCTCCTCGCGCCTATACAAGGCTGCACGCGAGCAGCTCTCCTTGGTCAACGCTGATTTTCAGGAGACCATTGGTGGGCTTCGCGAGATTCAGATGTACCACCGCGTCGCCGATATCGAATCTTCCTTTGCCGAGGAATCCGATAAGTACCGCGCAATTCGTCAGCGAGCGCAGCTGGCCGTGGCTCTATTCTTCCCCGGCATCAACTTCGTCTCTGAGTTGGCAACAGCCGCGGTATTGGCTGTCGGCGCCCAACAGGTTGCTTCGGGAACTACGACGCCCGGCGTACTCGTCGCCTTCACGCTGTACCTGGGAATGCTCTTTGGCCCGATTCAGCAGCTGTCCCATGTTTTCGACGGCTACCAGCAGGCGAAGGTCGGCCTCAATCGCATTGATGATCTCCTACAGACCGCCCCCATGCCAGATCACGGCACTACTGACGGCGCGTCCCGCGCAGCTGCTGGCGACCTCCGCTTAGACAAGGTGACTTTCTCCTACCCCGCCGCCAACTCCGAGCACGAACGCCCGCAGGTTCTCGATGCTCTCGATTTACAGATTCCTGCCGGAGAAACAGTCGCAATTGTCGGATCCACCGGCGCCGGAAAATCGACAATCATTAAGTTGTTTGCCCGTTTCTACGACCCAGTTGGCGGCGTGGTGCGAGCCTCCGAAACTGACATCCGCGAGTTCCCTCTTAACGATTGGCGACGCACCCTCGGCTATGTCCCCCAAGAATCACACCTGTTTTCGGGGACAGTAGCAACAAATATTTCCTACGGTCTACCGGACAGCAGTCATGCTGAAATTCAGCAGGCCGCGAAAAACGTCGGTGCCCTCAGCACCATTGCCAGCCTGCCCGGTGGCTTCCACCACCCCGTCGGCCCAGATGGCCGAGGGCTCTCCTCCGGACAGCGCCAGCTCATCGCACTCGCTCGTGCCGAAATGATGCGTCCTGAACTGCTGCTTCTCGACGAAGCCACCGCGACACTCGACCCTGCAACAGAGTCGGCAATCCTTGAAGCCACTGACCGTGCGTCGCGTCAACGCTCGGCAATTATTGTGGCCCACCGCCTGGCTACGGCGGCTCGGGCCAACCGGATTTTGGTACTTGACCACGGGCGTATTGTCGAAGACGGCTCCCATGATGAACTTCTAGCGGCGGGTGGCCAATACGCAGAGCTCTGGAGCAAGTACCATATGGGGAGCGCGACGGTGTAGTAATTCAGAATTTTCGTTATCCTTGAATGACACTTTGACGCTTGCGCTAATTAGAATAAACGTGAGTTAGTAAAACTAAGACGAAAAGAGGCGAGTACCTGCCGTGAGCAGCGACATGAGCTTCGGCCAGAACGAATGGCTGGTCGACGAGATGTACCAGCAATTCCAGAAGGATCCACAGTCTGTGGGTCAGGAATGGCGCGAATTCTTCGCAACCCACACCCCGTCCCAAAAGGGCGAGGACCTTTCCAATATGGCAAAGCCAGCAGCAGCCACGAAGGAGGAAGCTAAGGCAACCGGACGTCGTGAATCCAAGGGGGTCGAACCCACTAAGACCCCGAACAAGCCGGCGTCCCCGAAGCCAAAGAAGTCCCCAATGGATGCAGCAGCCAAGGTTTCGGCTGTTGAATCCGGAGAGGAGCCTCTGAAGGGCGTCGCACGGGCTATCGCTAAGAACATGGATGTCTCCCTGGAGATGCCGACCGCTACGTCGGTTCGCGATATGCCGGCACGTCTGATGTTTGAAAACCGCACCCTGGTTAACAATCATCTGGCACGCGCCCGCGGCGGCAAGATCTCCTTCACCCACATCATTGGTTACGCCATGGTGAAGGCTGTCATGCTCCACCCGGACATGAACAACAACTACAAGGTGGTTGACGGCAAGCCGGTTCTGGTTACCCCGGAACACATTAACCTCGGCCTGGCCATTGATATGCCGGCTAAGGACGGCTCGCGTTCGCTCGTAGTTGCCGCTATCCGTGAGTGTGAGACCCTGACCTTCAAGCAGTTCGTCGACGCCTACGAGGACATCGTCGTTCGTGCTCGCCACGGCAAGCTGACCGGTAAGGACTTCCAGGGTGTCACCATTTCCCTGACCAACCCGGGCGGCATCGGTACTCGTCACTCCGTCCCGCGCCTGACCAAGGGCCAGGGCGCGATTATCGGTGTCGGTTCCATGGATTACCCGGCTGAGTTCGCTGGTGCTTCCGCTGACCGTCTGGCAGAGATGGGCATCGGCAAGCTGGTGACCATCACCTCTACTTACGATCACCGCATTATCCAGGGTGCAGAGTCCGGTGAGTTCCTGCGTACGATGAGCAACCTGCTTGTCGACGACAAGTTCTGGGACCACATCTTCCAGACCATGCGCGTCCCATACACCCCAATCCGTTGGGCACAGGACCTGCCGAACACGGGTATCGACAAGAACACCCGCGTTATGCGTCTGATTGAGGCCTACCGCTCCCGCGGTCACCTGCTGGCGGATATCGACCCGCTGCGTTCTGACCAGCCGAATACTTCCGCTCCGAACCACGCTGACCTCGATATTGAAGAACACGGTCTGACCCTGTGGGATCTGGACCGTACCTTCAACGTCGGTGGTTTCGGCGGCAAGGAAACGATGACGCTGCGCGAGGTTCTCTCTCGCCTGCAGAACGCATACTGCCTCAAGGTCGGCTCCGAATACGCTCACATTCTCGACCGCGAAGAGCGCGAGTGGCTGGAAGAGCGCATTGAGGGTGGCCAGCCAAAGCCGTCCCACGCTGAGCAGAAGTACATCCTGCAGAAACTGAACGCCGCTGAGGCATTCGAGAACTTCCTGCAGACCAAGTACGTCGGTCAGAAGCGGTTCTCCCTTGAGGGTGCAGAGTCGCTGATTCCGCTGATGGACTCCGCCATCGACACCGCTGCTGGTGCTGGCCTAGATGAGGTCGTCATCGGTATGCCACACCGCGGTCGACTGAATGTGCTCGCAAACATCGTCGGCAAGCCACTGCGCCAGATCTTTACCGAGTTCGAGGGCAACATCGACCCGGCTCAGGTCGGCGGTTCTGGTGACGTCAAGTACCACCTGGGTACTACTGGCCGTCACATCCAGATGTTCGGCGAGGGCGAGATTGATGTCACCCTGACTGCGAACCCGTCCCACCTCGAGGCCGTCAACCCGGTCGTTGAGGGTCTTGCTCGTGCACGCCAGGACAAGATTAACAAGGGCGAAGAAGGCTACTCCGTCATGCCGCTGCTGCTGCACGGCGACGCTTCCTTCGCTGGCCTGGGCATTGTCCAGGAGACCCTGAACCTAATGTCCCTGCGTGGTTACAAGGTCGGCGGTACCGTCCACATCGTGGTGAACAACCAGATTGGCTTCACCACTTCACCGGACTCCGGTCGCTCCTCCTACTACGCAACCGACATCGCCAAGGCATACGGCTGCCCGGTCTTCCACGTCAACGGTGACGACCCGGAGGCTGTCGTCTGGGTCGGCCAGCTGGCTGTTGAGTACCGTAACCGCTACGGCAAGGACGTCTTCATCGACCTGGTCTGCTACCGCAAGCGCGGCCACAACGAGGCCGATGACCCGTCCATGACTCAGCCTCTGATGTATAAGATCATCGACGAGAAGGAAAGCGTCCGCGCTCAGTACACCGAGGACCTCATCGGTCGCGGTGACATCTCCGAGGAAGAGTACGAGGCAGTGCGCCGAGACTTCCACGATCAAATGGAGGCGGTCTTCAACGAAGTCCGCGCAGCTCAGGACGCAAAGCCGGGTGACCAGTCCGGTATTGCAGGCTCCCAGCCGCTACCGCACGGTCTGAAGACCGGCATCGACAAGGCTGAGATTGTCGAGATTGGTCAGTCGTACGTCAACCTTCCTGAGGGCTTCAAGGTTCACCCGCGTGTTGCGCCGGTCGCTAAGAAGCGCGCCCAGATGACGCAGGAAGGCGGCATCGACTGGGGTATGGCTGAGCTGCTGGCAATCGGCTCCTTAACCGGTGCTGGCATCGATGTCCGCTTCGCAGGTGAGGATGTCCGTCGCGGTACCTTCACCTCTCGCCACGCAGTTCTGATTGACTCCGAGGACGGTTCGGAATACAACCCGATCGATGCCTACGGTAAGTCCAAGAACGGCGGTCGCTTCATGATCTACAACTCGGCTCTGACCGAGTACGCAGGCATGGGCTTCGAGTACGGCTACACCCTGGGTAACCCGGACGCAGCAGTGTTCTGGGAAGCACAGTTCGGTGACTTCGCCAATGGTGCTCAGACCACCATTGACCAGTACGTTTCCTCTGGTGAGGCTAAGTGGGGTCAGACCTCCAAGCTGATCCTGCTGCTGCCGCACGGCTACGAGGGCATGGGCCCGGACCACTCTTCGGCACGTATCGAGCGCTTCCTGCAGCTCGCAGCCGAGGGCTCCTACACCGTTGCTCAGCCGTCCGAGCCGGCTAACTACTTCCACCTGCTACGTCGCCACGTCCTGTCCGACCTGCACCGTCCGCTGGTTGTGTTTTCGCCGAAGTCGATGCTGCGCAACAAGATGGCAGCGTCTGCTGTCGAGGACTTCACCAACCCGAACAAGTTCCGCTCGGTCATCGATGACCCGAACTTCGAGTCCAAGGACAAGTCCGGCATCAAGACCCTGCTGCTCTGCTCCGGCAAGATTTACTGGGAGCTGGAGAAGAAGCGCAAGAAGGACAAGCGCGACGATCTCGCAATCGCTCGCCTGGAGATGCTGCACCCGCTGCCGCACAACCGCCTCCGCGACCTCTTCGAGTCCTACCCGGATCTTGAGGAAGTCCGTTGGGTTCAGGATGAGCCGGCTAACCAGGGTCCGTGGCCGTTCCTGGCACTGAATCTCCCAGAGGTTCTGCCGGATATGCCGAAGCTGACCCGCGTTTCCCGCCGTGCACAGTCTTCCACCGCAACTGGTGTGGCTAAGGTCCACCAGATTGAGGAGAAGGCTCTGCTGGAAGAGGCTCTCCAGTAAGTCTCATTGACTGGTTTTCACCAGTTCGCGTGTAAACGCTAAGGGGCTCCAACCGAACGGTTGGAGCCCCTTTCTTGTTGCGTGGCAATTGCCAGACGCACAGTAGACAGAGGTTAATAGACAAAAGTGTGTCCGCTCAGTGTGTCGAACGGTGGGCACCATTTACTACTTAGTCCTCAATGCGAGTTACTGACTGCGTTTATGTCAAAAACGGCCTGAAAAATTGCCTGAAAGTGTCATGAACTCGCACAGTTTCACATTTGCAGCCCGTATTCACATGCGCAGCCCGTAATTGTTGGGGAGTGGGCCGCTTTCTTTCATCTGACCTGCATATATGGGGCTTCGAGGGCCTGTTTCGTGTCCTCTGGAAAGCAAACCAAGCCTCCGACTACGCCTTATCCAGCCAATCCTGAGCGACCAACTCAGGGCTCGCGCCACCAGCCACAGCTCGGGTCATCAGCTTTAGGTCCTCAGTGCTCAAAGAACCAGCAATCTCATTGAGCACTCGGACTCGATCGTTCCGGTCCAACGCTGGCTTGACGTAGAAAGGCACGATCCACTGCGGCAAGTCAGCCCCAGCATTGTCAGCTGACACATCTGCGCAGCCCTGTGCTATGCCCGCGTCGGTGGCCATAACTTCACCCGGCAACGACCGCGAAAATGCGTCGTAAACACGGTCTCGCCACTCGCCACTGAACTGCTTGTCCGGGGTGGAGTCATCGGCGTACTCCTCAGCCAGCGAAGCCGCGGACGCGGAATCGCTCAGGCCGAGCAGCTCACCGGTGCACCCGAAAGAGACCAGAACCGCTTCATTGCGTACGGCCCGCAACCGGTCCTCAGCATCGCGAATACCGACGACCTCCGCTTGGCGCCCTACCCTCTCAAAGCTTTGCGCATACACGTACGCGAGAGCTGCTTGCTCGGGGTTGCGCAGGTCTGCCCCGATAGTTACTACCGCCTCCTGCTCGGGAGGAACAGGCATCTGCGGATCCAAATCAGAACACGCGGAAAGGCCGAACCCCGCTGTCCCAGCGACCAACGCCAGGGCAGCAAAAGTGCACACAGCAGCCTTGGAGCTACCCCTGTTCCCCATTGAGCCAGTGCAATAGTGGAGCTCGCCGCTCGCACGTCTAAAATCAATCATCGACACCAGCGTAACCTACGAACGGATTGTGAGGTCTCCCAGAATGGGTGATACGAATAGCCGCAACAATAGCGCTTCGGCGAAAGCTCGCAATCCGCGAACTAACTCGACAAATAAAGGCTCAACACCGTCGGCCACAGCAAAACCCGGTAAAACCGCTCGGGCGACGAATGCGGCTAAATCCGCAGCGAAGTCGGCTGTCTCGAAGGTGACGCGCACCAACGGCTCGTCGTCAAGCATAGGAACAGGACAGTCGGGGGCGGTGCGCGATGCCCTGCGCGATTGTGGCGTCTACATCGGCGGCAAGCGTTTGCCCGGCACCTACGACCATTTCTCCGGGCTGTCCGAGGTACGGAATTTTGGTGAGGGCTTCACGTGGCTGTCGTTGTCGCGCCCCAACGCGACACAGATGGACGCCATCGCCGAGCTTTACGGGCTGGATGAGCTGACGGTGGAGGACGCACTGACTAACCGCCAGCGTCCCAAGATTGAGATCCACGATGATCACGTGGTTTTTGTTATTCGCTCGATTCACTACTCCCCGGAAGGTCTCGCGGATGACGAAAATGAGATCATTCGCTCTGGCCAGCTGATGATCGTCATCGGCCAGGAGTACGTCATCACCATTCGCATGGGCATGCCGAGCTCGGATATGCAGCGCATTAGCGCACGCGTGGAGAACACCACTGACGCTATCGACTACGGCCCCGCAGGCGTGCTGTGGGCGCTGACGGACAACCTCGTCGATGCGTACCTGCGCATCGCGATGCAGCTGGAAGATCGCGTGGAGATCATGGAAGACGAAGTCTTCGAGCCGCACTTGGATTCGGATATTGAGGACATTTACATCCTCAAACGAGAGATTCTGGAGATGCGCCACGCGATCGATCCGCTGACACCGGCGCTGCGCTCCCTGATGAATCTGCGGGAAGACATCATGCCTAAGGACGTCAGCCGTTATCTTTCCGATGTTCTCGACCACCAGCTCGCCGCCGCGGACCTCGTCTCCGGACTCGACGAACGACTCTCCGCCCTCATCGACGCCGCCGCCGTGAAAATCCAGCTGCAGCAGAACCAGGATATGCGTACCATCTCGGCGTACGCGGCTATTCTCGCCGTCCCGACCGCCCTGGCCGGCATCTACGGCATGAACTTTGACCACATGCCCGAGCTGCACTGGAAGTACGGCTACTTCATCGTCCTCGCCATCATGTTCATCATCGTGGCGTTTTTGGTGTGGCTCCTGCGCCGCAACAAGTGGCTGTAGTTTCCGCTTCTGGCAGGCAACGCTTTACGACGAGTACAACAACCTACCCGCGGTTCCCGCCGAGCGCCCGCTGCGCAAGCAGGTCACGGGCGCGCTCGGCATTGCGGGGGTTGCACAAGACGTCGTAGCGACGAGCAACAATCTCCGTGGTGGTGGAAAAATCCCGCTTGCCGTTTTGCATGGCGTATGGGACTGCGGCCAGCACGATGCCAAAGATGGCGCCCATACCGAGGCCAACAATCAACGGGCTAACCCAATCTTCCTGGAAAAGCCCCAGAATAAGGCCGAAGAACAGGCCCATCCATAGGCCGTACAGCGCGCCGCCGCCGAGAACCTTCGGCCAGGTCAGCCTGCCCACCACGCGCTCCACCTGCATTAGGTCAACGCCGACGATGGTGAGGTCGGAAACCGGGAACTCATCGCGGTCACTGAGCGAATCCACTGCAGCCTGAGCATCGGCGTAGTTGGTGAAGCTGCCCACCGGCCACCCCTCGGGCACCTGCCGCTGAGGCAACCGGGACTTCATGCTCTGTTCCCGGCCGCTCCCCCAACCGCTGTTCGCTTCCCCATTTGCCATCGGTACTTTCACCGTTCCCTTGCAGTTGTTGTCACAGTAATTGTTGTCACAGCAATTGGTGACTCAGTTGCTGAAAATATTGCTAAAACTATCGCTATAAAGCGTTCTATCAAGGACAACGTCTGACGGTTGGCAATTGTTCCGCCGTCTGGTCCACCACCCATTCCACCGCCACCGCGCTTGCCGGAGGGGTTGGTCGCTGTGACCGTCGTAAAGCGGCAAACTACTGATTTTGTCAGTAGTTCTTTGTCTGGCGGGGTCTCACGATAAGATTCACTACATAATGTCTACGATTACTGAAGCTGAAGTTCGCACCGCCCTGGCGCAGGTCGAAGATCCTGAGGTACGTCGCCCGATTACCGAGATTGGCATGGTCAAGTCCATCTCGGTGGCGGACAACAACGACGTGGCCGTGGAGATTTACCTCACCATTGCCGGTTGCCCCATGAAAAACACCATCATCGAGCGCACCGAAGAGGCGCTGAACGGTATCGAGGGCGTTGGCAACGTCACCGTCACCACCGATGTGATGAATGACGAGCAGCGCCGCGAGTTCCGCAACGCCGTCCGCGGCACCGCCTCCGAGCCGGTGATCCCATTCGCCCAGCCGGACTCCCGCACCCGCGTGTTCGCCGTCGCCTCCGGTAAGGGTGGCGTCGGTAAGTCCTCCGTGACCGTGAACCTCGCCGCCGCGCTGGCCGCGAAGGGCCTGTCTGTCGGTGTCCTCGATGCCGACGTCTACGGACACTCCATTCCGCACATGATGGGCTCCGAGGAAAAGCCACACCAGGTCGACGACATGATCATGCCTCCGCAGGCGCACGGCGTGTCACTGATTTCTATCGGACACTTCGTCGACGACAACGCACCGGTTGTCTGGCGTGGGCCAATGCTGCACCGCGCAATCCAGCAGTTCCTCGCGGACGTGTTCTGGGGCGACCTGGACGTCCTGCTTTTCGACCTGCCCCCGGGAACCGGCGACATCGCCATCTCCGTGGCGCAGCTCGTGCCGAACGCTGAGCTGCTGATTGTTACTACCCCGCAGATGGCCGCCGCCGAGGTCGCAGAGCGCGCCGGCACCATTTCGCTGCAGACCCGCCAGCGCATCGCCGGTGTCATCGAGAACATGAGCTGGATGGAAATGCCCGACGGCTCCAAGATGGAGGTCTTCGGCACAGGCGGCGGCGAGACCGTTGCCCGTCGTCTTACCCAGATTACCGGCGGAAAGGTCGAGCTGCTCGGCCAGGTACCTCTGGACACCGAGCTCCGCGAGGGCGGCGACAAGGGCACTCCGATTGTCCTGTCCAAGCCGGATTCGGGCGCGGGCGAGGCCCTGAACGCCATCGCTGACAAGCTGGTTGTTCGTCGCGAGTCGCTCGCAGGCAAGTCGCTCGGCTTGGGCGTGACTCCGAAGTAGGCCTTCGCTTTACGACGATCACAGCGACGCCCCCTCCCCGGTATTTTCGGTGCCGGGAAGGGGGCGTCTGCTTTTGCGGCTGCGGTGTCTGGGGCGTATGTGTTGTGGGTGTTTTCGGTGGTGCATCCACCAAAGCGGCTGCATGCACTTACTGACTAGGTTTATGACACTTTCGTGGCAAAATTTGTGCTCAAAGTGTCATAAACCTAGTCAGTAACTTGCGGTCGGGAACGGTTTGCAACCTCTATAGGTTGTCGTCGTCGACCCAGGCCTGCACCCCACGGGGCTGCTGAGGTTGTTGCGGCTGTTGCGGCTGCTGTGCTTGCTGCGCTTGCTGTTGGCGGGCCTGGGCAACTGGATCCTGCCAAGTTCCCGGCTGCTGGGCTGGCTGCTGAGCCGACTGCGGGAGCGGCTGCTGCGACGGAGCCGGCTGCACTGGCTGGTTCGTATTGGACTGCTGGTACTGCTGACCCGCAGCCCCGGCCGCTCCTGCCGCTCCTGCGGCTCCGGCTGCACCAGTTCCGCCACCACCCGCTGCGGGCTTACCGGAGAGCATGTCCAGGTAGGTGTCATCGCCGTCGAAAAGCGTCCTGGTGATGGCGGTCTTCGGGTTGAGACGACGGAGATCGTTGAGCTCCTGCAGAGGCTTGCGAAGATCGTCGAAGTCTTCGCCGAACTCGTCCGAAAGGTTATCGCGTGCGTCATTGATTGCGGTGCGCGCAGCCAGAAGCAATGCGCGGACGTCCTCAATTACCTTCGGCAACCGCTCAGGTCCGATGAGAATTAGTCCGAGGATAAAGAGGACAAGAATCTCGCCCCAGCCAACATTAGAAAACACGTTATACCACCTTAGTTACAGTGCACCTCGCATGCAGCATTGCGCGGCCAAATCCACCAAATCTGCTAAATCCGCAGAAACCAGCCGAAACCGGCCGAAACCAGCGCCACCCTACTCCGGCGTGATCTTCGCCTCCAGCTCGGCTCCGTGACGAACGATCTTCAATACCGCCTCATTACCAGCGCCAACAGTCCACAGCGCCACCGTGAGCTCATCTGCGGACGATACCGCGCGGTCTCCCACAGCCGTAATCACGTCGCCTTCCTGCATGCCTTCCCGGTCGGCAACACCTCCCGGCAGGATGCTGGCAATCTCAGCACCAGTCAGTGCGCCATTGGAAACCGTGCGCGCTGTCACGCCGATCCCCGGATGAACCGGCCGCTCACCGGCAATGAGCTGCTCAGCGATGGCAACGGCTGAATTGATTGGAATCGCAAAGCCCAAGCCCTGCGAGCCACCCGAGCTACTAAAAATCACCGTATTAATACCGACGATCGCACCGCGGATATCCACCAGCGGACCACCCGAATTACCCGGGTTAATCGACGCATCGGTCTGAATCGCATCGGCGTAGCCATCCGTATCAGTCCCCTCAGCGGACAAGCGCACCGGGCGATTAAGAGCTGAGACAATACCGGAAGTCACCGTTCCGCCCAGGCCCTGCGGCGAGCCCATCGCAATCACTGTGTCGCCGACCGCAACCGCGTTGGAATCACCAAGCTGCGCCACAGTCAGCCCCGCAACATCTTCAACCTTAATTACGGCGAGATCGGTCTTCGGGTCACGGCCAATAATCTTGGCCGGCACCTCTTTCAGCTTTCCGCCGTCCCAAAACGTTACGGAGACCTGCATATCCTGCCGGTCCGCCACCGCCGAAACGACGTGGTTATTCGTCAAAATATGACCGTCACCATCAATGACAAACCCCGAGCCCACGCCCGAGACCTCACCGGCACTGACCGCAATCGACACCACCGCGGGACGAAGAGCCTCCGCCACCTTGCCGATTTCAGTCAAATCACCGTTGCCCGGACGCCCCTCAATCTGCTGCAGCTCCACACGCTGGTAGTCCGACCGGAAAGTCTTGCCAGCCCAACCGCCAACAAAGCCGCCAACACCGCCAATGAGCAGCACCACGGCCGATGATGCCGCGATCACACGCCACGGCACCTCGCGGCCAAAAATCACTTCCCGCGCGCTGACGCGGGGAGCCGTCTTCGGGCGAGGCTTCTTTTTCGCTTCGGGTTTGCGGGCTGGACGCCCCGTCGTCATGCGTGACGACGAATCCTGCCACGGCGAATACTCTTGGGCGGTGGCACTGGGGTCATCGTCAAGCTTTTGCCCTGGTGCACGCTGTAACCCGCCAGTTGCGGCGGCACGATCGGAGTCCGGGGCAAACGCGGAATCATCGAAAGAGCGATGTTTGCCCACTAGTGACTACCACCTTTACGAAAACCGCGAACGATCTGCTCCAACGCGGCACTCAGCGACTCCGGCGGACGGTGCGCGAGATGCCGCGCCGACCGATGGGGCTCTGAGTCCTCGCAACTGCCTGCGAAATCAGCAATACGTGCGCGCAGCTCAGCTGGAATGTGCAAGGGCGCGCTATCACGCAGACGCTTGGCCGCCTGCCGCTGCTTCGCGACCTCCCGGCGACACTCCGGGCATGCCATCAGGTGCGCCTGCGCACGACGCTCAGCTACGACCGACAACTCGCCGTCAACAAAAGCGGCGATTGCCTCGGTGCCGAGATGCTCCGTTGACAAAAAACGCTTGTCATCGCCCTGCTGAATCACAGACTGCAGCACCTCCAGAAATCACACCTAATTAACTAGCCCCACAATAGCCGCTCCCGCGGATTGAGTGCGGGAAATCTAGCCTGCGGTGACCGACTCCGGCAGCTCCTGCCGCTCCTTCTCCAGGCGCTCCAACGTCGCCCGCAAGCTGGAACGTGCGCGGTGAATGCGCGAACGCACGGTGCCCATCTTGAGCCCAAGGGTGCTGGCAATTTCCTCGTAGGTCAGCCCCACCACATCGCAGAGGACAACCACTGCGCGATAGTCCGGCTGCAGCTCAGCCAGTGCAATTTCCAAATCCGGGTCGAGCATCGCGTCATCGACGGCCTGCTCCGGCGTCTTCAGCGTGCCCGGGACACGGTCGTAGTTCTCCGGCAACGCCTCCATCCGGATGACCTGCCGGTGCCGGACCATATCCAAAAACAGGTTAGTGGTAATCCGATGCAGCCAGCCTTCAAAAGTGCCGGGACGGTATGACTTCAGCGAGCGGAACACACGCATGAATGTCTCCTGCGTCAGGTCTTCCGCGTCCTGCTGGTTACCGGTCAACCGATATGCGAGCCCGTAAACACTATCCGCGTGAGCCTGGACCAGCTCCGACCACGACGGCATCTCCCCCACACCTGCGTCAAAAGCCGCGGTGCCGGACAGTTGCTCAGTTACGTCAGCGGACGGGGCGTCCTCGCGGTTGGAGCCTGCGCTGACTCGTTCGGACTTGACTCGTTCGGACATGAGGTTCAGTGTTCCTTACCAACCTTAGGTTTGTAGTGATCTTACCCTGAAAATAGTTTGAGAGTCCAGACAAATTTGAGGCTTGTTTACCCACCTAGTCCGGCACTGACCGGCGCGCCCCGCTGCCCTGGGCGGAGTTTTTTCCTACGCTATAGAGCGTGTCCGAAACGAGTTCTTCTGCTACCCCGCTATCCGCACGTGACGCTATTGCACAGCACGTCAACAACACGACCGTAGTCTCCGAGGCCCTTGAAAGCGCCCGAGAGAGCGCTCGCGAATACGGAGTTGCCGTCCCCGATACGATGACCGGCGCCGCTTTGACCTCGCTCATAGCTCTGACCAGTGCCCGCCGCGACGGTCACCCCGCCGCTGTCATCGCATCGCCTGCGGCAGGCGTAGTCGGTTTGCACCTGGCCGCCGGCCTCGGCGATGACGGCGTTCTCACCTGCATCGACCCGGAGCTCGAGCACCAGTCTCTGGCAAAGTCCGCTTTCCGAGCCGCAGGCATCCGCCCCAACCGACAGCGCTTCCTGCCCTCGCAGCCACTGGAGGTCATGGATCGACTGGCCGCCGACTCCTACGACTTGGTCTACTTGGACGTCGCCCCGGCAATCCTCCGCGCCGCCCAGGAAAAGGCCTGGCCGCTGCTTCGCTCCGGTGGCGCGCTCGTCCTGACCGGCGCGCTCCTCGACGGCACTGTTGCTGACTCGTCACGCACTGACCGTGACACCGTCGCTGCCCGCGAAGCCGACGAATACATGCTCCAGCTTGACGACGCTTACGTGATGCGCCTCCCCCTAGCAGCTGGCACCACTGTACTGGTGAAGAAGTAGTTTTTTACTGTTGGCCGGCCGGCTAGCGGCAGCGGTGGGCCACTGCGACTTACTGACTGCGTTTATGACTGGTGGCGGCGGGTCGAGCCGAGTTACTGACTGCGTTTATGACAAAAATGGCCCGAAAAATGGCTTGAAAGTGTCATAAACTCACACAGTTTCACATTTGCAGCCCGTGATTTTTGGGGTTGCCAGTTTTGGGGCTAGGTAGCAACTAGGTAACAAAAAGGGTTAGAAGAAAAAGGCACGTACCCCACGGTACGTGCCTTTTCAGCCGGTCGGACTCAGACAGTCTAGATAACCTGGTTCTTACCAACGGCCACAACGCCACCAGCGCTGACCTTGAAGCGCTCTGCGTCCTTCTCCGGATCGACACCGATAATGGCGCCGTCGGAAACTACAACGTTCTTGTCCAAAATCGCGTGGCGAACCACTGCTCCCCGGCCGACGCGAACGCCTGGGAAGAGAACCGAGCCCTCCACCGTCGCGCCGTCCTCGACCACAACGTTGGTGCTAATCACCGAGTTGCGGACCGTACCACCGGAGACAATCGAACCGGCACCGACCATCGAAGCCTGAGCAATACCGCCCTGGACAAACTTGGCCGGAGGCAGGTTCTCCTCCGAGAAGGTGTGGATTGGCCACTTCTTGTTGTAGAGGTTAAACACCGGGTGGACGGAAATCAGGTCCATGTTGGCCTCGTAGAAGGCATCGATGGTACCGACGTCACGCCAGTAGCCCTTGTCACGTTCGGTCTCACCCGGAACATAGCTGTCCTTGAAGTCCCAGACGAAAGCTTCGCCCTCCTCTACCAGCATCGGAATAATGTTTCCGCCCATGTCATGGTCGGAGTTTTCATCTTCCGAGTCACGCTTAATAGCGTCGATAAGCGCGGAGGTAGTGAAGATGTAGTTACCCATCGACGCGAACGTCGAGTTCGGGTCATCCGGGGTGCCGGGCGGATCAGCCGGCTTCTCCAGGAACTCGGTGATTCGGTTGTTGTCATCGGCATCGATGACACCGAATGCGCTGGCCTCAGAACGCGGGACGCGGATACCAGCGACGGTCACGCCAGCGCCAGACTCGATGTGGGCCTCCAGCATCTGCTGCGGATCCATGCGATAGACGTGGTCGGCACCGAAGACGATGACGTACTCCGGATCCTCGTCGTAAACCAGGTTCAGCGACTGCAGGATCGCGTCCGCCGAACCGGTGAACCAGCGCTTACCCAGACGCTGCTGAGCCGGCACCGGGGTGACGTACTGGCCGGTGATGCCGGACAGCTGCCACGCCTGCGAAATGTGACGGTCGAGCGAGTGGGACTTGTACTGGGTCAGCACACAGATCTTCAGGAAACCTGCGTTGACCAGGTTCGACAGCACGAAGTCGATAAGCCGATAGCTACCGCCGAAAGGCACGGCGGGCTTAGCGCGGTCTTCCGTCAGCGGAAAGAGACGCTTGCCTTCGCCACCGGCAAGGACAATGGACAAAACATGTGGTTGACTCCTCACACCAACCAACCTATATGCGATTTACGTTCCTCGCTGCCAGTCTCCCCTCCCCGCTACCCACACCCAGGCATATCAAGCGACGGAAATTGTCAAATCTGGTTACGCTGGAACTATGCGTGTTGCCATGATGACCAAGGAATACCCTCCGGAGATTTACGGCGGAGCAGGTGTTCACGTAACTGAACTGACTCGTTTCATGCGCGGCCTCGACGGCGTTGACGTCGATGTGCACTGCATGGGTGCTCCTCGCGAAGAGGCGGATGTATATGTCCACGGCGTTGACCCGGAGTTGAAGGATGCCAACGCCTCGATTAAGACGCTGTCCACGGGGTTGCGCATGGCAAATGCCGCCGCGGCAACCGACATTGATGTCGTCCACTCTCACACCTGGTACTCAGGCCTGGGCGGTCACCTCACTGGCCTGCTCAAGGGCATTCCGCATGTGGCGACCGCGCACTCACTGGAGCCGCACCGCCCATGGAAGCGCGAGCAGCTCGGCGGCGGTTACGACGTTTCCAGCTGGTCCGAGCGCAATGCTATGGAGTACGCAGACGCTGTCATTGCTGTGTCCGCGCGCATGAAGGACGCCATCCTGGACGCCTACCCGCGCATCTCCCCCGACAAGGTTCACGTTGTCCTGAACGGTATCGACACCGAGCTGTGGTACCCGCGGCCGACGTGGGAAGAGTCCAAGGAGCAGAACGGCTGGTCTGTCCTGGAGGAGCTCGGCGTTGACCCGTCTCGCCCAATGGTTGCGTTCGTCGGCCGCATCACCCGCCAGAAGGGTGTCGCTCACCTGGTCAAGGCCGCATCGCTTTTCGACGACGGTGTGCAGCTCGTTCTGTGCGCCGGCGCTCCGGACACCCCGGAAATCGCGAAGGAGACTGAGCAGCTCGTCCATGATCTCCAGGAGAAGCGCGATGGCATTTTCTGGGTGCAGGACATGCTGCCGAAGGAGAAGATCCAGGAGATCCTGACGGCCGCGGATTCGTTCGTCTGCCCGTCCATCTACGAGCCGCTGGGCATCGTTAACCTCGAGGCTATGGCCTGTGGCACCGCCGTTGTCGCCTCTGATGTCGGCGGCATTCCGGAGGTTGTCGTCGATGGTGAAACCGGCACTCTGGTTCACTACGACGAGTCCGATCCGGAGGGCTTCGAACGAGGCATCGCTGCCGCTGTCAACAACATGGTCGCCGACCGTGACCGCGCTGCCAAGGTTGGCCAGGCGGGTAAGAAGCGCGCTGAAGATGTGTTTAGCTGGGAGAACATCGCTCAGCACACCGTCGAGGTCTATAAGTCTTTGATGTAGCTGGCTGTCTGCAAGACGCCACGGCTGCGCGGTGGACGGAGTCTCCTCATAAGGCCCATCGCTTCTGAGAAGGAAGCGGTGGGCCTTTCTTAGCCTTTTTACTAACCCCGTTCATGACATTTATTTATGCCTTTGCCCACTTTTCTAAACCTAATTTGAGTTTTGGCTGAATTTATCATTACTGGTCAATAGCATACTGAGTATGAGATTCACTAAGAAGGTGGCAGCAGCTGGTGCCGCCATTGCCATAGCGCTAGCGGGTGCAGTACCGCATCAGGCGCTCGCTACAGAAGTAGCACCATCCCCTAGTACCGCTACCATCACCGAGCGTGGTCCCCTTGGGCAGTCCGGTCGCTGGTTTACCGATGGTGACGGCCGAGCTTTCCTCACTCAGGGGTCGAACATCGTCTACAAGCACGATCCTTACACCCCCGAGGCCGGAGGCTTTAACGAGGACGATGCTGACTGGCTCGTGCAGCAGGGCTTCGACTCCATGCGAGTCGGCATTATATGGAAAGCAGTAGAGCCAAAGCCCGGCGAGTACAACGACGAATACCTGGATTCCATTGCCCGCACTATCTCTATGCTCACCGAGCGTGGAATCGCGGTCTTGGTCGATACTCACCAGGACATGTACAACGAGAAGTTCGAAGGCGAATTTGCCCCGGATTGGGCTGTCATTGACGACGGCGTTCCCAGCCTCTTGAAGGTTGGCTTCCCCGCTAACCAGGCCCTCAATATCGGCCTCATTAGGGCATACGACAACTTCCTGAATAACCGCGAAGGGCCAGGCGGCGTTGGGTTGCAGGAGCGTTACGCAGCCATGTGGGGCCATGTCGCCAAACGCCTTGGCGACATGCCGGGACTGATGGGCTACGACATCATAAATGAACCGTGGCCAGGCTCGGCATACCCACTGTGCTATCTGGCTCTCGGCGACTGCGGCCCGGCTAAGGAAAAGCTCGATGAACTGCACCAGAAGGCTGCCGATCAGATTGTCGACAAGGACCCGGACGCTATTGTCCACTACGAGCCCTACTCCATGTGGAACACCGGATTGAACACGAATCCGGCAGCCCCGGAGGTTCCTGAAACCGCTGGTACGGCCCTCAGCTGGCATGTCTACTGCACCACGAATGCCCTGTTCAACACCTACACGGGCTGTGACTTCTTCGATGGTCGTACCTTCGACAATGCGGAAATCGTCTCGTCCGGTAACGGCTCGGCCACACTACTGTCCGAGTTCGGTGCCACTGACGATGCCGATACCCTCAATGGCGTAATTTCGCTTGCCCGGCGCCACATGGTCGGCTGGCAATACTGGTCCTACTGTGGATGCGACGACCCGACGACGCAGAACCAGAAGGAACAGGGCATGGTCTTCGACCCGAAGGTTCCAGGACCTGTAGGTGCCGATGCCTTCAACCGCGACAAGATGACCATTCTCGCCGCTCCACACCTGCGAGCGGTCGCAGGCACCCCGCAAGCTACCGACTGGAACCGCGACACCCATGTCTACAAGGCCAGCTGGAACAATAGCCGCGTCGACGGCACCGGAGTTTTCGCACCCGGTTCCACCAGCGAGCTCGTTGTGCCCTCAATCAACTTCCCGAATGGGTTCACAGTGAATGTCGAAGGTGGCCACGCCACTGTCGCTGCCGATGGCCAGACGGTTCATATCCTCTCCACTGCTGACCACGTGTCAGTCACCATCCAGCCGAAGTAGAACCAACCCCTCGATTCACCAAATCACGCCCTGTGGATTTTTCCGCAGGGCGTTTTTCGTACCGCCGGGTCCTCTCCCACCATCGGACCGACAACCCACCCCAGCTTGGGCTACAAAAATCGATCATATAATGGCTTCCATGACCACTCACGAGAATTTTCCAACGGTCCGACACACAATTTTCCAAAACTCACTGATGTCCGCACTGCTCGATGGCATCTACGACGGCGAGATGACCATTGGCGAAATCCTTGGTCATGGAAACTTCGGCATCGGCACCTTCGACGGTCTCGATGGCGAAATGGTAATCCTCGACGGTGTCTGCTGGCAGGTGCGTCACGACGGCTCCGCGACCCGGGCCACCATGGATCAGCGCAGCCCCTACACGGTGGTCACCAACTTCGTTCCCCACACGGTGATGGATGCGCCGGAAAACCTGACTCGCAAGGAAATTAGCCCCATCATCGATTCCCTGGTGCCGAGCCAAAATTTTATGTACGCACTGCGGATTACCGGCGAATTTGAGTGGGTGAAGACTCGAACCGTCGTAAAGCAGGAAAAGCCGTACCAGAAGATGGTTGATGCGACGGAAGAAGACGCGTCGGTTGATTTCGAGAACCTGCGGGGCACGATTGCGGGCTTCCGCACGCCGGTGTACGAGAAGGGAATTTCGGTGCCCGGCTGTCACGTGCACTTCCTTGCGGAAGGCGGCACCGGCGGCGGGCATGTGCTGGACTTTAAGCTGCGCTCGGGCACTATCGAGTTGTGCCCGGGCACTGACCTGCAGCTTCGCCTTCCGCTAACGGCGGAATTCTCGGATGCTGACCTGGATCCGGATGACCTGGATGAACAGATTCACAAAACCGAGGTCAAGGAGTAGGCGCTAGTCGCCCGGGCGACCCAGACGGGTGACGTAGGCACGGGCGGTGACGTGCATCTCTGCAGGTAGCGCTGCAATGCGTTCCTGCAGCACCTCCGGGTGAATATGACGTGCCGACGGGCTCATACCGATCTGCGCGGCGATTGCACTCTGGTTGAGGTTCATACCGAACTCCACCAGCTCCGGGTCACCGACAGGCACGAGGTGCCCCTCTGCCTGGGAAATCATGCGCTCGACCTTGCCGCGCTCGACATCGATGATGCCCAGCGGCTCACGAAGCTCGCCCAGATGACCAGTAGTGGCAGTCAGAACCACGACCTGGCCGCCCGGCTTGAGCACGCGAGCGAACTCCTCCGCGTTGCGAGGTGCGAAGACAACCGTAAGCGCATCGATGGAACCATCACGCAGCGGCAAACGCGCCCACGCATCGGCCACAACCGCACCGAGCCGCGGGTGACTCTTGGCCAGGTGCTTGGCGGCCGGCACTGAGACGTCGATGCCCACGCCCCGGGAATTGGGAATGCTGTCCAGCGTGTGTGCGAGGTAATAACCAGTGCCCGCACCGACTTCGCAGATGACTGGGCTGGCGGCTTCGGACACGTTGGCGTCGTCAAGCACGTCCTGGACGTTGCCTGTAACTGCCTCAACGAATGGAGCATAGTGGCCACCAGAGAGGAACTCCTCGCGGGCGGTAATCATCTTGGCGTCATCGCCGGTGTAGCGCAGACCAGCCCCACCGGCGAGCGTAACGTAACCCTGGCGGGCGACATCATAGCTATGTCCGGATTCGGACTTCAGAGTCATTCGTTCGGCATCACCAAACTTCAAATCAGTGCCATCGATGGGGTCAGCAAGCACATCAATGATGTCAGCTAGCACGTCGGTCACTCCTCAAACTGAGCTAGAAAAATAATTTTCACTATCTTAGCCCGTGACGAGCTCAGCCAAGTAACTCCAATGCGAGTTACTGACTACGTTTATGACAAAAATTGCCCGAAAACTGGCTTGAAAGTGTCATAAACTCCCACAGTTTCACATTTGCAGCCCGTACTTTTTGTTCATAAACCCTCATTCGAGCCGTTATCACCTGAAAAAGAAAAGGCGACCTACACCACCTGTGTAGGTCGCCGCTGGGTTAAAACCGGACAGGCTCGCCCCTACCCGGCCACTACCCCACTACTCTGCTACTCCACTACTGCTACAAGCTCTGCACCGAGCTCCTTGGCTTCCTCCGGGGACAGTTCCACCACCAGGCGCCCACCACCATCTGCGGGGACGCGCATTACAATCTTCTTGCCCTCTTTAACTGCCTCCAGCGGACCATCACCGGTACGCGGCTTCATTGCTGCCATGTGAACTCCTTCGTTCTAAGACAATGTCGATGCAGGAGACGACCAGCCACCCCAGCTCGGCTGTGGTAGCCAGGAGATTGACAATCCCGGTTCAAGACCTCGGTCTAAGACCCCGGCTCAAGATCCCGGTTTAGAATCCCTGTCGGCATTTTCGACTACTTCTCTTCATCATAGTCCTTTGTTTCACGCAGCGGCATGGGTGAAGCGCCTCAAACTACGCCCCTTACACCAGCCCACGCACCGGATGCAGTGGCGCAAAATCACCGGAAATAGCCAGAGTCATACGGCAAACATCAAGAGTTTCGGACACCTGATGCGAACGGAACACCGCAACACCGGCAGCTGCCGCATGGGCGGTCGCAGCCAAGGTGCCGGGCACACGCTGCTCGACCGGGCGGTCCAAAGTCTCACCGACGAAGTCCTTATTCGACAGCGCCATGAGCACCGGCCAGCCTGTAGCCACGAGCTCATGGCAGCGCCGCAGAAGCTCGAGGCCGTGGTAGGTGTTCTTGCCAAAGTCGTGGGTGGGATCGATGAGGATGCGGTCCTCCGGCACGCCAGCGTCCACTGCCCTCTGGGCGAGCTTGCCGGTTTCTGAGATGACATCGTCCACGACGTCGTCGTAACGCACGCGAATCGGATTGGTGCGTGGCAGCGCCCCACCAGTGTGCGAGCAAACGTAACCCATCCCGTGGGCGCCTGCGACTTCCAGCAGCTCCGGGTCATGGCCTGCCCAAGTGTCGTTGATGAGGTTGGCACCAGCGTTGATGGCGGCCTCCCCGACTTCGGCGCGCCAGGTGTCGACGCTAATGTGCAGGTCAGGATAGCGTTCGCGGACCTTCGCGATGGTCGGCACCACGCGCTCGATCTCCTCGGCAACAGTTACTTTCGCACCGATACCGGCCTTGACGCCGCCGATGTCAACAATGCCCGCGCCTGCCGCAACAACTTCGTCGACGCGAGCGAGCGCGGCCTCCTCCGCAGCCGTTGCGCCACGGTCATAGAAGGAATCCGGGGTGCGATTGACGATGGCCATCACCGTCGGCACCGCGGAGTCCTGATAAAAACTCTGCACAGCGTCTTACCTCTCGCTGAAGCGACGGACTCGGCAGAGCTTTTCGGGAACGTCAGAGGTTGGCTCACACTCTTCCATCAATTTTTCGTGCGCGGCCTCGATGTACTCGACTGCTTCTTCAATGGAGTCGGTGACCAGGAAAAGGTCCATATCAGTCGGAGAAATCAGCTCCATGGCCACGAGTTTCTCGCGCATCCAATCGACCAGCCCCGACCAGAACTCAGTGCCCAGCAGCACGATTGGGTGATTTTCCACCTTCTCGGTCTGCACCATCACCAGTGACTCAAAGAGTTCATCGAGCGTGCCGAATCCACCCGGCAGACAAATAAACGCCTGCGAGTACTTCAGGAACATGGTCTTGCGCACGAAGAAGTAGCGGAAGTTCATGCCCAGGTCGACCCAGTCATTCAAGTGCTGCTCGTGCGGCAGCTCAATGCCCAGCCCAATGGACAGGCCGTCGGCGTCGTAGCAGCCGCGGTTGGCGGCTTCCATGATGCCCGGGCCGCCGCCAGTGATGGTCGCGTAACCCGCCTCCGCCAGCGCCTTGCCCAGGTCGAAGCCCCACTGGTAGTACGGGCTGTCCTCTGGCAAACGTGCCGAACCATACACCGTCACCGCCGGCGGAATCTCCGCCAACGCACCAAAGCCGTCAACGAACTCCGACTGAATGCGCAGCACACGCCAGGTGTCGTTGTGCAGCCAGTCCGTGTTCGGATTGTGTGACAACAGCCTGCGGTCGGTCGTAGACGCCTGCGGTTCGCCCGCCTGTCGAATCGCGATTGGGCCGCGGAGTGCACGGCGCTTAGCTGGGGACGGAGTACGTACAGGTTTCATAACCTCACAATGTATGCCAGCAATGACATACGCGCACCCGCTCAGCGAGGGCAGGGTGTGACTCTAGGCTCACTCAGCCACCGGCGCGGTGGTCAAGTACCGCCGCAGGTCCTCCCACAGCGCCGTAATGCACTCGACCGGAATCTGCTCGTCCTTCTTGTGGCAGTACGCCGGGTCACCCGGGCCAAAGTTCACCGCAGGAATGCCGAGCGCCGAAAAACGCGCCACATCGGTCCACCCAAACTTGGGCTTTACGACGTCGCCTGCGACCGCAACCAACTCCTTCGCAGCAGCCGCATGCAGTCCCGGCAGTGCCCCAGGGCTCGCATCCTCGACATCGACGGTGAGCTCCTCGGCCGCAAACTCGTCGAGTCCCAGCACCTCGCGGAAGTGTGCCATGGCCTCATCGGCGCTGCGGTTGGGCGCGAATCGGAAGTTGACTCGCAGCACCGCCTCGTCGGGAAGCGTATTGGTGGCAACCCCTGCCTCCAGCCAGACGACGTTGAGCCCTTCGCGGTAGGCCAAACCGTCGATGTCCACAGTCTGCGGCTCATAGGCGGCAATCCTCGACAGCACCGGCGCTAACTTGTGCACGGCATTGTCGCCGAGCCACGCCCGAGCCGAGTGCGCACGTGTGCCGTGAGTGGTCAAACGCAGGCGAATAGAGCCCTGGCAACCGGCTTCGATGACATTGCCGCTGGGCTCGCCCAGCAGAGCGACATCGCCAGTCAGAAGCTCCGGATGCGACTCACTCAAGTGCCGCAACCCGTTGAACTCCGCGGCGATTTCTTCGCATTCGTACATGATGAGCGTCAGGTCGCGCTGCAGCTCCTGGCTTGCCGCCAGCGTCGCAAAAGCATGCAGGTAGACCGCGTCACCGCTTTTCATGTCCACAGTTCCGCAGCCAAAGAGCGTGTCTCTTCCCTGCGCGTCTACCCCACGCGTCGAGGGCACATTGTCCGCAGTCGGCACCGTATCCAGGTGCCCGGCCAGAATCACACGCTGCGGCAATCCACGATGGGTCCGCGCAATCACGTTGTTATCGATGCGCAGGACCTCAATCGACTTATCTGCCTGCGCGACCTCACGCAATGCCACCTCGACGGCATCCGCTATCGCGGTCTCATTGTGGGACACCGATTCGATGTCCACCAGTGCCGCCGTGAGGTCTACAGGATCTTGGAGCAGATTTAACTTCGATTTCACATCAATTAAGCGTACAAACCATTGTGCGCCAGCGAAACCAGAATTTTGTGATGAATATGCGCCGCACGACCATTGATCGCATCCCCATTGGCAGGCGCGCCACCGCCGAGGAACAGCGCCAGCTCATGCGGTTCGGCGGAGGTCACACCAACTCTCCCCTCCGCAGGTCGCTTAAGCCCATCAGCCACCTCAAAGACCAGGGTTTTCGCTCCATCCGGGAGAGTTTGGGCAATGATTTCCTCCGGAGTTTCGCTTGCCGACGACCCCAGCGCCCGCTCCTCCCCCGCATTATCGGTCACCTCTCCGTTGCCGCTTTCTTCCTCGACAACGCCCGCGCCGGGTCCATAGACCACAGCCACACGGGAGCCATAGACCGCAATCACCGGACGCAGCTCATTCGTGCTGACAATCACCGTAGAACCGGCCAGTGGCTTGCAGACGGCCGCGACGATCTTGGCCGTTGCATGTGGCAGCTGCACTGGAGTGGGATCGACGTCTCGTCGATAAGCAGGACGAAGCGTTTCGGCGACATCGCCCAGCTCGTCGCGCTCCCACATCGGCAGGGCATCGATGCGTGCCTGCTGATCGCGGTTCTTGCGCTCCAGTAAAAGGCGGGCAAACATGCCACCGCCGAGCCCCACCGCGATGGCAACTGCGATAACCAGCACAAGACGGTTCGGCGCGATGAGCGCAACCACTGCGGCAATAGCCACACCGACTGCGCCAATTGGCATTGCTCGCGGCGGCAAAACGAAACCAAAGAAGCTGGCTACGGCAAGAATCCAAGCACTCAGCAGTGCGAATCCGACATAGAAGACCACCGGCAGGGACAGGACGAAGCCGAGTCCGAGCACACTGACAGCAATGATGAGGCTAACTAAGAACCACTGCTTCATTTTCTGTGTGCTTTCAAGGCCAGCTAGGGGCATAGTTCATCCTTCCGCGAAGATTCCTTAAAGGGATACTAATATTAAGAATCATGATTACATCTGGTGCTGTCGCTACGGGAATCGCCAACATCGCAATGGACGGTACAGTTCTCGATACTTGGTTTCCCGCACCTCAGTTGAGCGATGAGGTCGTAGAATCGAGCACTCACCGGCTCGGCGCCGCTGATTTGACCCCACAGCTGCTTCGTCAGGTGATTTTGGACGAGGATCGCCGCGTGGAGCAGGTGGCAGTGCGCACGTCCATTGAGGATTTGTCCAAGCCTGCTGTCGACCCGCACGATGCCTACCTGCGCTTGCATTTGCTCTCTCACCGCCTGGTCAAGCCGCACCAGCTAAACACCAAGGGCCTCTACGAGTTGCTCCATGTAGTGGCGTGGACCAACAAGGGGCCATGTCTGCCGGACAACTTCGAGCAACTGCGTACCCACTTGCGCGTCCGCGGTCTGATTCACGTTTACGCCATCGACCGCATGCCGCGCATGGTCGATTATGTGCTACCCGCCGGTGTCCGCATTGCAGAGGCCGAGCGCGTGCGGTTGGGCGCTTATCTGGCGCCGGGCACGTCCGTACTGCGCGAGGGATTTGTCTCGCTGAACTCGGGCACTCTGGGCCCATGCAAGATTGAGGGACGTCTATCCTCCGGTGTCGTCATTGGCGCGCACACGAAGGTGGGGCTGTCGGCCTCCATCATTGCCGCTCATGATGATTCCGGTCAGCGTGAGCCACTCACGGTTGGCGAGCGCTGCCACATCGATATCGCGGCCGGCACCGTCGGCGTCAGCCTTGGTAATGACTGCATTATTGACCGAAGCATCCTCATTGCCCCCGATACGCCCATCGATGTCCCCGCGGAGAACCGCCGCATTCAGGCATGGGAAATCTCGGGCCGCGACAACATGCACTTCTACCATCACCCGGACCACTCGGCGGTGTGCGTCCGCCGCACGGAACGCCCGGGCAACGACGAAGGTGCCGCTGCTTTCGCCCAGCTTGCCGACGTGCCGGATGAGCTGGCCGGATAACCTACTTTAGGTGCTCTTAAAGGCACATTAATTGGCCCCGAAACGGTGAATGGGGGTAAACCCGTAATACGGTTATTGCCCCTGTTATCAGCGAGGTAATGTTTGCGACATGACCGAATCGCAAATTACCTCCACCTCCGGCGAGACAGCTCAGCTGGGCAAGGGGCTGCAGGTTCGACACCTGACCATGATGGGTCTTGGCTCCGCAATCGGTGCCGGTCTTTTCCTTGGTACGGGCGTCGGCATTAAGGCAGCTGGCCCGGGTGTTCTAGTTTCCTATGTCATCGCTGGCTTCATTGTCGTCCTCGTCATGCAGATGCTCGGCGAGATGGCCGCTGCCCGCCCGACACCGGGTAGCTTCTCCACCTATGCCGAGATGGCCTTTGGTTCCTCGGCTGGCTTTGTCCTCGGCTGGCTCTACTGGTTCATGCTCATCATGGTGCTCGGCGCTGAAATTACCGGTGCCGGTGCCATCATGGGTGCGTGGTTCGGTATTCCGGGCTGGATTCCAGGCCTGATCTGTGTTGTCTTCTTCGCTGTAGTGAATTTGGCGAATGTGCGCGGTTTCGGCGAGTTCGAGTTCTGGTTCGCGTTCATCAAGGTCGCGGTGATTATCGCGTTCCTGGTCATTGGCGTTCTTCTTTTCTTCGGTCTGCTGCCAGGCACCAGCTTCGTCGGTACGACGCATATTGCCGAGTCCGGATTCCTCCCGAATGGCGTGTCCGGCATTGCCGCTGGTCTGTTGGCCGTGGCCTTCGCCTTCGGCGGTATCGAGATTGTCACAATTGCCGCTGCTGAGGCTGAAGATCCGCAGCGCTCCATCGCTGCTGCTGTCCGCTCGGTAATCTTCCGCATCTCTGTGTTCTACCTGGGCTGCGTGACCGTCATCATCCTGCTGTTGCCGTACTCCCAGATTGACGGCGCTGACTCCGCAGCTGAGTCGCCGTTCACCCAGGTTCTGAAGCAGGCGAACATTCCGGGTGCCGTTGGCTTCATGGAGGCCATTATCGTTCTGGCGCTGCTGTCCGCGTTCAACGCTCAGATTTACGCAACCTCTCGCCTGGTCTACTCGATGTCCACCCGCGGTGAGGCACCGCGCTTCTTCGCCCACACCAATGAGGGCGCAGTTCCGAACCGTGCGGTCATCATGTCGATGGTCTTCGCCTTCGTCTCCGTTGGCCTGCAGGTTGTCTTCGACGGCTCGAGTGTCCTGGTCTTCCTGCTGAACGCTGTCGGCGGCTGCTTGCTGGTGATCTGGCTGGTCATCGCCCTGTCTGAGATTAAGTTGCGCCCGCAGATGGAGGCCAACAACGAGCTTTCCGTTCGCATGTGGGCTTACCCGGCACTGTCCTGGGTAGCGGTCATCCTAATCCTGGGCCTCGCTGTTGGCATGCTCACCGATCCTGGTGCTCGCCAGCAGGTTATCGCCGTTGTGTGTGTCACTGCGTTCCTCGCGGTGCTCTCTGCACTGACTAAGAAGAGCCGCACCGCGGCCCGCGAGGCTCTCGAGTCCAGCGATAGCAACTAGCCGTTAGCAACTGACTGCAGGGCCTAACCACCCTGCTACCCCTATCCGAACATTTCCTTGCTACACATTTGCGGAACACTTTTCATAGATAGGGATATGCCGGTAGCCTGTTTTCCATGAAATTTGGAGCACAAGCTACCGGCATTGCCACTTTTAACAACGATACTGTTCTCGACGTCTGGTTTCCCGCCCCCAAGCTCATCGAAGAGCGTGTGACAACCTCCACAACGACCGGAACCATCGACGCCGACGCGCTGCCCGAAGATTTCATCTACCTCGCAGACCTGGCCGTAGCCGATGCGGACCGTGGCACCACCCGCCGTGTGGTCACAGCTACCATCGCTTCACTCGATGACGCACCAGTCGACACCATCGATGCCTACCTGCGTCTCCATCTGCTGTCCCACCGCCTGGCCACCCCCAACAGCATCAACCTGGACGGCATCTTCGGCAAGCTCAACAATGTGGTGTGGACGAATTTTGGCCCCTGTGCTGTCGAAGGCTTCGAGGTAACCCGAGCCAAGCTGTCACGCCGCGGACCTGTCACCGTCTACTCCATCGATAAATTCCCCCGCATGGTCGACTACGTCACTCCCACCGGAGTTCGCATCGGTGACGCTGACCGCGTGCGCCTTGGAGCCCATCTCGCAGAGGGCACCACAGTCATGCACGAGGGCTTCGTCAACTTCAACGCAGGCACGCTTGGACACTCCATGGTGGAAGGCCGTATCTCTCAGGGGGTCGTCGTCGACGACGGCTCCGATATCGGCGGTGGTGCGTCCATCATGGGCACACTATCCGGTGGAGGTAAGGAAGTTGTGTCCGTCGGCAAGCGATGCCTACTCGGTGCGAACGCTGGACTCGGAATCTCGCTCGGCGATGACTGCGTACTCGAAGCCGGGCTCTACATCACTGCCGGCACCAAGTGCCACGTTGCCCTAGACGGCGTGAAGAAGACGCTCAAGGCCCGCGAGCTCTCGGGCGGATCGAATATGCTCTTCCGCCGCAACTCGCTCTCTGGTGCAGTCGAGGTTGTGCCGTGGGCTGCCGAAAAGGTGAAGCTCAGCGCGGAGCTGCACGCTAACTAAAGGGTGGTCGGCACGTCTGCAGGGGCCGCGATATTCCGCGCGCTCCGGTAGGCACGCCGCTCATCAGTGACGGGGTCGACAAAGGCCAGCGCGGTCGCCGTCAATCGCAACTGCGGCGTGTACTTTGGCGCGCTGCCCACGCTTGCCGACGGCCCCTGCGCCCCCGATTCCCGGCCATAGGTGTCCTCACCGAGAATGGGATAGCCTAGCCAGTCCATCGTCGCCCGCAGCTGATGCGTGCGGCCCGTATGGGGCTGTAGCCGCCAGTGCCCCACCTGCATGCGGCTGCCGCAATGCCCGCAACCACAGCCGACCGCGTGCAGCGGAATGCTGGCGCTGGCCGCACCACCGCCACGGCTGCTCGCCAGCACATCGCCGATGTCCGCTGCTACCGGGCCGAGGAAAGTCACGGTTGTGCGTGCGAGCTTGAACTTGGGATTCTTCGCGGCAGCGCGAGCGGAATGGTCGGTCTCCACGACTTTTACTCCGCGTCCCGCAGGGTTGGGATCGAGCAGAAGCGTGACATCCCGGGTTTCCCCCACATGCCAATCATCGGGCATCACGGTGAGACATTCGTATTCTTTAGTGATTTCCTGGTTTTGGAAAAGCTGCTGGTAACGCGCACGGGTAGCCGGATTCCGGGAAAGCAACATCAGCCCACTGGTCAGCAGATCCAGACGGTGAACGGCCACTATCTCCGGTTCCCCGAGGCTACGTCGCAGGCGCTCCTGCACGGTATTGGCCACGATGCGGCCATTGGGGGTCGCGGGCAGAAAAGGCGGCTTGTCTACGACCAGAAACTCATCGGTGTCGGCCACAATTGCCGGCTCAAAGGGGATGTACTCCTCGCGCTCGTGAGCGGCGGCATCGACTTGTGCTGCCTGACGGTTCTTCTCAAGGCCCCACCAAGCATCTCGGTTGCCTGCGGCACGTCCCACGGCACACTCCCTTTTTTATGTCTTGGCCTATCCCGATGTCGGCACCGTTTGCGGCATTTGGCCTAATCGGGCCAGCATATCTGGCCGGGCTAGCCGCGAATGCGCGCCGCAGCCACTTCGATGTCGTTGAGCGTCGCTGTGAGCCCCACCCGCACGTGCTGCGCACCCTTGGGGCCATAGAAGCTACCCGGCGCGACCAAAATACCGCGTTCGGCCAGCCAATCAACCGTCTGCCAGCAGTCTTCTCCGCGAGTAGCCCACAGATAGAGCCCACCCTCGGAGTCATCGATACGAAAACCTGCGGCTACCAGTGCATCATGCAGAATCTCACGGCGGTCACTGTAGCGCTGCTTTTGTTCGGCCTCGTGGGAGTCGTCGTTAAGCCCGGCGATCGTGGCGTGCTGGATGGGTCCCGGCATCATCAGCCCCATGTGGCGGCGCACGGAAACCAGCTCGGCGATGAGGTCCGCATCGCCGGCGAACCAGCCGGTGCGGTACGACGCCATGTTCGACGTCTTGGACAGCGAGTGGATAGCCAGCAGATTGGTGAAATCACCGTCGCACACTCGCGGGTCGAGAATACTGACTGGCTGTTCAGTCCAACCGAGCCCTAGGTAGCACTCGTCAGAGGCGACGATGACGTCCCGAGAACGCGCCCACTCAACCACCTTGCGCAGGTGTTCAACACCGAGGACCTTGCCGTTGGGGTTGCCCGGGGAATTGATGAACATCAGCGTCGGCGAGGCGGGGCCGATTTGCGTCAGCGAGTCCGCACGCAGCAGCTCAGCGCCTGCGATGCGAACGCCGACCTCATAGGTGGGATATGCCAGCTCGGGGATGACGACGGTATGCCCCGCGCCTACGCCGAGGAGGAAGGGAAGCCAGCCAATCGCTTCCTTAGTGCCGATGACTGGAAGCACATTGCCACCGCTGACCGCTGACTCCAGTCCCGTCACGCCGTAGCGCCGCGCCATCGCTGCAACAATCGCAGCGCGTAGCTCAGGCGTGCCGACGGTCTGAGGGTAACCCGGTGCGGCAGCGCCTTCGGAAAGGCCCTGCCGAATTATCGGAGCGACTTCATCGACTGGTGTGCCGACCGAGAGATTGACCATGCCCTCTTCATGCGCAGCCGCAGTGGCTTTCGCCTGCGTGAGGGAATCCCACGGAAACTGAGGCAAAAGAGAACCGGGAGTTACGCGCTTGCGGGCAGCTGACATGGGCGGTGATGAAGTCCTTCCCGGGAAAAGAAATGGGTTTAGTCCTCTGTGGGTTTAGTCTTCCGCCTGCGGCGGCAGAGCTGCCACGAATGGCACATCGAAGTCCTGCGGGCCGAGCTTGGCGGCACCGCCCGGGGAACCCAGCTCATCGAACCAGTCGACATTCGCATCGATGAATTCAACCCACTCATCCGGAACATCGTCCTCGTAGAAGATGGCCTCGACTGGGCAGACCGGTTCACAAGCGCCGCAGTCAACGCACTCATCAGGGTGAATGTAGAGCATGCGCTTGCCCTCGTAAATGCAGTCAACCGGGCACTCTTCAACACAGGCACGGTCGAGGACGTCAACACATGGCTGGGCAATGATGTAAGTCATGATTTTAGGTTTAAGAACCTTTCTCACAAGATATGGGATGAGGCTTTCGCTATCTGTCGATTATGCCGTTCCGACGAGAAACAGAGCAAAATAGACAGAGCGGTATATTCAGATTGGAGTCTACACCTAACGTAGGTGTTGTTTTCAACTGGCTCCAGAAAGGGCCACATTCATGCAGGCCTGCCCTGCATCAGTTCCCCACCGTCTCCTGCAGCATCGACTGTAGGTTCCGCCGCAGTTTCCGTTAGAGTGCCCGCAGATGGCGCAGTGGCCAGGCACCGCCCAGCACACCGCAAACAAGCAGCAGAACTGTTCGCAACCACTGCCCCATTGCCAAATCACCACCGAAGGGCAGCACTGCCCACAGCAAAATGCCTGCAAAGCCCAGCACCCAGATGACAGTCGGAATCGCAGCTTTAGAGCGATCACGAGTCCACAGCAACGCTGTATTGGTGATAACCAGATTGGCAATATAGGCCAATGGAATAGTCCACGGCAACGGAATAGCAACCGAGCCGATGGTAATCCACGCTCCGAGGAAAACTACCTCAATCACCAGCGCTGCCAGCGCAGCCAGCGACAGCCAGACCAGCGCTACCGTGACTTCACCCTGATGGAAGTTCTCGCGTGGCTGCGAACGTTCCGGATCGCCCCAATAGCGCTCATCTCCAAACGTGCGCTTTTCAATACTCAAGCGCTCGTTTTTCAGCTTTCCGCCAGCAGCGTTAATCAAGTCTTCGCTTTCGTGAGGCTGAGGGTTACTCATCGTCCGCACTCCCCTCCGCTTCCAGATCCACGCTCGGTACAGAGTCGACGCTCGCTACCGGCTCTGGCGGTAATTGGATATTCACCAGCTCCCCCAGCTCTTCCAGGGACGCAGCGGTCGCCGTACCAAAACGGTATGCCTCAGTCGGTGTCACCGGCTGACACAGCAAATTGGAAAACGCCCAGACGGCTCGCGCACGACCAGAGCCGTCGGTCTGCCCATAGACAGCATCAGGATTGATCTCGCTAACGGAACCATCGGCGAACCACACTTGTGTCGCATGCGCGCGCATGGCCTCAACCTTGGCAGCCACAGCGGCATCATCCAGCTGAACCTCGAAATGGCCGGTCACGGTAGCGAAGTCGTCGACATCGCACGCCTGCCAGGTCTCCGGCACCACGGTAATGGCATCCAGTCCCGCCGCCATTGCCTCACGATCGGTGACCGCCCACAGCGTCGGAAAGCGATTTCCGCACGCCGCGACAGTGATATCGTGTGCGCGAATGTGGTCCGGGTGCCCATAGCCACCATCGGCATCGTAAGTAATGACCAGATCTGGCTGCAGCTCATCGAGGATGGTGCGAAGCTGGGCTACCGCCTCATCACCTGAGTTCACGAACGCACGCGGATGCTCATTGCCCTTGTCCCCTGCCATACCGGAATCACGCCAACGCCCGGCACCACCGAGGAAATGCGGCACATTGTCCGGACCATTGGCTCCCAGCGCACGCAGCGCCGAGCGCAACTCGGCGACGCGGAAACCTCCCAACTGGTCGGCTTCATCAGCAACTAGCCCCTGGTACGGCGCGCCGATGACCTCTCCCAGCTCGCCCATCGTGCAGGTCACTACACTTACCGACGCTCCGGAGCGCGCGGCAGCCGCAATCAAACCACCTGTCCAAATGGACTCGTCATCTGGATGTGCGTGAACAAAAAGTAACTTCACGGGCTTTCTTACTTCCCCTTGTTCTCCTGGTCAGCGTTATCGCGGACTTCTTGGTTCTGACCCGAACCGTCCTGCTCAGTATCTTCGCTCGGACTATCTCCCGGTTGAGAATTCTCAGACGATTCTCGAGTCCCGCTTTGCGTCGCGACTCGGCGAACCTCGCCCAGAACACCGAGGCGGCCCAACACTGGGTCATCAGTCCACTGCGAAGAGTCCTTCCGTCCGGTAATTGTAATTTCCGGACTGACCACCGTCAGCAAGCCGTCTTTCACCAAGGTCAGCTCGATACTGTGACCAGCAATGATATCGGCAAGTTCAGCGGGCAACGCAGAACTGTCGGGAGCGAGCAGCTCATCAACCTGCGGGTCACAAAGGCCGGAGAGATTCTCGCTCCGAGCAGCCGATTTCGGAGCAACAGGTACTTCGCTGAGATCAGCCGGTTCCGCTGAGGTAGAAGATGTGGACTGCTCAGACGATGTTGTCCCGTCCAGCGAGCTCTGCTCTTCAGCGCTCTTTTCCCGGTCTTCACTTGGCGCAGGTTTTGTCGAACTGTCAACGCCCTCAGACTCAGACTCGGCCTCTGACTCAGACTCGGCAGCCGACTCTGCGCCTGCTTCGTCCAGGTCCTTCGGCGGTAGCGAACTGACCGAGCCTTCCGTACACGCATAGCGTTCCCGGGCCGCCTGGACGGAATTGGGCTGCTCTGACCATGCCACCACAGCGTCGACAGTTCCGTAGGGCAACGAAGACCGCAGCATGTCCGCCGGAGAATACGAAACAACGGTGGCGGGGATACCATCTGCAGTCAACTGGTCAGCGACCGCAAAAGCCGCAGCGCGTGCCGCTATACCGTCGCTAATGATGCCGATTCGTAGCGGATTGTCCTCAGTAAAACCGGCCTGTGGTGCCTCAGATTGCTCCTGGTCACCACCGTCACCAGAACCACCCGCAATTCGGCGTCCGGTGGCCACCTCTGAGACCTCTGCAACGTTGATGGTGCTCAGAATGGCCCGGCGGACGGACTCGTCGGCAAGCCTGCTTGACGTGAGATTGGTGCTGAAAACCAGTTCCCGGTTGGGCTCATGGAAGAACTCAGCAACACCGGGGACTAGACCGTACGTCAGCTCAGACGTCTCCGTCGGACGGACCTGCACGGCCTGGACCTGCTTCGAACGCAGTTGCTCCGCACCATCGATGGCACTACGCATGGCACGCAGCGTAATAACCTCCGAGGCTGCGGGCTGCTCACCCCAGTAGCGGTCATTTCGAACCAGTCGAATGATGTTGCGGCCGACATCCATCGACTCGACGGTGTACTGCCCACCGGAGGCCGGGAAACGGCTGGCCAGCCCTTCGGAAAAACCATCAGTGTTCGACCGCATCAAATGCGCTGGCAAGAGATGTGCAAACAGGCGCTGCCAATGCGTAATCGGCTGAGTGAACGTCACATCAATCTGACGGCCACCGTCGGAGACATCAATGGATTTAATCAGCTCATAAGTCGCCGTATCCAGCGATCCTGGCGTGGACGTGACTTGGGAAAATAGGTAGCGGAAGTCCTCGCCACTGATTGGCGTGCCATCGCTCCACTGCGCCCCTTTTCGAATGCGGTAGCGGACATGCTCTGCCGCTACCGTCGGATCCGTGATGTCAACATCGGCCGCTTTCCCGTTTCCAGCTCCGTTTCTGGCGTCACCGTCTTTGCTGTCATCACTCTCGATGACCTGCACGGAATCCAGCAAGTCGGAGTTGAGCAGCCACTGGGGAGCACCTGCCGAGCGAGCACTGGCAGCATTATCCACCACTCCGGGAGCTTGCGCGGAGACAGTAGCGTCACCAGCCTCGCCCTCAACCGGCGCAGGGGTGAAAACACTGGGCAGTGTCAGTCGCGCTACCAGGCTGGTCACCGGGGAGACGTCGGCAAGCAAATGCGGATTGAAGCCTTCGACAAACTCGTCGACACCGACCGTGACTTCACGCATCTTTTGGGCCTGGTCAGCGGTGTCTTCCTGTTGCACCGGCGCTTCCTGCTGCCCTGGCACAGTCGGAGCGTCCGAGGGGCGAGCCATGCACGAAGACGCCAAAGCCGCCGTCACGCAGAGTGTCGATGCTACGAAAAATCGACGAGAAGCTGCGTGACGACGGCTGCGAATAAACATATTCACGAGATTACTCGACACCTGGCCGAGTCAGTTACCCCGAGACTGGTTTTCAGATGGCCCAGCCCCTTAGCAACCCGAATTACTTCTTATTCATGGCCTTCGCGCGGGAACGAGCGCGTGCGCGATCGGTGGCGCTGAGGATCTGCTTGCGTACGCGAATGCCCTCCGGGGTGACCTCAACACACTCGTCAGCGCCACAGAACTCCATAGCCTCATCGAGGGAAAGCTTGTGCGCCTTCTCCAGAGTCACGGTCGCATCAGCCGAGGCTGCGCGCATATTGGTCAGCTTCTTTTCCTTGGTGATGTTGATGTCCATGTCCTCATCACGCGGATTCTGGCCAACGACCATACCCTCGTAAGCCTGGTCACCCGGCTCGACGAAGAAGGTACCGCGGTCAGACAGCTGAATCAGTGCGTAAGCAGTGATCTGGCCGGTACGGTCAGCCACCAGCGAGCCTGTCGGACGATCCTTAATCTCGCCAGCCCACTCGCCGTAACCGGCCGAGTAGTGGTTGGCGATACCGGTGCCCTTGGTCTCCGTCATGAAGGTGGTACGGAAGCCAATCAGACCGCGGGACGGAATGAGGAACTCCATGCGCACCCAGCCGGTGCCCTGGTTACCCATCTGCTCCATGCGCCCCTTACGAGCCGCCATCAGCTGAGTGACAGCACCTAGGTGCTCTTCTGGAACGTCGATGGTCAGGTGCTCGTACGGCTCCTGAACCTTGCCGTCGACGGTCTTGGTAACAACCTGTGGCTTACCGACGGTCAGCTCAAAACCCTCACGGCGCATAGTTTCAACCAGAACGGACAGCGCCATTTCACCACGGCCCTGCACCTCCCAGGCATCCGGGCGCTCGGTCGGCAGCACGCGCAGCGAGACGTTACCAATCAGCTCCTGGTCCAGGCGGGCCTTGACCATACGAGCGGTCAGCTTATCGCCACCACCCTGACCTGCCAGTGGCGAGGTGTTCACGCCGATCGTCATGGAAATAGCCGGCTCATCAACCAGGATGCGCGGCAGCGGGTCCGGGTGCTCGACATCACAGAGAGAGTCACCGATCATGACCTCGTCGATACCGGAGATAGCGGCGATGTCACCTGCAATGGCCTCTTCAGCAGGAACGCGGGTCACGCCGACGGTACGCAGCAGCTCCGCGACCTTCGCGTTCTTGACATGCTCATTGCCCTCGGAGTCGTAGTGAATCCACGAAATCTGCTGTCCCTTGCGGATGCGGCCCTTGTGAATACGAATCAGACCAATTCGACCAAGGAAGGAGCTGGAGTCCAGGTTGGTAACCTGCGCCTGCAGCGGGGCATCAATCTCAGCGGACGGCTCCGGGAGCACCTCGGTGATGACGTCGAACAGCGGCTGCAGGTTCTCGGACTCCGGCAAGTTGCCGTTACCCGGGTTCTCGGTCGAAGCCTTACCGGCACGGCCAGAGGCGTAGAGAACCGGCAGCTCAAGGTTGCGCTCAGCGACCTCTGCAGCTTCCGGGTCTTCCAGGGTGGAGGCTAGCTCTAGCAGCAGATCCTGGGCTTCCTCAACAACCTCGTCGATACGTGCATCTGGGCGGTCAGTCTTGTTGACCACAATGATTACCGGCATGCAGGCAGCAAGCGCCTTTCCCAGGACGAAGCGGGTCTGCGGCAGCGGACCTTCAGAGGAGTCGATCAGCAGCACGACACCGTCAACCATGGACAGTGCGCGCTCCACCTCGCCACCAAAGTCGGCGTGACCGGGGGTGTCAATGACGTTGATGATGAGATCTTCGCCGTTCTTGCCCTCACCTTTTCGGCGAATAGCGGTGTTCTTCGCCAAGATGGTGATGCCCTTTTCCTTTTCAAGGTCACCAGAGTCCATCACTCGGTCTGCAACTTCTTCGTGGTCGCTGAAAACGCCGGACTGCTCCAGCATGGCGTTCACGAGAGTGGTCTTGCCATGGTCGACGTGTGCGACAATGGCGACATTACGGAACTCGGTATCGCTCACAGGCGGATAGCTCCTAACAAGCTAAGAGGACTAAAAGAAAAAAGATACGGCCTTGCCCTAAAGGACTGTCTTTACGACTGCCTTTAACGCCCCGCACCAACGCGTAATAAAGCGTTCTACAGTGTACTCCTTCTTAAGGGTCCTGCACATCTGGCAGAGCTACTCGCAACCCCGAGCACTTATCCGCCATGCAAAGTGGCACCGCCGCGCCACCCTTAGGGATAAATTACCCCCTTACTGCACCCCCGCTTTACCGACAGCCATAACGGCATATCCGCCAACACCACAACGCTTCACGACGGCAATCTCTCAGCCCGCCATGTGACACATGTGACCAAATGCCATAGTTGTAACCCCACGGGATGAGACTTGACTTCACCCACTTACACGCTGCGAAACACCATTAACCCCACACGCATACATGAAATCCCAATTTTCACAATCATCTCGCTCTACACCAAAAATCACTCTAATTAACTTGCGACACGCGGGAATCCGTGCGTTAATCTCCTGAGAAGATTCTGAACATTTCTTTTTCAAATCTTTCCAATTCACGTTGGAGTCGTTCTAAGATGAGCAACGATTCCGAAAATTTGATTCCGACTCCAATAGCCCACGAATGAGAGGTTCTTCACCGTGGTTTCGACTGGACGCTCCTTCCTGCGCCGTGCCGCAGCGACCTTGGGTGCAGCTGCAATTCTCACTGCGGGCATGACTCCCGCCGCTTCTGCTTCCCCGTCGCTGGACTCCCTGAACATCGCTTCGCCGAATCTCTACGGCAACGCGCGCGACATCATTAACTCCCCAGGCGTTCCTGAGGAAATTTCCAGCGCACTGAACAAGGGAATTGACTTCCTGACTGGTGAGGGCGAGGGCGAGCCGGGCTTCAAGGTTCCGGAAGGTGCCCCGAAGACCAACCAGTTCCTGCTGCCGACCGTGGCTGACAAGTGCATCGGTGGCGAAGGTCGTTCCTTCGGCCTGGCCACTACCGTTCCGGGCCCGGCAGACCTGCCTCTGCCAGGTGTTCCAGAAAACCAGCTTGGCTTCATTTTCACTGGCCTGGGCACCAAGCAGCTGGCTAAGCAGCAGGACACAGAGATGAATGTCTACTGGGTCAACGTTGCTAACGGCAAGTACGGCAAGACCACCCTGGAGAACAACGGCATCAACGCCGAGGAGGGCCCGGGCGCTGTCAACGGCACCGCTGACACGGGCAAGGGCGTGGTCATCGCTGTCATGCAGGGCGGCATCACCACTCAGGAAGAGCCTGGTCCGACCAACTGCAACTACACCCCGACCGCCGGCGTCTTCCCGGTCGGCCTGAACTAAGTTTTTCTAGTTCTCCCCTAGCCCTTTTTGCATCACGTATGCAGAAAGGGCTTTTCTATGCCCAAAAAGGCAGCCTCCACACGTTAAGGTATTCGCATGTCCACTTCACCGGCCACTTCGGCTTCGACCGCGGCAGCTCCTGCGCTCTCCCCAATTCGCTCGAGTCAGGACACACATCCTCCGAAAGTCGAGACCTTTGACCTACGTGAAATGGTCAACACCGACCCCAAGGGCTTTCAGCGCAATGTCGACGAGTTCCGAACTCTCACACCCAGCCGCCTTTATATGCGCCGTGGGATGAATCATCCAAAGTTTGGATATCTTGAGTCATTCCTGCTTGCCGACGAAGGGTTGCGCATCAGCATTTATCACTTCCGCCCGGGCGTGAAGGTGGAACACCAACGCTACGTCGATATTGTCAGCATCGACCGCACTGATCCGCAGTGCTGGCGTATTACCGATTTGTATCTCGACATCCTGCAGGCACCGATCGATCCTGAGGCCATAGCTCCCCTGCCTGTCGATGCAGCCACACAGATTCGAGTTGAAGATGTCGACGAGCTTGTCGCGGCCCACACTCAGGGACTGATTAGCGATGAACTCACTGAGTTCGCTATCGAGACCACGCTGACTGCACGCGCCGCAATCGCTGCACACGGTGACAACATTGATGCGTGGATGCAGACTTTGGACCTCGAAGCGACGTGGGCTGATGCTGTTGAGCTTTCGCCCGCAGCCTAGAACGACCACCTCAACAAAGGAGTACCGCCCGTGTTCGATAACTTAACCGGCCCCATTCCTCCCGCCGGCCCCGATAGCAATGCGATCATCAAAGCAGTCCGAGCAGCATTTACCTCCTATTTTGAAGAGTCCGACCCCGGCGAAGCCCAGCTGACCTTCCTTGGCTCTGCTCCGCTGAAGATGCTGCGCTTCGGCCCTGACACAGACCGGATTGTCACCTATGCAACACTCGGTTGCAGTGCCGAGGCGATGCAAGATCCGTCCGCAATGGTGGTGGACACCAACTCTGGCCCGCGCGCCGAGCTCATCTTGCCTATTCGTGGTGGTCTGGACGAGGTCATCCGCCCGCTGGGAATTCTTGCCGCTTCCCCAAGCATCGAAGGCCTCATCCTCACCGAGGGTGCACTCATCGACTTCGGTCAGCCACTGTGGGATCAGTCGCGCTTCACCGGTTTTGTGCTGCTCAAGGCAGAAATCCCGCCGGTCACGGTAGCGGAAACCGAAGTCACAATCTTCCAGCCGGTCCCGGCCACGACCAACGAATTTGCCCTTGCTCGCGCGAAGGGCGTTGACGAACTGCGTCGCGTGTGGTCAACCCAAGGTGTCGACTTCACCGACCCGCACCGCACCAGCGCTGTATAAAAGTTAACTTTTTGGGAGGTTGCCGATTATCTGCTCGTCGGCAAGCGATAAGTGCAACCTAGCAGTGACGTTTCGCGCCGCGACAGCGTGGTTTAGAGTGTGGAGTTATGGCAGTCAATTCGGCTAAAGACGTTCCTTTCCATGCAGCGCAGTCCTTTCGGTGGTGGCGACTGGCGGTATATGTTTACGTCCCAGCGCTAATCCTCACCGTGGTCAGTTCCCTATTGAAATGGGATGCGACTGTTACGGAAGCGGCAAAGGCCAACAACATCGAGGTTTCCGCCGCTCAGACCAGCTTGGCCGTGAGCTTCGCGTTTGCGATTATCGCACAGACGGCAACGGCGATTGCGTGCTGGTGGCTTGCTGGCAAACTCCTTGAAGGATCGACGGCAGCGCGCACGGTGCTGTCCGTGGCAGCGGCAGTTTTTGTCATTAATGCATCAATGACGCTGGTCGGAACGATTTCCCAGGTGCGCGCCGGAGACTCGTCGGTGCTCGGTTTGATTACAGCTGGCCTGCTGATCGTTGCCTCTATCATCGCCGCAACTGCAACCGCCCAATCCTACCGCGGCGAGCGAAACCAGAAGTTCTTTGTGACGACGTAGGCAGCTCTTAGAGTTTGGGGCAGGGCGAGGATGCCTTCCAGGGCCTCCACCGTCCGCTTTAGGTCGGCGTACATTTTAGGTATGCCCACTAATACTGAGAGCGCCAGAAACATTTTGAATGGTCTCGCGTCCACCCAGTCCCAGCGCGAGGAACTATACAAGTATTTCCACCAGCACCCTGAGCTTTCCATGCAGGAGCACAGCACTGCGGACCGGATTATTCAGGAGCTCGAATCTTCGGGTATTTCCACACATCGCGTCGGAGGCACCGGCGTCGTTGCCATTATTGAGAACGGTGCCGGGCCGATTGTGGCTATGCGCGCAGACATTGATGCGCTACCGGTGAAGGAGACTTCCGGCAAAGACTACGCCTCCACAGCAACGCAGATTGATGAAAAGACCGGCACAGAGGTCCCCGTCGCCCACGCTTGTGGGCACGACTTCCACCTGATGTCTTTGCTCGCAGCGCTGCAGGCTTTCAACGAAAACCTTGATCAGTGGTCTGGCACATTCATCGGTATTTTCCAACCCGCTGAAGAAACCGCCGAAGGTGCACGCGCAATGCTGGCGGCAGATCTGGAGAAGGCTATTCCGCGTCCCGATGTTTATCTCGGTCAACACGTACTAGCTAGCTTGCCCGGCGGCTATGTGGGCACTCGCCGCGGGCCAGTTCTCTCCTCTGCATTCTCGGTCAAAGTCACTGTGTACGGTAATGGCTCCCATGGATCCATGCCGGAGCTCAGTGTCGATCCCGTTGTCTTGGCATCCACCATTGTGATGCGTCTTCAAACGATTGTCTCGCGTGAGGTAGCAGCCACCGAGACCGCAGTGGTGACCGTTGGCGCGATTCAGGCGGGAACTAAGTCCAACATCATCCCTGACTCCGCAGAGCTGCTCATCAACACTCGTGCCTACAACAGCGCCGTGACCGAACACCTCAAAGAGGCAATCGAGCGCATTGTACGAGCAGAGTGCGTTGCTGCCCGCAGCCCTCAAGACCCGCAGTTCACTTACTACGACCGCTATCCCCTCACGAACAATGACGGGGACGCCACGAATACTGTGCGCGAGGCATTCGACGCGTACTTCGGTGATGAAGTCTCCGACTTGGACGCAGTGCCCGCCTCTGAAGATTTCTCAATCATCCCCGATGCGCTTGGCGTGCCATATACGTACTGGGGGCTCGGCGGCTTCGCGGATGAGAGCAGCGCTGTTGGCAACCACAACCCAGCTTTCGCCCCTGACCTCCAACCCACTCTTGACCGGGGAGCAGAGGCAATCGTTGTAGCGGCCTGTGCTTGGTTGGCGAAATGAGGGTGTGATCAGCGAGGCTGATGCGTGCGGCTGCTGGCGAGCTGGTGGATGGTGTAGTGCCGGACTCGTGCGGGACTCGTGCGGGACTCGTGCGGGACGGCCGAAAAACCGGGGGTTAAGAGAAAAGTAGACCCCGGTGCACGCCGATTGGACACGCTTCTTGCTACTTAACGCAAAAATTACGGGCTGCAAATGTGAAACTGTGTGAGTTTATGACACTTTGAAGCCGTTTTTCGGCCCATTTTTGTCATAAACGCAGTCAGTAACTCGCATTGGCTCGCGGTCGCCAGTCATAAACGCAGTCAGTAACTCGCATCGCCCCACCGCCGCCGACCATATACGCAGTCAGTAACTCGCATTGGGGTTAAGCGACAAATCCTGAGTGATGCGGTGGCATGAAAAAGCCCCCGCCTTGGTAGCGAGGGCTTAGCGTTTGCGCTGGTGATTAGCGCTTCTGTGCGTCTGCGAGGATCTGGCGACCTGCGACCATGCGGCAAATCTGGTTGGTGCCCTCGTAGATCTGGGTGATCTTGGCGTCACGCATCATGCGCTCAACCGGGAAGTCACGGGTGAAGCCGTAACCGCCGAGCAGCTGCACGGCATCGGTGGTGACCTGCATAGCAACGTCAGAGGCGAAGGTCTTGGCGTTTGCGGCCATCAGACCCAGGCGAGCGCCGCCCTCAGCGGTGCCACGCTCAGCGTTAGCGGCTGCGGTGTACACCATGAGACGAGCAGCGTCGATCTTCATACGCATGTCAGCCAGCATGAACTGGGTGTTTTGGAAAGCAGCGATCGGCTTGCCGAACTGCTGGCGCTCCTGCACGTAACCAACGGCGTAGTCGTAAGCACCCTGCGCGATGCCCAGCGCCTGTGCACCAATAGTCGGGCGAGTGTGGTCCAGGGTCTCCAGGGCAGTCTTGAAACCGGTGCCCTCTTCGCCGATGATGCGGTCAGCCGGGATGCGGCAGTTTTCGAAGTACAGCTCCGCGGTCGGGGAACCCTTGATACCCAGCTTGTGCTCCAGGCCACCGACGCGGAAGCCCTCGTCGTCCTTGTGGACCATGAATGCAGAGATGCCGTTGGCACCCTTCTCCGGGTCGGTGACAGCCATGACGGTGTACCAGGTGGAGCGGCCACCGTTAGTGATGAAGCACTTGGAACCGTTGAGGACCCACTCATCGCCCTCACGGACCGCGCGGGTCTTCATGGAACCGGCATCCGAACCAGCCTCACGCTCAGTCAGTGCGTAGGAAGCCATTTCACCGTTGGCGATGTCCGGCAGAACCTTGCTCTTCAGCTCGTCGGAGCCCTTGAGAATCAAGCCCATGGTGCCCAGCTTGTTCACAGCCGGGATAAGAGAAGCCGAGCCACAGACACGAGCAACTTCCTCAATGACAATGCAGGCCGCAACCGAGTCCGCACCCTGACCACCGAACTGCTCCGGCACGTGGACGGCGTTGAAGCCAGCCTCGTTGAGAGCCTTCAGGGCCTCCTCCGGGAAACGCTCGTTCTCATCGACGTCCGCTGCGTACGGAGCAATCTGCTTCTCCGCCAGATCACGGATAACGGCGCGGAGCTCCTGGTGCTCCTCTGGCAGCTGGAACAGGTCGAATCCTGGGGTCAAAGCCATGTGGGTGTTCCTCCCGATTTAATGATTCCGATGTCGTGTTCGATATTGCGCTCTACGCATTTCTACGCAGCACTATCACCGCACGATGTATTTATCTTCGTTCGATACTAGTGGCTAACGCTTCGCTCTACCCGCGAAATTCGTAAAATTCTCGCGTTGCCGCTCGGCGCCCACAGAATAAACTGCGCGAGGAATTCCCGCAGCAGCGATGTCGCCCAGTACCTCAACGGCGTATAGGCGCCGACGACACACCAGGGTTCCAGCCCCCGTTCGCGCATGAGCTTCGCTACCCGTGGCGCATGAAAATCACTGGTCACAACAACCGTTCCAGCGCTCAACGCACCGTCCATGCCGCGCATCAACTCGCACGCATAGTCAATGTTTTCCGACGTATTCGTCGATTGGTCCTCGGGGATCAACTCGATGTCGCCACGCTTTACGACGTCCCCAGCGTTCGCCTCCAACCACTCCACCATGGCGTCCGCTTCGGAGCAGGTGGCATCTGTCACCGCTTCACTGCCGACCCCACCGGAGCAGATGATTCGCTCGGTACGCTCATCACACGCTGAGACTGCTCGCTGTAATCTTCTGGCCAGCAGGGCCGAGGGCCGATTGTTCTTCAATCCGCATCCCAGTACAACCACGGTGTGTGGCGGCACAGTTGGTTTTTTGGCTGCACATCGAAGACGAACGGTCTCGAAAACTATCGCTGCGGCTCCTGGTACTGCGAGGCCGGCGAGCAGGGGCGTCGTCAAGCGATACGATGCGCGAGCGTAGTAGGCGCGGTAGCTGGCCAGTGTCCACGCGGCACCTACTGTTGGAAGAACCCACCGCGGAGGTCTGCGATTGGGCAGGCGTGGTGGGCGTAGCTCCGAACTAGCGGCGACGCGTAGTCCGCCGACGAGGAGCATGGAACCGAAGCCTGCACCGAGGCACGCGAGTGTTTTTCTCATCAGAGCTTCCACGTTAACTGTTCTGGGACGTTGATGGTCCAGTCGACGAGCTGTTGCGGATTGTGCTTCGCCATATGCTGGGATTCCTGCTCGGCCCACATGTCCCAGTGTTCCTCGAAGTGGTCGTCGCGAGCCATGGCACGGGCAAATCGAGTCTGCGTGTCCAGCTCTACCCAGACTCCCCAGGCGTTGCCGTCGCCGATGGCGCGGGCAGCGGCAAGGTTAGCTTCAGTGACAGCGCCGCAGCCTTCGACGATGAGCGAGGAGTCCGGTGGCGTGGGGACCCACTCGGCGAATTCACTGACGTACCAGTCCCACCGGCGATACCCGCGCTCATCGGCCGGTAGCGCGGGGTTCAAAATGGTCTCCGCAACTGCGGCCGATGCTTTCTGCAGACCGGACCAGCCCGGATATACATCCTCCAAGTGGATAACTGGCCAACCGAGGATACTGTGCAACTTTGCCGAAAAGGTGGTTTTGCCACTGCCGGAACGGCCGTCGATAAGCAGAATCATCGTGATCGAAACGCCTTTGCTACGCCACGCCCAGGAAGCGGAACTCCCCGGCCCACACGGAAATATTGATTGCTGCGACGGCGATGGCAAGGCAGGTGGCCATGGTGGCATAGTCACGCGCGGCCAATGTCGAGGTGTGCCACCACGTACGCTTAATCGGTGTGTCAAAGCCGCGGGCTTCCATGGCCGTAGCCAGTTTGGTGCCGCGGCGCAGCGCAAACACCAGCAGAGCGAACACCTGAGAAATAGTGCGGCGGATTGCGCCGTGGTCACCCAAACCGCGTGCGCGACGGGCTCGGGTCAGCGCCTGCCAATCGCTGATGAATAGGCCGACGAGTCGCAGACTCGCCACCGTTGCCAGCACAAACCGGCTGGGCAGCTTGAGAATCTGCGCCAGCCCATTGCCCAGATCGGTGGGGCCGATATTGGCTGACAGCACGATAACTGGAGTACCGATAGCCAGCACACGCAACATGATCGCGATGGCCAGGGAAATGGAATTATCCGTCATATGCGCAAGCAGGAAGGAGAAATACTCTTTGCCCTCCGGGTTGCCGTAGAGCGCCATCGAGATTCCAGAGATGGGCGCGGCGATAAGAAGTGGCAGGCTGCGTCCTAGAAAACGACGAAAACCCAAACCCGACAGCGGCACCAAGAAAAGCGTGCAGACAAGCGCGACCACTGCGGAGACCCAGTCGATGGAAATCAGCAGCGGTGTGGTGAGCAAGAACAGGCCCAGTACTCTCGCTACCGGGTTGACCGTCGCGAGGAAAGGCTGCTTACTCGAAGTGCCGCTCTGCGTACCTTCAGCCGTACCGGCGGAACCGACTTCAGTCACAATTTCCCTCCTGCTTCGCCCTGGCCGCGCGAACCGCTATTGCTGCTCGGACCGGCCTGCTCCCCCGAACCACGCTTTCCCAGCGCCGCACGGCCTAACCGCTTCGGATGAAACATATCCATGTCGACGACGTAGTCCCCCATCGCTTGTACCACCAATGGATCGTGGGTAATCGAAATAACAGTTCGGCCATCGTCAGCAAGCTGGCGAAGCAAAGTGAGCAGCTCGGTGAATGTCCGGCGGTCTTGGCCGAACGTCGGTTCGTCGAGAAGCACAATATCCGGCGCTGTCGCCAGCATGGTCGCCACCGACAGACGTCGCTTCTCACCGCCCGAGAGTGAGAACGGATTCGCCTTGGTCAGGGCCGTTAGCCGCAGCCGCTCAAGTAATTCCTCGATGCGCTGATCAGCGTTGACACGGACAAGCTTGGGGCCAAGCTGCAACTCTTCCAGCACTGTGCCGGTGACGAATTGGTGCTCGGGGTCTTGGAAGACCGTGCCAATCCGAGTAGCCAACTTCTTCGACGGCCATTTCCACGGCGCACTACCGCTGCCGGTCACTTGGACCGTGCCCGCCATCGGCTCAAGCAGGCCGCCGAGCGTCAGCGCTAACGTGGACTTCCCGCTGCCGTTGTGACCAACGATGCAGGTGGAAGCTTCGGATGGGATAGAAACGGATACTCCGCGAGCAATAGGCTCAACAGTTTCGCTACCCCTGAACCACGACTTCTTCGCGCCATAGCCGATGTCCAGCTCGCGGGTTTCGATCGCGATGTCACCGCTAGGGTGCCCGTCCTGGTCGCAGGCAACTGAACGCGCATCCGGCAGCGCGGGCGGCGCACCCGGAATCCACACCCCAGCATCCGTCAGAGCCTGCCCGTAGTCTTCCAAGACCCGATGCGGTGCACCATCGGCAATCACACCTCCGTGGCCCAGCACGATGATGCGGTCGACCACATCGACCCACGCATCCACTCGATGCTCGACCACAATCAGTGCCGCACCGGTCCTCTCCGCCGCGGTAATCGCAGCATCGCGTAGTACCGGCACACCCGCCGGGTCGATGTTGGCCGTCGGCTCGTCCAAACAAATGACCCGTGCGCCCATTGCCAGCACACCTGCCAATGCGAGGCGCTGCTTCTGCCCACCCGAAAGCCTGTGCGTGGGATGATCCAGCGGCAAATCCAGCCCCACCAAATCCAGGCTGGCGCGCACTCGGTTGCCAATCTCAGCCGGGGCAACGCCCAGGTTTTCCGCACCAAAGGCAACATCGTCGCCAACGCGAGCACTAATCGTCTGCGAGTCAGGGTCTTGCAGCACCAAGCCCACCGAACCCCGTGCGGAAGCAGGAGTACGACCTTCAATCAGGAGCTTTCCGGTGGCTTCGCCATCGGAGTCGTCGCCAAGCACGCCAGCAATAGCGGCGAGCAGCGTCGACTTCCCCATCCCCGACGCGCCGAGCAACAGCACCTTTTCACCGCGCTCGATGTCCAGCGTGGTGTCGTTCAGTACCGCAGCTTTGCGCCCCGCGTGCCGATATCCGAACCCCCGCGCGCTCACCGCAGGGACATTTCCGCTTGACGACGGCCCCCGCGTCAACACCTCATCTGTCATCGATTTTCCTAGACGTCGTCGTGCCGCTCTCGCCCGATGACAAAACGATCCAGCGCTCCAGTTGCCGCCAGTGCCTTAGCCAGGAAGTAAGCCAGCAGACCGGCGAGGACGGCACCCGACAGCGCCGTGGAGATCAGATAGATGACGTTGAATTCGAAAGTCTTGGCCAGGTTGCCAGTGAAAAGCTCGAAAGTCCATGCGCCGACACCTGCCATGAGACCGGAGATAACCACGGTGGCCAGGTTGTAGCTCTTATACGCCAGAATGAGGAACACCAGCTCCGCGCCGAGCCCCTGCGCCAAACCTGAGTACAGGGTGGAGATACCCCACTGGTTACCGATCAGTGCTGAAACCGTCGCCGCGATTACCTCGACGAAGATAGCTGCACCCGGCTTGCGAATGATGTACGCGCCGAGCGGACCACCGAGGAACCACATACCAGCGACCAAACCGCCAAGACCAGGAGTAAGCGCGTTGACTGCTTCATAGCCCGCACCGCCGATGATGTTCCAGATAACAAAAATCAGGCCGACGGCCACGCCGATAACAGCTGCAATGATGATGTCAATATTGCGCCACGAGAAGTTAGCGCGCGCTGCACTCGCCGATTGCGTCATCCCACTTGCTCCTATTTTTCTTTAACTCGAGCGGTATTGCTCAAACATTATTGATGTATTCCTTAGCGGCGTATGAAGCCTGTGTCGACACGCCCTAAGCACTAACTTTTGCCTACCCTACCGCGCCCAGCAGATGGCCTAGATAACATAAGGAACCATGACTAAAGCCGAGCGGTCATCTACAGGAGATACCCCAACTGCCCAAACCCCTCATACGCCGCCAGTCGGCGATGAGGGGACAGCCGCGGATTCCGCAGTGAAAACTGCCGAGGACCCTGGTGCTGACAACACCGCTGAGCAGGAAAGTTCTCGCCCATACTACATGCCCACATTGACGTGGGGCGAGCGACTTGACCTGTCTGCGAAGCAGTGGTGGCCACTCATCGGAGTTGTTATTGCGATACAGCTTGTCGCTCGCATTCTGGTGCTGACTAGCCATGGTTTTTACTGGGATGACTTCATCATTGTTGGCCATCTTTACGACACCCCACTGCTGAGCAAGGACTACCTGCTTCAGGATCACGACGGGCACCTTGCGCCACTGGCTTTCTTGGTGCAAGGCCTCTATCACCTCATCGCGCCGTGGAACTGGTGGCTACCGGCTATCACCATGGCCGTGATGTCGGTAGTGCTGACATACGCCACAGCGAAACTCTTTGAGCTCCTCACCGGCCGTACGCTGGTATCGCTCTTCCTCATCACGGTCGTCGCCTGGACTCCGCTGATGCTTCCGGGAGACACCTGGTGGTCGGCCGCGGCCAATTCCCAGCCGTTCCACCTGGCATTCGTGATCTTCATGATTGTCGCCATTCGCACCACTATGCGTCGTTCCTTCGGCCCCCGCCCGTGGGAAGCCGTAGGCCTGTTCGTGCTGCTGGCAGTGGCGCTGGGATTCTTTGAGAAGTCCCTGGCTATCGCACCGATCTCCATGCTGGTTGTCGTCACTTTGGCTTACATGGAGCGCAGAAATATCCTGCAGGTTCTCCGCCGTGGCCTCGTCATCTGGATCCCATCGATGCTGCTGACCGGCGCCTGGGCACTGTGGTACTACTTCGGCCCCGCCGAAACCACCGGCTTCATTTCCGACAAGCTGCAGCCCGAACTGTTCTTCAACGGCCTCGGCCAGATTTTTGCCGGCATCATCGGCGGTCCAACAAGCTGGGAACGCTGGGCTCCGGGACAGCCGTTTGCCTCCGCTTCGTCTCAGCTGATTACTCTCGGCGGCATTATCCTGTTGATTCTGTCTGCCACCCTCATCGGCCGCGATTACCGTGGCTGGGCTCCGTGGACGCTATCGGTGGCGTACATGTTCACCACCTTGTTCGCCATCACCCTGTTCCGCTCGGGAGAGAACACCTCTGGCGTGCTGGCGCACACTTTGCACTACTACTCTGATGTCGCGCTCGTGATCGTAATCTGCGTCGCGATCTCCCTGGCTGGACTCCCACCGAAGGACGAGGCGCCAGCGCTGCTACCGGCTCGTACGCACATACTGATTTGGTCGCTGGGCATCGCGCTGACTGTCACCTCCACGATTTCCGTGGTCACTTACCGCAATGCCTGGTCTGATGACATCGCAATGGAGTGGATCGGCAACACCAAGGCGTCGCTGTCCGCGCTGCGCGAGGAAGCCGATGCCGCTGGCCCCGACAAGGCGATCGACTACAATCTCATCGACCAGCCCGTCCCCTTCGAAGTTCTCGTGCCCGTCGCCGCTCCGATGAACATGTACTCGCGGGTGTTTGATGCGGTCTCCGATCGCCCGCCGTTTGAGCGCGTCACCGGTCACCCGCGCATGTTCAATACAGACGGTTCGCTTATCGACGCCAAGGTCTCCGAGATCACCCGTGTCACTGATGGCCCTGTCGAGCAGTGCGGCCATCGCATCACAGTTGGCGAGGACGGCACTGCGTCGGAGGACATCAAGTTGGAGAACATCATCAAGCTCGGTGACTGGGTGCTTGAGTTCCCGGCCACCGCCTCCGAGGACATGGATGTGCGCCTATCGCTCCCCAATCCTTTCGAGACCGAAGAGCAAACCCGCGGTGGTTCCACGGTCGTGAAGATGAACAATGACCTGCGACCGCGCTATGTGTACCTCAACGGTGGTGGAAATACTCTCCATGTCGATGTGGAAAAGGCGACTCCGGGGGCAACGCTATGCATCGGCGCGGGGGCGATTGGCCCCTTGGTTCCCGCAAGCCGTTAAGAATCCTCTAAGATATTGCTTTAAGATAATGTGAGAAAAGTTTATTAGCCCCTTGTAGCTATTGTTTTTCCGACAGAGGAGCCACATCCATGCGTAACCGCATCGCCGGCGCTATCGCCGCATCCGCCATTGCCGCAGCAGCCCTGGTCGCTTGCTCTCCCCCGAATCAGGTTGACTCGGACGTGAAGGTCGGTGACCAGGCCAACCCGTCGGAGACCTTCGAGCAGAAGGCCACCACTCCGGCATCCTCCGACGAGATGACTCCTGTTGAGACCGCAGAGATGTAACTGCATCTGCGAAAACAGGGGTAGCCAGCAAACATAAACGCAGCCGCTACCCCTTGTGCCCACTCATCGATGGGGCGCGAAAGAATTACCGCCCGGACATTGTGTCCGGGCGGTTTTGGTTCTCCGAGGGCAGCCTAGAGCCGCCAAGAGAGCCTAGGAAAACTCAAATTCCACGTGGTCACCATCACGGATCACGGCGCTGGTTGCGCCGTTTTCCAGGTTCAACTCGACAACAAGCGAGGGCATCTCGCCGGAAGCTCCAGTCTCGCCCAAGGCCTCGGCAGCATCGTCCACGAGCGCCGCGTCGGTTGCGGTCACGCGGTAGCGAAGAAAACCATTGCGCAATTCATCAGTCTCCACGCGAGCGGAGTGCAACCATGGGAACCGGCGTCGCACCGCAACGAGCTGCTGGTAAGCGCGGTAGAGGTCCTCACCAAGCGTAGAGAGTTCCTCCGGGCTATCCGGGAACACTGGACGGATCTGGTCGTCACCGCCGATGCGTTCCTCTTTGAGGCCGGTGTAGCCCTGTTCGTCGCCGTAGTAGACCAGCGGCACACCGGCCACGGTAAACAGCACCGTCGCCGCCAGCACGGCCTTGTCGGCCCCTACCTGCGTCGCAATGCGTGAAACATCGTGGTTGCCCACAAACGTCACCGGCACAAAAGACTCCGCGAAGGTGTTATGGCGCTTCAGAGTCCAGTCCAACTCGAAGAAGTTTTCCTCCTTCAGCGCAGACCAGGTCGCTTTCCACAGCTCGTATTCCGTCACCGAGTCCATGCCGGACACCGACACAATCTCCGCATAGTCACCGTGGATGACCTCGCCGTAGATAAAGGCGTGCGGGTGCTCAGCACGCACTCGCGGCAAAACCTTGTGCCAAAACTGTGGGTCCACTGCGTAGGCCGCATCCAGTCGCCAGCCATCAATCCCCCGCGCCAGCCAGTAATTCATCACGTTGACGACAAAATCAACAGTCGCGTCACTGGTGTGATCGAATTCGACCAAACTCTCATGGCCCTCAAACACCGGCGCGGTCATGTCGCCATCTGAGTGCGTAAACGCAAAGAGCTGCGCTTCTTCAGAGTCAGGGTTTTCCTTCGCGGTCTTCAGCGCGGGCGCCTCTGACCCGATGTGGTTGAAAACGCCGTCGAAAAGCACTTTGATGCCACGCTCATGGGCAGCTTCGATGACAGCCTTCATGTCCTCTTCGGTACCCAGGCGCGAGTCAATGCGGTAGTAGTCCTCGGTATCGTAGCCGTGGCTAGTCGACTCGAATACTGGCGCCAGCTGCAGCACGTTGAGCCCGAGCTCCTGGACGTACGGAAGCCAGTCAATCAGTTTGCGAATTCGATTGACCGGCGCGGCGCCTCGATCCTTCTCACGGATGGGCGCTCCCACAAACCCCAGTGGATAGACGTGCCATCCAATCGCCCACTTCGACCACTCAGGTGCGGCAGCGAGCGTCTTATCAGGGGCGTTGGGGGTCGTGGACATTGTCCTATGCATCCTCTCTAGGTGCCTGAGGCTGATTGGAATTATCTGATGCCGCCGCCTCAGGACTCGGTGAGGTCTCCCCCGCCGATTCGCTTGACGACGCCCGTGCCTGACCCGCATGCGACTGCGGCGTGCCAAGGCCTGCCTTCCGCGGCCGGGGCGGCACGGAACCTGCTGCGGGCATGGTCGGAGATGTGGCAGGGCGCTCCGGCGGTTGATTCTTCGACGGGTTCAGTGCGTCGAGCGCGATTTGGATTTCCGTGCGCATGCCATTGACCATGGCTCTCTCCACAATTTTAAACTTGGAGTTGTGGAGAAAGAAGGGGTTACCCGCTTCCGGGCCACCGGTGCCGAGGAACATGTAACAGCCCGGCGCTTCACGGGAAAAATACGAGAAGTCATCCGAAGGAGCCCACGGATCGGCAGCGAACACCTTGGAGTTGCCAACCGCCTTCGTCGCCGCATGCCAGGCGCGATTGACTGCAATGTCGGCATTGACCACCATCGGGTACGGAATCTGCCAGTCGAAAGTCGCCTGTGCGCCGTGAGCTTGGCAGACGCCGTTGACGACGGCCTCTATACGCTGGCAGACAATCTCCCAGTCGGCCTCATCCACCGAGCGGATGGACACTTCTAGGTTGGCCGTATCCGGAATCACGTTGCCGGCCTCACCTGAGTGCAGTGAGCCGACGTTGACGATGTTCATGTGCTTCGGATCCACATCGCGGGAGACAATCGTGTTCAGCATGAGAGTCACCTCACTGGCGATGAGCACCGGGTCAATCGACAGCTGCGGGTTCGAGGAGTGCCCGCCACGGCCACGAATCGCGATGGAGACGATGCCCGACATAGTTGTCACTCGCCCAGCACAAATCCCCACATGCCCCACCGGATGCGGAGCGACGTGGAAGGCATAGACCTCATCCAAGTCATCGGCAGCACCTTTGTCGACCAGCTCACGAGCACCGCCCGGCAGCATTTCTTCAGCGTGCTGGAAGATGCACAGCACCTTGCCGTGCAGCTGATCGCGCATTCCAGAGAGCACCTTCGCCGTGCCCAGCAGCATCGCCGTGTGCACATCATGACCACAGGCGTGCATCACCCCCGGCGTGCGCGAGGCGTACGGCAGTCCCGTTTCCTCCTGAATCGGCAGCGCGTCAATATCCGCGCGGTAGCCGATCACACGGCCAGTGCTGGGGTCGCCCGCTGTGCCCTCGATGACACCAATTACGGACGTCGGGGTCAACCGGTACGTCGGGATGTCCCATTGATTGAGCAGATCCTCAATCATGTCCGAGGTCCTGTACTCCCGGAAGCTCAACTCCGGATTCTGGTGCAGTTGGCGACGCCATGCCACCGCCTCTTCGATAGGTACTTCAAGGCGGTGCGACGGCAGGGTGTCGTTAGCATCAGTCATGGTTCATAGCATGACAGAAAATAGGCTCCACGACGAGCAGCTACGGAAATTCCCTCACCCATTTTCGCTTCACGACGGCCACAGCGTCCCGACATCTCCCCTGCTAGAGGTGACTTCAGCGCTGCCAGCGAGCTGCTAGTTTCCGGCACCCCAGAAATCCACGGTGAGTTCGGCCAACCACCATGGATCAATCGTGCCGCACATCTCACGCGCCGAGTGCATGGAGACCATCGCAGCTCCGATATCGATGGTGTCGATACCCAGTCGCGTTGCAGTGATCGGGCCGATAGTGGAGCCGCATGGCTTGTGGTTCGCAGAGACAAAATACTGCACCGGCACTTCCTGGCCAATGCGCTTGGAGGTTTCCGCTGCGATTCGGACAACCTCGGCCTGACCAACCGCCGTGGTGGCGTAGCGCTGGTTGGCATTGATCTTTACCACTGGGCCAGCATTGAGTTCCGGCTGGTGCCCCGGCTCGTGTTCGCCTGCATAGTTCGGGTGCACACCGTGTGCGCCGTCGGCCGAGAGACAGATGGAACCGCGGTAGAGCTGCTGGGTGCGTTCCAGGTCAGCGCCTGTGGCCGCTGCGATGCGGGACAGAACGTCGGCAAGCAGTGGCCCTGCAGCGCCCGTAGTGGAGGCGGACCCGACTTCCTCGTGGTCGAAAGCGACCATGACGGGGATGGTGGTTGACGTGCTCCAGTTTTGGCGGAGCAAGGTCTCGAAGGCAACCAGGGAGGAGTGGACACTGAGCAGGTTGTCGAGTCGGCCCGAAGCCAGGAACTCATCGTGAGCACCGAAGGTGCGCGGCTGCTGAGTGTCGAAGGAAATGAGGTCCCAGGCGACGATGTCGTCGATAGACAGGCCCGCAGCATTGGCGATGACCTGGTACACATCGGTGCCGAAAGTATCCAGTCCGATGATTGGTGCAGTGTGATTCTGCTTGTGGAGCTTCAACCCCTCTTCGTTAACCGCACGATTGAGGTGGATAGCCAACTGCGGAATACGCGCAACCGGGCCAGTGCGAGCAAGGTGCTCATTGCCGCTTTTATCAATTACCCGACCGGCGAACTCAATTTCGCGGTCGGTCCAGCTTCCCAACAACGCGCCGCCGTAGACTTCAACGGCGACCTGCGCATAGCCTGCGGCGGAGGTGCGCGCGTTGGGCTTCACACGAAAACCGGGCGAATCCGTGTGGGAACCCACAATATGGAAACCGGTGAAATCGGCAGCCGGCGTCTCCGGGACGATCCAAGCAACGGCAGCGCCATCACGACGCAGGACGTAGGCACCGGGTTTACTTGGCCACTGTTCGTGCTCATCGATGACCGTGGCACCGGCTGCACTCAGACGGTCAACGACCTGTTGTGCCGCATGAAATGAGCTTGGCGACGCAGCCACAAAATCAATTAAATCCTCAACGTGACTGAGCGCTGCCGCCGGAACGCTGCGCGATGCCGCGTCCGAGGTATCCGCTGAATCCGGGGACTCAGGGGTGGGTGCCGAAGAAATAGCCATAACCAAACTCCTACTTCACATTTGATTCCGGATTTCATTGTATTGGAGCCCACAACTGACCGTGACCGAGCATTAAGCCGGGCCATAGTGTGATGCAGGTTTCATGTTGGGAACGGTATCCGCTTAGTCACTTTTGCCCGTTTTAACTCGATATCGGGCATATTCAGACATATAGTTGCAACCGCATCAAAGAAAACCATTTGAATACAGAAACTCTCAAACCGGAATCCTGACCGGATTCCGACCACAGAAAGGGTTTATACCGTGAGCCTTGAAAACCTGTTCCCCCGTTCTTTCACTACCAAGCGCGCCTTTTTCTCTCAGCCGCTGCGCGAAGCTCTTACCCGCGACACCAGCAGTGACGCTAACGCAGTCCACTTCGGCCACCAGGTTAAGAGCGCCCGGAACGAGATTTACAGCGACATGTCTGCCCGTGACATCGTCTCTATGCTGAGCCGCTAAATCTAGCGCTTCCTCAAGTCGAATAAGACCATTGGCTCTGGCTGAGGAAATTTCAGTGTCTCCGCGGCAGCTAATTCACTGCCCAATCCAGCTCCAACCTCGCCTGCATCACTATCGCCGTACCGATGTACCGCAAACGCGTGGCAGCCACCAACAACTAGCATCAATGCCAGCGTCAAGAGCATCGCAGTAATCCCCGAGTACACAAATCCGCCGGTATACGGCGTAGCAGCAATCGGGTTTGTCACAGGGAACGTAAGCAGGACCACTAGCAACGCAATACCGATATACGGCCACTGTCTGGTCAATCGGGTCCGCGCCATGGCGGCCAAACCGAACACAGACGTGACCAGCATCAACATGTAGTGGGTCCAAAGAATCGATGAGAATGTGGCTGCAATAAGCCACGCGCCCGTAACCAAAAATTCAAACCGGTAGACCGGGTTCAACCACGCAACTGCCGTGACCATCAACACCACGCCAAGCGCAATACACAGTGGAATCGTTTTCACGTGACTCGGATAATCACGAACCACTGTTACTAATAAATCAGGTTTGCCCAGGTCTGTGGCTAAAGTCGACGCCAACGACTGATTCGCACCACCGACCAAGACCGACGCACCAATGTCGTCAATTCGGTCAATCCAGTCCGAAATAACGGGCATATCAATGCGGATAAACATCCAGACCGCCAGCACCGCCGTGGTGGCCAGCGACCAGAGGGCTGCGCGCCGTCGATAAGCGAAAAAGAGCATCACGGCGATGAGCGCATACGGAGTCAATTTAATGGATGCGACGATGCCGAGGACGATGCCCGCGAGCCAAGGACGAGTGCGCGAGGCGGCAAGCCCATAGGCGACGCCCGCGACAATCAGCGGTGTCGTCTGACCGATCCAGAACGAATTAAGAGTGGTCGGCAGAGCGAATACGCAGGCGGTAACCAGCGCTGCGATACCCCAGGGTATGGTCGACCGAAACCACAGGTGGTAGGAAGCTGCGACGAGGACCACGACGGACATTCCGGAAAGAAACAGCAACCACGCAACCGAGGTTTCAAAGCTCATGACGTGGGATATCGCTCCCAGAGCCTTTGCAAACAAAGGGTTTTGCACAAAGGGATGTGTAAATGGCGCAGACACTTCCTGCGCCAGGCGTGGCCAGACCTCTCCGCTCATGGCGGTGAAATCGATTGGATCGGCGTCATAAAGATGGGACTCAAGTCCCCTGTCCATCAGTAGCCCGCCCACCCAGAGCGAAGCCCAATCGTCCGGCTGGGTGCGGCCGTTCCAGGCCAACAACGAGGCAAGACCACCGAGCAGCGAGACCAGCATAAGAGGCCAGCTCATGACAGGCGATTGCGTCAGCGCGGGAGCCTGATTGGGTTTGCGAACCCACACTTTTCGCGAGGCCCGCGACGGAGACTCCGCAACAGCATGTTGCGACTCCGCAGCCTGTGACAATGCCCCATCCTGTGACACCGGTCCTTCTGCCCGACTATGCCGTCCCACGTTCCTCCTCATCGCTGGTAAGCGCCTCTATCTAATGTAGTGATTCCAATACGGCAGTGGTTACAACCCCACAAGAACCCGTAAGGTATGACGGCTTACTTTGAACGAAGTGCCAGGTGGACAACAATTGGCGGCCATGATGACCGGAGGGACTACCGGAACTGCGAGATAGTGCCGATGGTCGTGATCAGCTGATCGCCATCACTGTTGACAACAGCGGCTATGGGCATACGCTCCATCTCATCCGGACCGACATCGTAGCCCTGCGAGACCTCTGCCGTAATAACCTTTCCAGTCGGGCCGTCCTCAATGCGCGGATTACGAACGACCACATGAACCAGACTGAACTTCGCGGTGAAGTGAACTTCTCCGCGGTAACTCTCCCCTTCGGCATCGCTGTTGTCATTGTCGCGGGTGAATGAGACAACACCAGCCTCAGGCTCTAGGGCACCGTTCTTGGCAGTGACACCACCGCCCAGTGCGCCAAAAACCTTCTCCAGCGCAGATACAGAAATTACTAAGTCCTCGCTGGAGGGAGCCGGGGCATCCTTGCCCGGAGCATCCGAATAATTCAACGGAATGTAGATTTCCTCGGCCTCATTAATCGAGCCAGCTGCCGGGTAGACGTAAATTCCCCAGTTATCACCAGCTGGAGTCTCTGGCGGGTCAACAACAATGCGGGCTTCAAAACTGCCGTCATCTGTCATCGGGGTAGCCTGACGAGCGATAGAACGTCGCATGTCGACGCCCTGGTTCGGTATCGCCTCGAGAGTTCCAGCCGGCGTGACCCAGGCAATGTTGTCGTGCGGATGTTTCCGCGACGAGGACGGAGCACCTTCACTCGGCTTCCAAGAGTCCGGGAACGCACTGTAGAGAACGTAAACACCATTGGGCACACCCGGAGGAATTGGAAGCGGGTAACCACCACGGTTGGCCGACGGATTGAAACCACTACCGCGAACAATAAGAACATCGCCGCGATGAACCGTGGCACCTTCAGCTGGTGTGCCGTCTTCAAAAGTGACAGTAACTTCCGGAGATTCGACATACTGCGAATACTGCGGCTGGAAGTTCTCCGCTGGATTAATCACATTGGGAAAATTGTCCGGCACGATTGGCTTCGCAGTTTCAGCCATTGCCGGGGACACAAACGCCGAAAGGACCATGGCGCCGGACAACGAAACCGCAGTGGCAGCTCTGCGCGCACTCCGCCCCACCTGTCGACGCACGCCTTCTCCAACCGTGGATGATTCAGAGCTGAATAAACGGCGAGTTTCGTGAGCACCTGCAAGATGGCGGTGGGAATGATCGAAAGTCAGGAACCTCAGACTGTGCATACAAGCAATGTACACCCCGCACATTAGGCTTCCCTAACCCATTTATTAAGGTGCGCCTTACCCACCCCCGTTTGAGACCCAACGAGGAGACCGGCAGAAATGGCTAAGCAAAAGAAAACCGCGGCCAAGCCCAATAGAGCTCGACCGCGGCTTACTTCAGCAGCTTCTGAGACAAGCAATTACTCCGCGGTAATCGGCAGGTAGACGCGGCTGCCCTGATCAGCGAACTCCTGAGACTTCTCAGCCATGCCGGCCTCAATCGCTTCAACGGAGTCCAGGCCATGTTCCTTCGCGTAGTCCTGTACATCCTTGGAAATACGCATGGAGCAGAACTTCGGACCACACATGGAACAGAAATGCGCGGTCTTTGCCGGCTCTGCAGGCAGGGTCTCATCGTGGTAATCCAGCGCAGTGTCCGGATCCAGTGCCAGTGCAAACTGGTCATGCCAACGGAACTCGAAGCGGGCCTTCGACAGCGCGTCGTCACGCTCCTGTGCGCGCGGCAGCCCCTTTGCCAGGTCAGCGGCGTGCGCGGAAATCTTGTAAGTAATCACGCCAACCTTGACGTCGTCGCGGTTCGGCAGCCCCAGGTGCTCCTTCGGCGTGACGTAGCAAAGCATGGCGGTGCCAGCCTGCGCAATGATGGCCGCACCGATAGCCGACGTGATGTGGTCATAGCCCGGCGCGATGTCGGTTGCCAGCGGGCCGAGGGTGTAGAACGGTGCTTCCTCACACCACTCCTCTTCCCACTTCACGTTGTCGGCAATCTTGTGCATCGGAACGTGGCCTGGACCTTCAATCATGACCTGGCAGCCGCGGGACTTAGCGATCTTGGTCAGCTCGCCGAGGGTGCGTAGCTCAGCCAGCTGGGCTTCATCGTTAGCGTCGGCAATGGACCCCGGACGCAGGCCATCACCGAGGGAGAACGTGACATCGTACTGTGCCAGAATGTCGCACAACTCAGCGAAGCGCGTGTAGAGGAAGCTCTCCTGGTGATGCGCGAGACACCATGCGGCCATAATCGAACCACCGCGGGAAACAATGCCCGTCACGCGGTTGGCGGCCAGAGGCACATAGCGCAGCAGCACACCCGCGTGAACGGTCATGTAGTCCACGCCCTGTTCACACTGCTCAATGATGGTTTCGCGGTAGATTTCCCAGGTCAGCTTGGCCGGGTCACCCTTGACCTTCTCCAGCGCCTGGTAAATCGGCACCGTACCAACCGGCACCGGGGAGTTACGCAGAATCCACTCGCGGGTTTCATGGATGTCCTTACCGGTGGAAAGGTCCATGATTGTGTCCGCGCCCCACCGGGTCGCCCATACCATCTTCTCCACCTCTTCAGAGATGGACGAAGTTACAGCCGAGTTACCGATGTTGGCGTTGATCTTGGTGGCAAAACGCTTGCCGATAATCATCGGCTCAGTCTCCGGGTGCTTGTGGTTGGCCGGAATCACGGCACGACCCGCAGCGACCTCTTCGCGCACAACTTCCGGATCCACACCTTCACGAGCGGCAATGAAAGCCATCTCCGGGGTGACAATTCCCGCTCGAGCCCATGCCAGCTGCGTCTTGACCTTCGGGGCTTCCTCAGAGCCTGCAACCGCCGGTACTGCCGGAGCCTTCGGCCACGAGTCACGAGTCTTAGCCAAACCCTCCTTCAGGTTCAGCTCCGGGTTTTCCTCGGTGTAGATACCCGAGGTGTCGTACGCATCGAAGTGAGTACCGTCCGTCAGATTGATTCGACGAACTGGAATGCGCAGGTTCGCCTCACCGAAATCGTTGCTAAACGCAACCTCGTCGTAATGCTTGTTGCTGCGGTAAATCGGGCCAGTTGTAACCTCGCCCTCTTTCGGCGGAGCGGATACAGATACACGTGCGGCCATGAAGCAACACATCCCTTTCCTACGCTGGTATTACCCAGATTCAGGTTCGTCCGGTCGACGCTCGATCCCTAGCGTCCTCTCAGTGCCGGAATTTCGGTTGGCACTCCCGTGGTTTTGTAATGCGCCTCATAGTCTAACCAATCGTTCGGATTACTTCGGTCATTACACCCACGATTGCCACCAACGCTTAACGACGGCACTGAGAACGCACCCCAAAGGTGCAGGTTATGGCTGTGCAGCGGCGCTCTTTTGCGCGCCGACCGCGTTGTCCACACCCCCAAAAAGTTATCCACAGTCGCTCTATTTTTTCGGCTTCTCAGCAAGCGCACTTGTGATCGCAGTGTTATATCTTTCTCACACAAATTCTTTGGGGAGGGAAAATTGAAAAAGGCGACTACTGCCGCCCTACTGTCAGCACTTCTATGGGGAATAACGGGGACTAGTTGCGCATCAACTACGACCTCTGGCGAGGACGTTCAGCCTGCCGGCGACAATGCGACAACCATCACTACTGACTCGGGCGTGACGTTACCTGCGGGTGTGCTTCCACCCAACAATCCGCCGGAGCCCGGTGATGCTCCACTTGGCCCCGATGGGCACTACAACTACGACGCACCCGAATTCGTCCTGACCAATCCGTGTGACGACCCCGAGATTATGGGGCGTTTAGACAGGCTGGGGTTCCGGGAGCAGTCTGAGGTTTCAGAGCGAATTAAAGGTGTCAAACAAATAGGTTGCGGACTTCAAACCAGTCATATTTTGCCACTCGGGCTCTGGCACACATCGGTGGCCCATTCCCGGCTCGAGAACTATGACGCTCACCCCACTGCGCACCACTCAGAAGGCTTTCATTGGGTGACTTTCAAACAAACCAACCCGATTGGTCTCTCGTACTGCATTGCATCCGTTGAGACCCCGAAAGGCGCACTAGGTTTTATAACGCACATCTCAGAGGAAGAATCCACTGATTTTGATGAAACCCTCTGCAAGCCTGCCAATGAACTCATGACCAATTACCTGGGGGAAATGTCTTGATTTCTGCACACATTTCGACAATTGATCACGCAATTAGCGGACTAACTGGAGCAATCATGCTTCCCGGCTCGTCTATGACAATGCAGCCCAACTTGGCCGGCTACTCACAGGTTCCGTCACTCCAGCTGGTGGCGACAGAACACAGTCTCGCAATTTCCGGCAGTTCAGGAAGCTCTGCCGCTGTCGGCTTATCTCTGGGCAAACAGCTCACGTGGGCGCAAACAAATCTCGCTGACTTCCGTCGCGTGATCACTGAGCACGAATCCACCATGAATCGGATCCTTCGAAGCATTAATCCGTTCAATGGTGACGGCGCTTCCATTGCTGAAGTAGCGCGAACAAGCGGTGTATTTCAGCGTCGGCCAATGTTTGAAGCTGGAAGTCTCACTTTCGCGCCAGTCACACTTTCTGCGGAACTCGGTCTCGATGCGAAGTCCCTACTATCCATGTTTTCCTCGACAAACGACGGTGCCGTGGCCGAGGCAATCGCCTACTGGAACAACTTTGCCGAAACTATGACCACGTTGGCCAGCAATCTAACCTCCATCTCATCCGGCTTGGTGTCGAGCAACAGCGGTGCTGTTTTCTCTGCTGCGGATACGACAATGAAAGGTCTGGCCGCACGCGCTACCAGCATCGCCACCGCATCTGAGGTCATGGCCGGGCACCTTGCCGTCTTGCCGTCCGTTAAGGCAATGGCCGTCAATGCACTATCGGCGATTGAGGCCGAGTCCAAGGCACTCCCAAACCCTGGCGCGCAAAAGGCTTTTGAACAGGCCGAGGTAGCAGCCTTTCTCTCTGGTCCGTATACCGCACAGCTACAGACCGCTATTCCCCGAATTCCTAACCTGGTTTCAGCCGATGCGGGAAGTGGTGTGACTGCCGAGGTTTCCGTTGGAGCCACAGTCGCCGGGCGTTCTGGAACTAGTCAGTTCGGCCTTTCGCCTGCGGGGATGACTGGAAGCATGCAGGCCGCCAGCGCACCAGTTGGCGCCACTTCAACTGTTCCGGATTCTCCAACACCGCAATCCACAACCGCGAGTGCTTCCGCTCCTTCGCAGGTTCAACCGAGCACTTCGACTTTGTCGAGCCCCACTAATCCGTCTGCTACCCCTATGCACCCAGCATCACCTAGCAGCCCAACGAGCTCCACAATCTCGCCAACTTCCCCGACCGGTACATCAGCCATGGCTCAACCAAACGCGGCGAATCCAGCCATGGTCGCTCCTTCGGGCGCGAGCGCACCACTTCAACGCACATCACCGCAAGCATCTTCGCCTTACGGAGTTCACGGCAACCGACCGGCCGGCTCCCTCGGCGCAGGACGCACTGCGGGGCTCACACCAGCGGGCAATATCCCGGCACTGCCGTCTTCTGGAAACGCAAGCCCCCGTCCACCGACCTCGGGACTTCCGACTTCAAGTCTTGGACGTATGCCAGCGCCAACAGCGGGTCGCGTGATGGGAACCGGCTTGGGTGCCGGGGTCGCTGGGTCCGCCTTGCCAAATGCCTCGAACAGCCCTGCACAGCGCGGAAGTGGATTGATGAATTCCCTAATCAGTGCGCGCAACAGTGCTGCTACCGGAGCTACGGGTGCTGCTGGCGGAACCGCGGGCACCGCTGCTGGAAACCGTGGTGCAGGGACTTTCGCGGCCACCACTGCGGGCAACCGTGGCGGACTGCTCCAAAAGGACTCCGCACCGTCGGCACGCAAACTGACAAATGTGGCCACCATCAGGGATAACGATGCTGGCGCTTTCGAGCAGAACGAATACCAGAAGGAGCTTTTCGGGGATGCGCCTATCACTATCCCGGCAGTGATTGGCCACAACGTCCGAGCGTAAAGTCAACGCGTCCAAGCTGATCTTTACCCGCTCGGGCGTCACGGGGGATCGAACGGCGTCCGTGAATTCGTACCTCAACAACGCCTTCAACTTAGACACTTTTTCACTGTCTCCTTGGTCGGATTAGCTTACTGTTCTTGAATTTTTAGGCCTAAATGGTCGCTCTCCAGAAGTTGTAACTAAACCGAACGTTCGTTACAGTTACTGGAATGACAAGTACCGACCACGCCGCTTCCACGAGGGCTAATCCGCCCACTTCAGTCACCCACAGGTGGATCTTCCTCGCTATCATCAGCGCCGGCCTACTACTCATCGGCATAGATAACTCGGTGCTCTACACTGCCCTGCCAGTTTTGCGGGAGCAGCTCCACACAACCGAGTTGGAGGGCCTGTGGATCATCAATGCCTACCCACTGGTGATCTCCGCACTCCTCCTCGGCACAGGCACTCTGGGCGACCGCATCGGTCACCGCAAGATGTTTCTTGTGGGCCTGACAATTTTTGGCTTCTCTTCCCTGGCCGCGGCCTTTGCGCCGCACGCCTGGGCCCTGGTCATCGCCCGCGGCTGTCTAGGACTGGGCGCCGCGACCATGATGCCGGCCACCCTCGCACTGCTACGTGAGACCTTCCACCACCCTCGTGAACTTGCCACGGCTATTGGCATTTGGTCAGCCACCGCAACACTGGGTGCCGCCGCTGGTCCCGTCGTTGGCGGTTTCCTGCTGGAGCACTTTTGGTGGGGCTCAATCTTCCTTATCAACATCCCCGTCGTAGTTTTCGCAATCATTGGCACGCTGATCTTCGCTCCACCAAATCAGCCCAACCCAGCCAAGCGCTGGGATTTTCTCACCAGCCTCTACGCGATGCTGGCCATGCTGGGCCTGGTTTCCCTCATCAAGGAACTCGCCGGCCATCGCTCCTCCACCGTCATCGTCGCAGCTATCGCCTGTGGGCTAGTGGGCGCGGTACTGTTTCAGCGTCGTCAGGCACGTCTTACCGAACCCCTCATCGACTTCTCAGTCTTCCGTTCGCCGATGTTTTCCGGTGGCGTGCTGGCAGCCGCGCTTGCCATGTTTGTCCTGGCAGGCGCCGAATTGATGACGACGCAGCGCTTCCAGATTTCCGTCGGATACACACCACTCGACGCGGGCTTGCTAGTTGCCACCGCGGCACTGGCATCCTTGCCAGTTGGTGTCATCGGCGGCATGGTGCTCCATCGAGTGGGCTTCCGCACGCTTATCACCGGCGGCTTCCTCCTCAACGCCGTCGGACTGGCAGGCATGTACTACGGCGTATCCTCGGGCAATTTCTCGCTCATGATCGCGGGATTGATACTGCTCGGCGCGGGCGCGGGCTCTGTGATGTCGGTGTCGTCGACCGCGATTATCGGCTCAGCCCCGAGGGCAAAGGCAGGTATGGCGGCGGCGATGGAATCCGTGTCGTACGAATTTGGCACACTAATCACCGTCGCAATCACAGGCAGCCTCCTACCCATGTTCTACGCCCTATTCACGCCTGTCGACGCCAGCATCTCGCTCACCGATGCACTTCACACGCCAGCGCTTAACGACGGTGCCCGCGCCGGCCTCGACAGTTCCTACCTGGCCATTTTGATTATCCTGGCTGTCGTTGCTGTCATTGCAGCGATTGCGACTGCGGTGACATTCCGCGGCAACCCGAAGGAGACTGAATATGCGCACGAGTAAGCGCACTGCCATCCTCGACACAATCGTGGAGATTATCGAGACAAGCGGTTTTTCCGAGGTCACCTACGAAAATGTCGCAACTCAATGCGGAATGAGTAAATCAGGGTTGATTTACCACTTCCCCTCCCGCGAAGACATGATCCGCAGCGTCCATGAGCACATGGCGCAGTTATGGGAGGAGGAGCTTATCGAAGCCGCAGGTGGGTCCGCAGAGGAGGTATCCCCCGCCAACCGCTTACGCGCAAACCTCCAGGTCTCACTGGATACGGCAACGAGGGCTGAGCTACTCATGTCCATCGACTCTGCCGCCGACCCGGAGCTACGCGAGATTTGGACGCGCCTTTTGCGCCGGTGGAATCCGCCGGCGGAGAAGATTGCCACCGACCAGGATGCCTGCATGGCCTACGTTGTCCAAATGATTTCCGATGGACTCTGGGCTAACGACTACCTCAACGGCAATCAGCTCACGAAAGCGCAGCGCAAGGCAATCGCCGAGGCTGCCGCAAAGTTAATTCCAGAGTCGATGGAGTAGCCAGCTCTAGACGCCCTTGCGCTGAACGTCGTTGAGCTCGGAGTCAGTGGCCAGGCCGTAGTTAGCACCCTCATAGACGGCCTTTGCTCGACTCGTTCCGTCGAGCACATACTCACTAAAGGACAGCACCATCGAGCCGAGCACATTCTTGGACGGATCATCCAGGTAGGTGCCGTGGTAGGAACCGGTGACTACCGCTTCCCAGGCAGGCCCTGCAGCATCGCGGTAACCACGTCGATCGGCATCAAAAGGAACGATGTCCTCGTGCTCAGCAATGGCCACCAGGCTTGGAATCTCCGGCGGGGTGGAGATCAGCCCTGCGTCGGAAGGCCCTGGGTTGATAGCAACCAGCCCGCGGGTGACCATATCGATGCCCGCAGCCTGGAACGCCTTATCCATCCTGTTGTTCAGGAAGATCGCGGAGCCACCACCTGCAGAGTGCCCAACCAGCATCGTGCGGGAGAAATCGATCTTGCCTGCAAGTGGCGTGGACTCGCCCTCATTGGCCGCTGCGGCAACTGAAGCTGCCAGTACCATCTGTGGCGCGAACCAGTTGGTGAAGTTGTAGCCAAGAGCCACGACATATCCGTGGCTTGCATAGAGTCGCGCTTGCGCGTCGTACATACCTGGCTCAGTACCAATGCCAGGGCTCAGAACCATCAGCGGCGCGGACTCCATGGAGTCGATATCCGCCGGGTAAATGAGCTGCGCGCCAACTGGGGAGGCGTTGGCCGATTCCGGCAATACGTCATAGCAGCCGGTGGTGCCGTGGAGACCGTGGAGGTCCCGCAGTACGCGGTTGTAGATGGTGTAGACGACACCATCACATGGCATTGCTTCACGGGTTGCGGCAACTGGGTGGGAGCCCATCGCTCCGAACTCCTTGCGCAGCTGCCCCGCCTCTGGGGCGAACGGCTCGGTGATATGGCCACTTTCGCCACCGGAGATGACGCGATTCACGCCTCCCATGACATCCACCAGACCGCCGCCAATTTTGTCCACGGTTTCCGAGTTCTGGTAGTCAACAGTGCTTTCACGTGCAGTGATGTCTGGTAGCTGACCAATGCGCGGTGCCGCCTGTGCTGGCATCTGTCCGCCGAGAACTACACCAGCTGCGAGCGAGAGAGCAACCACCTTCGAAAACGCGCGCCCCTGCCCTTGGCGGGGTGCCGACACGGTCTTTCCAGCGGCCCTTAGTGAACCAATCATCGTTTTTCCTTAACTCTTGCCAAGAACCTAGGAATACGAATCTACCTAATGCGTAAATACATACGTAAAGACAGAAACAGCCTCCCCCATCGTTCACCCCTCAAACAATCATCCAGGGCGCTGTAAATGTTCACTCTCGCCCATAATTCACACTCCTACCCCCATTTTCTACCCCCTTTCCAAGAGTGCACAAATTCAGAAACCCCACCTCACCACCGTTACCCACATATTTTTATTACCTTTTTCCACAAACGCCTCCGCTGCCTCCCCACCAGCGCATACCTTATTGACACCAAGGAGAAAGCGGCCACGCCCACACTCACTGTTTACCGACAACCGAGTGCGCATGGCTCTTAATAGAACCCCGAACAGAAAAGAACTCCCACAATGAGAATCGGCATCCCTCTAGAACCCGATCCCCAGCAAACAATTGTGGCTGCGACCCCGGAGACCGTCGGCAAACTCGTCAAGCTTGGCTACGAGGTCGCCGTGCAGGCTGACGCCGGCCTGGCTGCTAAGTTCACCGACGCGGACTACGAATCCGCCGGTGCCACCATTGTCGACGAGTCTGTCTGGCACAGCGATATCGTCGTAACGCTCGACACTCCACCGGAGCAGTTCCGTGCACTGCTTAACGACGGCGCCATGCTTATTAGCCGACTTGCGCCAGGCCGTAACGAAGAACTGGTCGAAGAACTCGCGCAACGCAACATCACTGCCCTTGCTATGGACGCAGTTCCCCGCATTTCCAGGGCACAGTCGATGGACGTGCTGTCGTCGATGGCCAACATCGGCGGCTACCGCGCAGTAGTCGAAGCGGCTTCTGCATATGGTCGCCTTTTCACTGGCCAGGTGACTGCCGCAGGCAAGATGCCACCAGCTACCGTTTACGTCATCGGCGCTGGTGTCGGCGGACTTGCGGCGATCGGTACGGCCAACTCGATGGGCGCGATTGTCAAGGCAACAGACCTGCGCCCTGAAGCCGGTGAGCAGGTCGAATCGATGGGTGCAGAGTTCATCCCGATTCCGGCCGCCGCCGAGAAGTCCGAGGATGGCTACGCCAAGGAAATGACCAATGATCAGGCTGCCGCTGCCGCGAAGCTCTACTCCGAGCAGTCCGCGCAGGCTGACATTGTCATTACCACCGCGAATATCCCTGGCCGTCGCTCTCCGCTGTTGCTGACTGCTGCCGATGTTGCAGCTATGAAACCAGGCAGCGTCATCGTCGACATGGCTGCCGCGGGTGGCGGCAACTGCGAGATGACCGTTCCAGGCAAGACCATTGTCACTGACAACGGTGTGACCATCATCGGTTACACCGACCTTGCAGGACGTCTGCCCGCGCAGGCATCGTCGCTGTACGGACAGAACATTTTCAATCTGTTCAAGCTGATTACGCCGGAAAAGGATGGCTCTCCAGTTCTCAATCTCGAGGACGAGATTATCCGTGGCATCACGGTAACAAAGGCTCGCCCACAGAATGGCGCCGGCGCTACCGGAGCTGAGATTCTCTGGCCACCACCGCCAATCAAGGTCGCTGTCACCCCTGCTGCCCCACTGCAGGAGCAGCAGGCCCACCAGGCCGCATTAGAAGAGAATGCGCCGGAGAAGGTTTCCTTCATGGGATCGGGCCTGGGCTCGAAGATTGCTCTGGGCCTGACGGCACTGCTGGCCATTGTGGTTATGCTCAGCGCACCGCACAGCGTGAGCGCCAACTTCATGGTTCTCACCTTGGCTATCGTGCTCGGCTTCTACGTGATCTCCGCGGTCACGCCGCGCCTACACACACCGCTGATGTCTGAGACCAACGCGATCTCCGGCATTGTTCTGGTGGGTGCGATTCTCCAGGTGGGAAGCTCGAACCTGCTGGTTTCCGGTCTCGCGTTCGCGGCCATCGTGGTCAGCTCCATCAATATCTTCGGCGGTTTCGCCGTCACCGACCGCATGCTTGGCATGTTTGTGAAAGAGGAGGCATAAAGTCTAATGGCTAGCATTGATACTGCTTCGCTTCTGGACTGGACCTACCGCCTGTCCAACGTCGGCCACATTGTCGCCGCCGTCCTGTTCCTCGCTGCCCTCTCGGGCCTGTCCAAGCCGGAGACCGCTCGCCGCGGTAACTCCTTCGGTATCGCCGGTATGGCTGTAGCCGTCGTCATTGCCATTTTCCAGGCACTCGTGACCGCAGATACCAAGCCGGATACTCACTTCTCGCCGCTGATTACCCTGATTCTCATCGCCGTCGCTATCGGCATCGGTGGTGTCATCGGTATCAGTCGCGCACGCCGAGTTGCCATGACTGGCATGCCGCAGCTGATTGCACTGTTCAATGGTCTGGTCGGACTCGGCGCTATCTTCATCGGCTTCAACTCCTACATCTTCGCCGAAGATGTAGCCCCCGATGCCCTGAAGTTCCACTTCGGTGAGGTCTACATTGGCGTCTTCATCGGCGCTGTGACCTTCACTGGTTCCATCGTCGCAGGCCTGAAGCTGTCTGAGAAGATCAAGGGCTCGCCACTACTGCTGCCGGGCCGCAACGCTCTGAACATTGCCATTCTGGTAGTCACTCTGGTTCTCCTGGCTGTCTTCATCGCAACCGGCACCGAGGGCGGCGCCATCGCATGGGCATGCATGGTTGCAGTGACTGCTTTGGGCCTGTTCTTGGGCTGGCACCTGGTCATCGCCATCGGTGGCGGTGACATGCCGGTTGTCGTGTCCATCATGAACTCGTACTCCGGTTGGGCCGCTGCTTTCACCGGTCTCATGCTTGGCAACCCGCTGCTCATCATCACTGGTGCGCTGGTTGGTTCCTCCGGCGCCTACCTGTCGTACATCATGTGTGAGGTTATGAACCGCTCCTTTGCCAACGTGATTCTGGGTGGCTTTGGCTCCGAGGCTTCGTCGGGAAGCGCCGTGGAAGGCTCCCACACCGAGGTCAGCCACGAGGACACCTCCGAGATTCTGCGTGACGCAGACAAGATCCTCATCGCTCCGGGCTACGGTATGGCTGTGGCACAGGCTCAGTACGCTGTTGCTGACCTGGTCCGCAACCTACGTGAGGCCGGCAAGGAAGTGGTCTTCGGTATCCACCCAGTCGCCGGCCGCCTGCCGGGTCACATGAACGTGCTGCTGGCTGAGGCCAAGGTTCCCTACGACATCGTGCTGGAGCTGGACGAGGTCAACGATGACTTCGCCGATGTGGATGTCACCCTGGTCATCGGTGCAAACGACACCGTCAACCCGATGGCAGAGCAGCCGGGCTCCCCGATTGCGGGTATGCCGGTGCTGAAGGTGTGGGAATCTGAGCGCGTGATTGTTCTCAAGCGTTCGATGGGTTCGGGTTACTCGGGCGTGCAGAACCCGCTGTTCTTCAACGAAAACACCGACATGCTTATCGGTGATGCGAAGGCCAGCGTCGACTCTCTGAACCGCATCCTGGCAAGTTCGAAGGTCAACGCTTAAAACTTCAGGTAAGCAGCGCCGTACAATCCGAAGCCTAGGTACGTTCCCCTAGGACCCGTCACGAACCATCGTGATGTGTTCAATGCCGGCTTCCATGAAGGTCTCCCCGATCTCATGGAAGCCGGCTTTTGCGTACACAGCCTTCGCCTGCGTCTGGGCATGCAGAATCAGCCCCGTATCCGAGTGGTCAGCGATGACCTGCTGCAGCAGTTTCGAGGACAACCCCCTACCCCGGCTCGCGGCATCGACGACAACGCGGCCGATGGTGCGCGGGTAGTTCGTCGAGAACTCATCGAGCGTGTCAATCACACGCAAGTACGCAATAATCTTGCGGGCGTCATTGTCGTCGCGGATGAAATAGTGCTCCGCGGTAGCTTCCAGGTCGCGCCAGTCCATTTCCGGCTCTGTACAGGACTGCTCAAGATAGAACACATCGGTGCGCAGTGCCGAGATGGCATACGCATCGGTCGCACTGAGACCGGAAAAGAAGCTCTCTCAATCATGGGATTCGATACTAATGTGGTGGCTCCGCAACACGCGAGAGATTCACCTCTTTCGTGTCTCCACGGTCGTCGGCCACTGCTCCAAGCAGCGTCAAGAAGAAGGCCATGATGATGGTGAGGAAGCCAGCGGCAGCACCGGCTTCCCAATTAAATGCATCCTTTACTGCAAACGTAACCGCGAGAATAACCGCCAGGCCGACGGAAGTACCGATACGCTGGCCGGTCTGCAACACTGCACCTGCGGCACCGGCGTAGGTCAACGGCACATCACGCAGGGACAGTGCCTGATTTGGTGAAATAACCAATCCGCCCGAGGCGCCAATGAAGCACAAGGTGAGAATCATCCAGTACTCGCTGACACCGAATTTGCTGTGTAGCGCGATGACGCCCACGGTCAGCAGCAGCCCGGTGATCGAGATGACGATGCCGCTGATGACAATCCTGCGGCCCCCCTTGTCCAAGTGGTGACCAGCCCAGTTCGCAGAAAACGAGCTGAGTACCGCTGCGGGCAGACCAATCAAACCGGACACCAATGCCGAGTGTCCCAGCGCATTTTGGTAGTACTGCGCCACGAGCACCCAGATACTGGTCGTACCGAAGAACCACAATGTGGCAATAATCGCGCCGTTACGGAAATGGCGGAGCCGGAAAATATCCAAGTCCACCATCGGCGCGGTCGGAGTGGATTTCATGTGCTTTTCCCACTTCAACCACACCGCAAGCAGCACTGCTGCCACAGGAAGCATGGCCCATACCCATGCGGAGCCGCGCGACTCCATAAACGGCAGCATGACCATGAGGACGGTGAGCCCCAGCAACAGTGAACCAACTGGGTCAAGCGCGCGAATCGTGCGCAGAAGACCAATTGGTTTGCCGTCTGCATTGCGAAGTCGCCGCAGGTAGGGGCGCGGGAAGAATATGAGCCCAAGGATAATAGTGAGGATGCCAACTGGGACGTTGACCAGCATGGTCAGCCGCCACCCCAGGTCAGAGCCACCGAGGCGGATCAGCAATCCGCCCAGCGGCGGGCCGATGGCCACTGCAACACCCACGACGGTGCCGAAGTAGCCGAATGCGATAGCTCGCTCCCGTCCGTTGAAATACTGCTGAATCATGCCAACACCTTGCGGGTTAAAGAATCCAGCACCGATGCCCATAACAAAGCGAGCAACGTTCAGCATCTCAATACTCGGGGCAAAGCCCGCAGCGATAGCGGCGAGGGTATAGATAACCATGCCAAGGATGTAGAGTCCGCCGCGACCGAGCAAATCACCTGCTCGCCCCGCGGCCACCAGAACTACACCAAATGACAGGGCATAGCCGCTGAGCACCCACTGCACATCCGCATCACGTGCCTCAAGCCCGGTCTGGATGCTGGGCAGAGCCACGTTGACGATGCTCACAGCAATCAGCGCCATAAAGATACCCGTCAGTAGAACTGAGAGTATTCGCCACCTTTGGGGATCTGGAGTCGTCTGATTTTGTTGCATCATTCCACTAGTTATACGCGCTGAACATGTGAACTCAATCCCGCGAGTTCTAAAGGTGAAAAGTATGCAGAGCGTAGACATTCCATACGCACCGCATGCCCCAACGCTGCCGAACTCACCTACCATCGTGGAATGGCACACAATAACTCGACGTCTTACGCAATGATCATCAATCGCTTTGGCGACCCCGATGAGTTCACGCAGGTTCCCCGCACCCCTGCGGAACCTGGTCCCGGCGAGATCCTGGTCAAAACCACAGCCATCGGCGCGAATCCGCTGGACTACAAGATGCGCGATGGCTCTTCCGGTCTGTGCACAAAATTCAACCCTCCCGCCGTCCTCGGACGCGAAGCGGCTGGTGAAGTCGTTGCCGTCGGCGAAGGCGTGGACAATTTCGTCCCCGGCGACCGTGTCTTCGGCATGCGCGGTTTCGACGACTTCCGCGGCACCTACGCAACACACAACGTCTTCCCCGCCGACGGTGTGGTCCGAACGCCCGATTCGCTTGACGACGTTACCGCTGCGGGCCTTGCCCTAGTGGGAATCACGGCGACCGTCGCTGTCGAGCAGCTTGCGAAGGTAAAAAGCGGTGACACCGTACTCATCCATGGTGCAGGTGGCGGTGTTGGCCAGCTAATAACGCAGCTGGCGGTTGCCCGTGGCGCAACTGTGTTGGCCAGTGCGTCGTCACGCCATCATGAAAAACTAGTGGGCTTTGGCGCGCAGCATATTGATTACACAGCGGAAGATGTATTCGAGGCTGTGCGACAGCAGTTCCCCGAGGGCGTAGATGTTGTGCTCGATGGCGTGTACTTCGACACTTTCCTCCCCTCGCTGGATGTGTTGGCATCGGATGGTCGGATTGTGGCGCTGCCTTCACTGGCCGACCTGACACCGGCGAGGGAACGTGGCATTGAGGCACACATTCCGGCTATTTCGAATGACACGACTATTTATGCCGACCTGGCCGACCGCGTGGTTGCCGGTGAGATTTCACTTCCTATCGGCCTGACTAAGAATCTCACCGAGGTCGCGGAGGTCCACCGAGTATTGGAAGACGGGCACGCTGACGGCAAGATTGTGATGACCGTCGAGTAATTCAAGTGCGTTACTACAGCTCGCGACGAGCGTTCTGATACGTCTTCGTCAGCGAGCACCACAGCTCGTCGGCATCAGAGATGGCTTCCACCAGCTCCCGGTTGGTCATAGTTTCGCGCTGCTCGCGCAGTCGGTTGTTTAGCTTCCGAGCACGAGAGAGCTCACCGCGTAGCTCGATGAGCTCCGGCGTAGCCTCACCGGAGGCAAATACATCCTTGTAGATGGTGCCAACACCCATTGTGGTGTTCACATTGTCCCAGGCAGTAAGGATTGCGGTGAGCTGGTACTCGGTGTCCATGGCAATCTGCTGCAGCTCCGCGTGATTACGCTCGGCGAGCTCGTGCGCCTCAGCACTGCGGCGCACGCCGGCCCACGCCTGGTATGCGATGAGGATCGCAAGCACCAAACCCGCCACTGGCAATACATATTGCAGAATCCACAGCGTGACACCGAAGAGCTGAATAATCAGGCCGAAGAAGAAAAATACGACAATGACCGTCACGCACCCGTTGTCGGAGCCTGAACGTTTACTCACCGCGGTGTCACCTCCGCCGCAGCATTCAAGATCGCATCGGCCCCCAGGTGGCTGGCGTAGCCAAGTCCAATGGCTACTGCCAGAAGGAGTATTGCCAGCAGCGTATAGACGATTGCCTCTTTGACAGTGCTAGTAACCGCAATGCGCTGCTCTTCGTAGTCAACCAGGGCCCGCATGTCTTTGGTCGAGACATTCAAGCGACGTTCGAGGTCAGCCATGTGTTCCTGCTGCTCGGCGCGTGAGATAGCGATGGCATTCAACGGCACATCAACGCTCTCGACACTGGCATATGCCTGCCGACGAGCACTCTTCACGCTGTCGAACGATACTGACGGTGCGGGCGGCACTTTCGTCGGCCCACTGAGATTCCGCGACACCTTATAGTAAGAGCGCGCTGCGGCTCTCGTCAGTTCGTTGTTGGAGTCGCCTTGATTGCCCATAGTGCCGAGTCTGCCACATGAATTTTCTTTGGCTCGTTATCGCCCACCTCATCGAGGATGGCGAAGACATGCATGCCTGCATATGGTGCGGTTTCGGCTCGGAGGACAGTCCCCGGGCCTACCCCTGATGTCGCCAAATAGCGCAGCAATTCAGGATCGGAGTCGTTAATGCGATCGACTACCACCATCTCGCCAGCTTCGATATCCGTCAGGTCGGTGCGCACTGCGTTGGCGATGGTACCGCTTGCGCTGGGAATTGGATCGCCATGCGGATCGCGTTCAGGGAATCCCAGCATTGCATCAATGCGACTGATGAAGTCCTCCGAGACCGCATGTTCAAGCTTTTCGGCTTCCTCGTGAACCTCATCCCAGGTGTATCCGAGAGTCGAGACCAAGAAGCTTTCAATAAGCCGGTGGCGACGCACCATGATTAGCGCAATTTCCCGCCCACGGTCCGACAGGCTAATGCCCCGGTACGGCTCGTGATCGACAAGGCCACGTGCAGCTAGCTTCTTCACGGCCTCGCTGGCGGTGGGCTTCTTTTCACCCATCCGCTCAGCGACGTCGCCAAGTGCCACTTTTTCACCGGTGCGCTCGTGCAAATCCCAAATGACCTTGAGGTAGTCCTGGGTCTTTGCTGGTAAATCCTCCACGTGCATTCTTTAGACTTTAGCGTTATTGCGTGTTGCCGCAATCTTGAGGGGGACATAGAAACAGCCGGCGCACACGCCAATGCAGCCGCCAACTGACAGATTCGCCGCCACCGCAATGAATAGCCCCACCAGGCCAATCGCGATACCCATCAATGGCGCTAACACGAATAGCAAACGGGTATCGTTCACTACCCCAACCAGCGCAGCTGCCGGAGCCGCCAACAGCGCGATGGATAGAATCGTGCCGACAGCCGGAATCAGCGCCACCAGAGTCAACACAATCAGCCCGCTGATGGCCAACTGTGCTCTTCTCCTCGAATGCGCGACCCCGAAAGACTCCGGATCGAATGTGAAGTAAATCAGCTGGCGCCACCGAGCCACCAGCACCAACGCCACCAGCAGCAGGAGCCCAGCCGACAGCGCAATATCAATCTTGTTCACGTTGAGTACGCTGCCGACCAGGAAACTCTCAACCTTCACCGGCAATGGGGCGAACCACTTGTTCAGGAAGTAGCCCAGCGCGAACCCGAATGTCAGCACAATTCCCGCCGCTGAGGACGTCGTCCCCACTTTTGACAGACCGAACAGTGCCCCGATCGGAATGCACATCAGAAATGCCCCAATAAACAGGAACACCGAAATCCACGAGTGGCTCAGGCCGAGCGCTGCCGCAATAACAACGCCCACCACCGCACCGGGAAAAGTCGCATGTGTGATCGCTTCTGCGAAGAACACTTGTTTGCCCAGCACCGCGAGTACCCCCACCACACCGGCCAATGCCCCGACCAATATCAGCTCGATGATTGGCAAAATCAGGATGCTAGACACGGTCGCCTCCTATCACGGCGCGCAGTCCCAGTGCCACGAAATACAGCCCCACCGAGGTCAGCGCGACGACAGCTTGAGGCGACACCGGCCCCAAAGGCACCAGTGCCAACCCAACGATTCCGCTGAGACAGCCCACTGCAATCGCAATCGGCACCATCACATGCACTCGGCGCGTCAGCAGTCTCGCCGCCGCTCCCGGCACGACCAGATATCCGACTACCAGCAGCACGCCCACGGCGCTTGCCGACGACACCACCACTGCAGCAATCGCCGCGTTAATGGTGAGGTCGATGCCCCACACATTGACGCCTGCGGCTTTGGCACCGAAGCGATCAAAGGCAACAAACACCTGCTGGCGCCAGGTCACTGCGATAAGAACCAAGGCGATGGCACAGACAATCAGGGCGCTGGTGAGACGGGAGTCAGTGACTTCCAGCAGTCGCCCGAACATGAGCGCTTCCAGCTGTCCTGACTGGTCACCTTTCTTCAGCGAGAGGATCACGCCGATGGAAAAGAAGCTGGTCAGTACAACTGCCACTCCAGCTTCCGACATGTGCGAGCGCGATACCAAGGTCAGTGCTACTGCCACTACCACCGCAAATGCCGCGGCCACCGGGATAATCATGTCGATGCCGCCGAATACGGCACCGGCCACAATTCCGGGAAAAATCGAATGCACCATGGCCTCGGCATTGAACTCGAGGCCACGCAGGTTCACGATGACACCGACCAGGCCAGAGACCGCCCCGAGGGCAATCAGCAGCACTAGTGGCCTGAACATGAAAGGTGCGATCCCAAGCGCATTCGCAAGCTCAGTCCACATAGGCTGGCACCAACTTCGAGGTCGCACCAAAAGCCGGCTGCTCTGCCACGATCAATGTGTTTTCGCAGGTCTCCTCAGCAAGCACGAGATCATGGGTGGCCGCGATAATCGCCGTGCCATTTTCCTTCAGTTCGTTGAGGAGATTCAGCAGCATGGCCCGATTTTCAGTGTCGAGGCCGTTGAACGGCTCGTCGAGAAGCACGAGTTCCGGACGTGCGACGATGGCGCGCGCCAACAGGACACGTTGCTGCTGACCACCGGAGAGGTTGCCGAAACGATCAACGGCGCGGTTGGCAAGCCCGACTTTGGCTAGTGCTGCGTGGATGCGTTCTTTGCGGTGTCCAAGCGGTTGGAAGGGGCGCAGTTCGCGCAGAACTCCCATGGCGACGACATCGAAAGCCGTGACCGGAAAAGTGCGATCGAGGTCTGCCGACTGCGGGACGTAGGACACAATCTTCGCGTTATTGTGCATCTCACCAGCGAGGAGACGAGTCCCGCCCAAGATTCCGCGCAGCACGGTCGTTTTTCCAGAGCCGTTGGCGCCGATGAGTGCAATCCCGGTACCCGGCGCGACACTGGCGGTGATGTGGCTGACGATGGGTACCGCCGTGTATCCAAATGAGGCATCGCCGAGCGTGACTATGGGGTCGGCAGACATGGGGTTGGCTAAGTGGTTGAGGCTCACTTGATGCCCTCTGGCAGTGGCGCGACGGTTCCGTCCCATGCCGTCACGACCTGAGTGACGTTGTGGATGATTGAACCAATGTAGGTCTCACCGTCACTGCCGGCCGGACCGAGCGAGTCGCCGTAGAGTGCGTCCTCACCAACGATGGCCTTGACACCCGCGGCCTTGGCAATCGCCTCAATTGACTTCGAGTTGTTCGAGTTTTCCGCAAACAGCGCGGTTGCGCCCGAGTCCTTCACGGTCTTTGCCGCCTCGGCGATATGCGCGGCCGTGGCATCCTGCTGCTCATTGAAATCAGACAGCGCTGCGCCGATGAAGTTGATATTGAACTCGTGGGAGAAGTATCCAAAGGCGTCGTGGCTGGTAAACAGTACAGGGTCCGACACAGTGGCGATGGACTTATTTGCCCACTCATCCAGCTGATCCAGCTTCTCCTGGTAGGCCGCAACGTGGTCGGCGATGGTGGACTTCAGCTCATTGTCGCCACGTTCCTCGGCGACCTGTTCCAGGGCGTAGCCGATGTTGGCAACCTGAATCTTGGCGTTCTTCGGCGAGGTCCATACATGCGGATCGAAGCGGAATTCCGCCTCCTCACCGGGTTCTTCCGGCGGGAATGGCCATGGGGAGACATCAATCTTTTCCACGCCTCGGTCAATGGTGTAGTTACCATTCTTCGCCTTCTCTGGTGGCAGCGGCTTGGTTTTGTCCATATCCTTGGCCGCCTTCATGGCATCTACGTCACCTGCAGTGAGAACGCCACTGGTCACTGCCATCGTTCCGGAAAAGCCCGAGGACTCAATCGCCTGGTCCAGGAAGTGCTCCAGGTCGACTCCGTTGACGAACAAGAGATCCGCGTTACCAGTCTTGCTCAGCTGCTCATGGGTCATTTCCAACTCATGAGCCGTTGCATTCGGCACCAACAGGCAGGTCAAATCAACTTCATCGATGTCCAGCTGCTTCACGTAATCACAAATCTGCGTCGTGGAAGCCACGACATTGATTGGGTTCTCGCCGCTGGCTCCCTCACTGCTATCGCCACACGCTGCAAGGCCAGCGCCCGCTAGCAAAATCGAAAGACCCGCACACATGGACTTGGCTGATCGCGAAAGTTTTCCGGAAATTGTCATGTTGGTGTCCGCTCTTGATTGTTTGTTCCTGCTTTACGACGGCTACGCTGACCGGCCGCTTCAGTAAATCGGGTCACCTTAGGGGCGGTTGGGGCGCACTTCGCCGTTCATCTATCACGTGTGAGAGTAAACCTAACGACAGCGATTTTCAACCTATTGAACTTAAGTGTTTTCGGTATGACATTTTTTAAGGATAAACATTGAATAAACCCTATCCACAGGCCGTCACGCCACAGCGCCAACCTTCACGCCACAACATCAGCCATGATGGAGACATGGAAGCGAAGATTTATCACAACCCCCGCTGCTCAAAGTCCCGCCAGGCTCTCGCCGTATTACGCGAAGCCGGAATCGAGCCGGAAATCATCAAGTACCTAGACACTCCTCTAACCAAGGCCGAGCTGCGCTCGCTAATCGAGGCGGCAGGTCTGAACGTCATCGATGCCGTGCGCACCAAGGAAGCAGAGTTCAAGGAACTGGAACTCTCCAAGGACTCCAGCGACGAGGAACTTCTGGACACAATGGTTGCGCACCCACGCCTGATTGAGCGCCCGTTTGTCGTCACCAATAAGGGGGTAAGGATGGCGCGCCCCACCGAGGCTATTAACGACATTCTCTAACCAATGACATGCGTTAATCGCCTTTACACCAACCCCCTCCACAGGCCTCCAAGACCGGGAAGTTAACAACCCGTTAATAGGGGATAAAGTCGCTGTAAACTCACCGCTGAAACGATAAAGCTATCCGCCTGCCACCCTAGCCACCCACACAGGTTGCACCAGAGGCAACGGCGGCCTTCAGCGAAAGGACTCTCATCATGAGCAGTCAGAGGCTCGGCTGGCTCAGCGCCCCCGGCCCAGCAGCTCCCCTTCCCGAGGAAAAGATTGCCCCGACCTACCGGACCTGGCGGTTCAACGTCTTCATGGGCATCTTCATCGGCTACGCGGGCTTCTACCTCATCAGAAATAACATCCCCCTGGTGTCCGCTGTGCTGGAAAAGCACGACCTACTGGGTGCAGCCGGAATTGGCATCGTAGCCAATGCGGTTCTCTTCTCCTACGGCCTATCCAAGTTCTTCATGGCCATGCTCTCCGACAGGGCCAATGCCAGGTACTTCCTCCCGCTTGGCCTAGCACTGTCCGCGGTCGTAAACCTCTTTGTTGCGTTCGTCCCAGCGATCAGTGCCTCTGTTGCGATTTTCGCGACAGTCATGTTCATCAATGGCTGGTTCCAAGGCATGGGCTGGCCTCCTTCTGGACGCGTTGTCGTCCACTGGTTCTCGACATCCGAGCGTGGCACTTTGATGTCGATCTGGAACACTGCCCACAATGTCGGTGCCGCCGTCGGTGGTGCTCTGGCAGCCTGGGGCTTGCATTCGTTCGCCACTTCCGATGCCGACTGGACTCCCGCATTCTGGCTACCGGCGATTGTCGCGCTCGTGATTGCTGCCATCGCATTCCTGCTGATTCGAGACAACCCCCAATCCATGGGACTGCCTCCAGTAGAGGAATACCGTAACGACCCAGACAAGGTCGAAGGAACTAATGACGAGGCACAAGAACCCTGGTTCACAATCGTCAAGAACCATGTTCTTACCAATCCGGTTATCGTCATGTTGGCACTGGCCAATGTGTTCGTCTACGCACTTCGTTACGGAGTTCTTAACTGGATTCCGATTTACCTGACAAACGAATTGCACAAGACCAACGTCACGGGCGGAATCATCGGATTCATGCTCTACGAGGGCGCAGCAATTGTGGGCACCCTGCTGTGCGGATGGGTCTCCGACAAGGTCTTCAAGGGTTGGCGCTCAGGCGCCGGCATGCTCTTCCTGGTCGGCACCGGCATCACCATTTTCGCATACTGGCAGCTACCCGCTACGGCACCATTGTGGATGTTCTATGTGCTCATCTCCCTGATCGGCGCACTCATTTACGGCCCAATCATGCTCATCGGACTGCAGGCCATCGACCTCTCGCCTAAGTATGTTGCGGGAACCGCAGCTGGTTTCACTGGATTGTTTGGCTACCTTCTCGGCGCAACACTCGCCTCCACTGGTGTCGGCCTCTTGATCGACTTCGCAGGCTGGAATGTCACATTCGCGACCCTCATTGGAGTTGTCGCCATAGCGTTCGTCCTCATGATTTTCGTCGGCAAGTACGAGCGCGAAGTCATGCACAAGGCAGATGAAGCCCGCACCAAGACAGCTCAATAGCCACTCAATAGCCATCAGTCACGGTACTGCTAGTCGAATCTCAGATTCACTTCGTGAGTCCAATACGGTCGCAAGGTCGCAGATTCATCAGTACACTCTATGCCGCAAACGAAAAAACGCGAATAGACATTAAAAATGGAAGGAGTCTTCACCATGGGACTTATGGACAAGGCCAAGGAAGCACTGAGCAACGAAGAGAACTCCGACAAGGTTCTGGACAAGGCTGAGCAGCTGGGCAAGGACAAGTTCGGCGAAGACAAGGCTGACCAGATCAAGAAGGTTCGCGACATGGCAGACGAGCGCCTGGGCGACAAGAAGTAAGCTACAGAGCTTCTTCACCCCGCATTAGCCCCCTGTTTTCACAAGGGAGCTGGAGCGGGGTTTTGCTGTTTTTAGGAGACGCCGCAGAACCACCAACGCTGCTTTATTGACAATTATTTTCAAATTGTCCATCATTAACCAAGTGAAAACTATTGTCGATAGAGCTTCTCTTCCGCGTACTCGAAAACAAAAACTTCGAGCCCGGCTCTTCGGCTTCCTGTTTTTCCTCGCCGTCCCCGCCACAATCCTCCTGGCGATCTCCATCGGCCCCGCGGCAACAGGTTTCAGCAACGGCATCGTCGCGCTGCTCACCCCGCTCATCAAGACGCTTTCCGACGACCTCCCGGCTCTCAACCACCTTCTGCCAGAGATATCCCCCGCCACGCAATCACTTGTCTGGAGCATCCGACTGCCCCGTGTCCTCCTTGCAGGACTGGTCGGTGCCTCGCTCGCTGTCGCAGGTGCAACCATGCAGGCAGTCTTTCGCAATCCACTGGCCGAACCCGGTGTTACCGGTGTCTCCTCCGGTGCAGCAGTGGTAGCCGTCATTCTCATCGTCACTGGCGTGGCTGCGAAAGCACCGTGGGTTCTTTCGGCTGGCGCATTCATAGGCGCGTTGCTGGCTGTCATATTTGTCCAGATCGTTGCCGGTCTCAATGGCGGCAGCGGAGCCACCCTGTTGCTCGTCGGCATTGCACTCAACGCATTCCTCGGAGCAGTCATCTCCGCCACCATCGCGAACGCGCCACACAGCGATGACGCTCAACAGGCCATGTTCTGGCTCAACGGCGATTTGACTGCTTCGAATTGGCAGGACATTGCACTGGCAGTCGGCCCCATTACCGTCGGCACGGTTATCTTGATGATGCTCATTCCCGAACTCAACCTGTTCCTCCTCGGCGAAGAACAGGCCGCTGCCACTGGTATGCGCACAGTGTGGATCCGGCAACTGCTGCTCGCCCTGGCTGCTTTAGTCACGGCAGCGGGCGTCGCTGTCACTGGCGTTATTTCCTTTGTCGGATTGGTCGTCCCGCACCTGATTCGCCTTGTCATCGGCCCCGATCACCGCAGCCTGCTGCCCATTTCTATGTGCCTCGGCGCAGTATTTCTCATTCTCGCCGACCTCGTCGCTCGCAGTCTCTTTTCCCCAGTTGCTCTGCAAACTGGCACCGTCACCGCGTTCCTTGGCGCACCTGCGCTACTCGCGTTGATTCTTCGGCAAGGTGGCCGCCAGTCATGAGTAAGCAGACACAAAACTTCAGCGACCACGTCACTAAGCCACACGCCGATAGCACCGCGCTGCTGCGGGCTACCGACCTCAGTGTCGGTTACCGCAATCGGACCGTCGTAAGTGGCGTGAACCTCGCTATTCGTCCTGGCGAAGTCCACGGCATCATCGGTTCCAATGGCACCGGAAAATCCTCCTTGCTCCGTGCTATGGCGGGCATTGTGACACCGAGTTCGGGGCAGGTTGAGCTCCTCGGTGCACCTTTGACGAAGCTTCGAGCCCACGAACGCGCCACCCGGTTGGCGTACCTGCCGCAGCACACACCGGCCGATGCCGCTATTGACGTTCGAACGGTCGTGGCACTCGGCAGGTATGCGCACCACCGTCGACGTGACCGTTTCCGCAGTTCACTGAACTCCACGGACCACGACATCGTCGCCTATGCCCTCGACCGCGTTGGTATCACCGCACTCGCCGACCGTCCCATCACGGCTCTGTCCGGCGGGCAGCGGCAATTGGTGTTCATCGCAAAGCTATTGGCACAACAGGCCAAGGTCATGCTTTTCGACGAACCCACTGCGGCCTTGGACATCGGGTTTCAGCTGGAAATCCTCGAGCTCCTCGGCGAGCTTGCCGACGAGGGCCACGGTATCGGAGTCGTCCTTCATGACCTCAACCTCGCGGCCCGCAGCTGCCACCGGCTCAGTGTGATTCACAACGGCGGATTGGAAGTCACTGGTTCCGCCGAAGAAGTGCTGACACCGCCCCGAATAGATGCGATTTATCGCATCGCCAGCGCTGTTGATACCGATCCACATACCGGTTCGGTGCGAGTGACGGCGTTGGCTCGGGCTCGCCCGGCTGTCTGATTCCAGCTAGCGCTAACGCAACCGAAAATTCCCCAACAATCAAAACTCAACACTCAAGGAAGTACTTTCGTGTTTTCACCAACTTCTCCTATCTCTGCTTTGAAGCGAAACTCTAAAAAGACCGTCACTCTGCCGTTGCTTGCAGCGCTTCCACTCGCTGCGGTGGTCGCTTGTTCCACTTCGGAGGAGACGGCGCAGCAGCCGTCGTCAAGCGAAACTTCGACAAACCAGCAGGCGCAGTGGCCGCGTACTGTGACCGTCGGCGACCACGACGTTACGGTGCAGAGTCAGCCGAAGCGCATCGTTGCCCTGTCGACCGAGGTTGCGGATCTGGCGTTGGAGCTGGTTGGGCCAGAGCGTGTCGTAGCCGTGACGAAGAATGCGCTCGATGAGAGCTCGGGTAATCAGGTTGAGCTGGCGCGTCAGGTGCCCAACGCGATTGCCAACTCGACGAAGCCGGATCCGGAGCAGATTCTGTCCTATGAGCCGGACATGGTGTTGATGACCAGCCGCCATGATCAGGAGCAGTCGGCAAGTGAGCTGCTGGGTGCCAGCGATGTTCCGACCGCGGCGTTTGCCAGCAGTGATTTCGCCTCGCCGAAGGCGCTGGCAGAGTCGGTGACCAAACTCGGTAAGTTGCTCGGAGCCGAAGATAAGGCGGCTGAAATGGTTGCCAAGATTGAATCGGAAACCGAAGAGATTCTCTCGGAAATTGATTCAACAACTAAGCCAAAGACGCTGGTCCTGTTTGCCCGCGGTGGTCAGAAGATGATTATGGGCATGCAGTCGGCGACGACAAATCTCGTTGAGCTGGCCGGTGGCGAGCCGATTTCGCCAAAGGGCAAGCGCCCGGGTGCCGTTCCCGCTGATCCGGAAACAATTGTGCAGCTCAATCCGGATGTCATTTTGATTCAGGATTTCCACGGCCAGGGCAAGGCTCCATTCCAGGAGTTGCTGGATAATCCGGCGCTTGCCGACGTCGCTGCGGTCAAGAATGATCGAGTGCAACTAATTGATGCGAAGACGACCTCTGGCACCGCCGGAATGCACATGCCCGATGGACTGCGTGAGATCGCTGACGCGCTGGCTAAATAGAAAATAGGTTTTCACGTCGCTATGTGGATTCATGAAGCACTGACTTCCCCACCCCGCCGAATGCACTGGGTTTTGTTATTCAGCTGGGGTCGAAGCTTTTTCTTCGCTCTCAGTGCCGTGGCTCTTGGGCACGCACTCGATGCTCTCAGCAGTTTGCACGGCGGTGTCGCAGACACCAGTGGTGGAAACTGGTTTGGGCAGTGGGGACTTCATGAATCCCTGTTCGCTGCAATTGTGGCGGTCATTCTGGGAAGCCTCTGTGCTTATGTCACGGAGGCATTGCCACCACGGCTTGCTGGTGAGCAGGAAAGGCTGTGGCGCTCGCATGTGGTTGGCAGTGTGCTGAAGCCGGAGTTTTCTGCTCCTGCACAGGCCCCGAAGCAGGCGCATGGAAAAGGGAACGGTGGCGGGAAATCCGGTCACTCACAGCGAAGCGCGTCCCACACTGGCGAAGGCCTACTCTTCGATGCCGCGACCACAAGCGTCGAACAGACCGCGAACTACCGAGCGACATTTCTCGCTCCCATGTTGGCCTCGTTTAGTGCTCCACTGATCATTTTGGCAGTCTGGGCTTTGTGGGTGGATACGAAAACCGCCTTGTGGCTGGCACTATTTTTCATTTCCACGCCGCTGATCATTATTGGTGCGGGAAAGATTCTGCGGAAATCCAATGCGACGTATCGCCGAAAGCAAGCGAAGGCCACGCATGCCTACTTGGAGATGCTCGAAGGGCTGGGAACATTCAAAGTTCTTGGAGCAATTGACCGGGTCATGGCGCGTTTTGCCAGCCAAACTCGCACTGCGATGGCTGAGCTCACCGCCCTGCTCGCCCGCAATCAGCTGATGATTATTGTCAACGACGCGGTTTTTGGCATTGCAATGTCGACGACCGCAATCGGTCTTGTCTTGCTGCGTTTGCAGGCAGATGCAATCAGCGTTGGCACAGCCCTCGCAGGTGTTTTCCTATCCGTTCTGCTCTACGAGCCCGTGAATCGCGTCGGCCGCACTTTCTATATCGGACTCGGTGGGCGCACGCATCGAAATGGAATTGTGGAGGTATTCGGCGAGCCTGCCGCTGAAGCGTTCACAGCCGGAACAGCGCATTCCACCAAAGCCACCGCACCGCACGCACCGGAGATTTCCCTCCGCGATGTGAGCGTTGACATCGGCGAAAAGCGCATTCTCTCCGATATCAACCTGACAATTCCAGCCGGCAGCAGAGTCGGCATCGTTGGCCCCAGCGGTTCCGGAAAGAGCACACTCCTGCGTGTACTCGCAGGCCTGCAGCCGCATTCCGGGGAAGTCTGCCTCGACGGCCACGCGCTTTCGACCCCGGAGTTGCTCGCCAACTCGCTGCTCATCTCCCAGCAGCCAGCCATTTTCGGCACCACCGTCGCGGACAATCTTCGCATCGCATGCCCGGACGCAACGGCCGTCGATATGCGAAAAGCACTTCGCGACGTGCACTTACTCACCGAAATCGAGCAGCGCCCTGGTGGTCTCGATTCGGAGGTCGGTGATCAGGGCAATTGGCTCTCAGGCGGGCAACGACGCCGCCTGGCCATTGCGCGTGGTCTGCTCGGCGCCGCTCCGATTGTGCTTCTCGACGAGCCGACAGCGGACATCGATCGTCGGACGGAAGGTCTCATCAAGGAGTCCTTGACACGCCTTACTGAAGGTCGCACGAGCATCATGGTCGCTCACCGCATGGAAGCACTATCGGACGTTGACCTGGTCATTGTCGTCGCCGAAGGCCGGATCGTGGCTGCGGGCAAACCCGACCAACTGAGCACAAGCAATGAGTATTACGCACGAGCGCTGACCGAGGAGAGCTGACATGAACAACATCATCTGGTTGCTGCGCTTTTCCGCACAGGCTCGCGGAGCGCTCAGTGCATCTATCCTCGCACGCGTGGCTGGGCACATTCTGGGTGCATTGATGCTGGCTGTGCCCGCCTGGGCAATTGCCACAATTGCGCTGTCGAAGTGGGACGCAACCGACTCGTCGCAAAGCTTGAGCATGCAGTGGACGTGGGCGGTCATTGGCGTGGTTGCAGGGCTGGCGCTGTTGAAAGCGATTCTGCGGTATGTCGAGCAGTACCTGGGGCATTTGGCGGCATTTCGGCTGCTCGGCGAGCTGCGGCTGTGGATTGTCGAGCGTCTTATCCCGCAGGCGCCCGCGGTAACCGATGGGCTGGGTACTGCCAGGATTCACACAATTGCGATTCGTGATGTTGACCGAGTGGAAGTCTTCTTCGCGCACACAATTGCGCCCGCGGTGACGGCCGTACTAATTCCGCTGATGGCGGTCATGACAGCGGCATTGACTGCTGGAGCCCTACCTGCGATTGCTCTGACGCTGACCTTCGCGGTTGGCTTTGTGATTGCACTCGCAGGCTCTAAGAAGGCGACTGCGGAGGCTTCCGCAACGAACTCCACACGCACGGACATTGCGCAGTACATTGCCGATATGCTGCGCCTTCGGGAGGAAATCCTCATCTACGGCGCAGCCGAGCAGCGGCTGCGGGGATTGCGTGAGCTCGATGAACAGCTTGCTCAGAAAATGCGTACAGGCGGCAAGCGGGCGGGACTGCGCTCTGGCGCGACCGGACTTCGGATGTGGGGTGGCAGCATTGCCGTCTTTTGTGCTGGTATCCCGGCGCTTTCAGCCGACTACCGTATGCTCCCTGCTGTTTTGGTGACGACGTCCCTGGTGGCGGGAACTGCTTCATCAATGGATTCGATCGAGCGCCTAGCATCTTCTCTGCCAGCAGGACTCAATGCAGTCACTCGGATCAGGGAGCTGGCCGCGCAGCCGCCGACTGTGGAAGAGCCGAAGCAGCCGGAGTCGCTGGACCTGCACCACGCGCAGATCGCGAGGGTCAACTCCGGCGACTCAGTCCCTGCCCTCGAACTGAGCGATGTCAGCTACCGCTACCCTGGCGCCGATAACCCTGCACTGACCAAGATCAATCTGCGCATTGCCTCAGGCCAGTTCATCGGTGTGGTCGGCCCAACTGGTTCGGGCAAGTCCACACTCTCCCGGCTAATCCAGCGGCATGTCGATCCGGATGTCGGCGAGGTCATCATCAATGGCCACAATGCCCGTGACCTCGGCTCAACCAATGTCTGCCGAACGGTTGTTGTCGCAGATCAGAATCCCTTTCTCATGGAGGCCACCATCGCTGAGAATCTATGTCTCGGCGCGCCTGATGGCTGCGAGGTTCCCGAATCACTGATGCACTGGGCGCTCGAACTCGCCGCCATCAACCCTGCTGAGATGCCGCTGGACAGGCCCATTGGCCGCCGCGCGCAGCGGCTCAGCGGTGGTCAGCGTCAACGTCTGGCGCTGGCCCGCACCTACTTACGCGCGGTACTAGCCGACGGCACTAAGCCCAATGACCTCGCTGCACACCTCGCCGGAAAGATTGTTATTTTCGACGAAGCCACCAGCCACCAGGATCCACTGACGCAGGCTCGTATCGTGGACAATGCCCGCGCATGTGGAGCGACCTGCATCTTTATTGCGCACCGACTTCAGACACTGGCCGAGGCCGATGACATCCTGGTCATCGAAAACGGCCAGCTCATCGAACGCGGCACGTATGACAACCTCCTGAACGCAGACGGCGCATTTGCTCGACTTGCGCGCGCCGAGGTCTAGGCTCCTTCTAGCTCTCCGCGCAGGTCTTCCGCAACACCACCACGGTGTCGACAACGTTCTTGCCATCGATTTGCTTGACGACGTCACGCTGCGCCACCACCGCTTCGAGACTCTGCGGCTCGTGCGCAAAGAAATCAGTGACCTCATCCGCGCTGTAGAGCAGCTCGGGGTCTCCCGGGCCGTGGACTTCGTTGTCCGGGTGGTGTGAGACTGAGACAAAGTAGCCACCCGGAGTGAGAGCCTCAGCGACGGCTCGCCAGAGGTTCTCCCTGTCCCTGCGCGGCAGGTGAATAAATGCGGCGACTACCAGCTCAAAGCTTCCTGCTTCCGGCTGCCAGTCTGTTAAGTCTTGCTGGACCAGGTTCGCAGAGAGCCCTTCAGCTGCCAACGCGGCTCCAGTGTGTTCGAGCCCGACGCTGGAGAAATCCATGCCGGTGACATCCCAGCCCTGGCTGGCTAACCACACCGTGTGACGGCCACGGCCACAGCCTAGGTCGAGCGCACGTGAGGGGTCGGAGAAACCTGTCCGGATTACCTCAACATGCTGCGCGATTGTCGGGTTCGGTTCGCCGCCAAAGAAAGAGGGCGAACCGTCGCTTGCGGCCTTGCCATCGACCGTAAATTTTTCATCCCAGAAGTCTGCTGTAGACATGCTCACCAGGATAGACGGCACCGAGAGGCAATGCTGGACTGCATGAGGTTCTGCGGAGGTTTGAAGTTCTACGGGTAGAGACTCTCCACCGGCAAACTGGCCTCCTAGTGATCCTCGACGAGCTCGCGGAGCCGCGCGAAGATGGCCGCACCGTCGTGGCGAATACCGTCATGCTGGAACGCATTGGTCACATGTGGTCGCAGGTCGCGGTAGCAGTTGGCCGTCACCATCGAGTACTCGAACGGCACGAAAATATCGTCGAGATAAACCGCGGCTGCCGAGGTCGGGGCGTCGGCAAGCAAGCGCGCGGAATCATACGGCGAGCTTTTCCAGATATGCTGCGCCAATTCTTCGGCCTTTTCCTTGAAAGGAAGGAGCGCGGGGTCTTCGTCGAATTGCCACGGGAAAATGTGCTCGCCGGTGAGATAAAACCGCTCGTCTCCTGCCGGATTGGCCTTTTCTTCAAAACCTGGAATTTCCTCGCGAATGCGATGTGCTGCCCAATTAGTTGTGGGCTGCTCCCCGACACCACCATAAATGGATTCGTGAATCGCGGCGTATAACGGACCGTCGGCGAAACTCACGCGGGATCCTACATCGGCCAGAAAATCGGTGCGCAATTGCTTTTCGCCTTTGCGAATGTGGAATGGTTCTTCCAACAAATACGCTAGATTGTGGAATCCATCTCCCCGGCCTAATTCAATTCCGATGGTGCGGAATCGGCGAGAACTCAGTCGCTCACCGGTGGGGAGAGTTTCTGCAGATTGCTCCAGGTGCGCGCAGATTTCTCGAATGCGGTTTTCGGCCCACGGATACTCGCGATAAAAACGCTCGTGGCGGGTGCGCAGCTTCGCATATGTCGTGCGATAGAGGTCATCAGCGCCGCAGTCCAGAACCGGCAAACCACCTGTGAGATAGGCGTGTTCCACGGATTCCGGATAGCGGCTGAGATACGAAGTAATACAAAACCCGCCAAAGGACTGGCCATACAGCGACCATTTGGCAATGCCCAAATGCTTTCGCAATGCTTCCGCGTCTTCGACGATGTATTCCTGACGCAATTGTGCAAGCCGCTCGGCCGGAATATCTGCAATATTGGCCGCATCAATTCGATGCGAGCGGCCAGTGCCGCGCTGATCCAGCAGGATGACGCGGAATTCCTTTAGCGCCTCACCGATTACTCCGCTGGCGCCTACCGGACGCGGTGCCGGAAACCCCGGGCCGCCCTGCAAATAGACAATTGCCGGTGCATCCTCATTTCCTGGCGCATAGATTTCCCTGGCGAAAAGCTCAAATGTGGCGGCATTCGCAGCTTCGGTAAAAGGATCCCAGGCAACCTCAAGGGTGTGTTCCTTAATAATGTGTCCAAAATGCCTGCTTGCTGTACTCGTCGATGCCATGTTTTTACCGCTCCTCTAATCCCGCTGTTCGTATTTCTTCATCAGCTTTGCGACGAGTAAGTCGGTCGCCTCATCGTCCGCAAGAATTTGATCCAGCATCTCCCGGTATTCCCGCTGCCGCAGTGCCGTATCTTCTCCGTAGTCATCATAGGAATCGCCGGATAGGTCCACACCGAAATCGGATTCGTCGCTGTCATCCTGCACTGTCTCCTGCTGTGCCGTCGGCATGTGCAGATCCGCTGGAAAGTCCGCATTGAACTCCTCCAGGAATTCCTCCGCGCTGGCCTCAGCGTCGGAACGAGACACTCCCCTATCAACCTCAGCCTGAATGCGACGCTGCAGCGCCTTTTCCATCTGACGGTGACGCCAGCTGCGGAGGCGTGCGGGCTCGAAACGTCGACCAACCTCGCGACTCTTGCCCTCTGCTCGACGTGCGAGGACCGCAATCTGCGCCGCGGTGTCGTTCAGTGGCGCCCACTCCGAGTGTGCCGACACTCGCCAATTACCCCAGTACCCCAGCAGCGAAAGCAGGATGCTGACGATAGGACCAATGACCATGGACACGGCCATAAACCCCAAATGGTGGCCTCCGATGACAATGACCGCGCAAGCCACGGCCGGGATGACCGTGGGCTGGTTGCCGCCGAAAACAGCGGGTACCCGCCCGGTCACAATGTCACGGATCATGGAACCACCAGTGGCGGTGAAAACGCCCATCATGATGCACGGCAGAATGGGCAGACCATAAGTGACGCCTTTGACCGTTCCCGTAGCTGCCCAGAGTCCCGAGACCACAGCGTCACCGTGGACCTGAACGTATTCCCAGGTCTTTCCTTTGAAATAGAAAAATCGCGCGATGAGCGCACCGGTAAACGCCAGGATTAGATACTCCGGCTGACTCATTGCGGCGACGGTGCCCTGGTTAATCAGAACATCGCGAATCATGCCGCCGCCCAGTGCGGAGAACAGCGCAATAAAGAAGAACCCGATGATGTCGTAGCCTCGTTGCCGGGCGATGGTGCCACCGATGATGCCCATGAGCAGGACACCACTGACATCGGACCACCGGTACATCGACTCGATGAGCGGATCTACTTCTGCGACGTTCATGATGTTCAAGCTTAGACGCTGCTATTTTTCAAGCATCAACGAAAGGTCGGGATACCCATGCAAAACGCTGACACCTTTGCTTCGGCACGCCCTAGCGACAGGCTCATGCGCGGCATCGCTATCGCCTCTCGCGCGCACGATGGGCACTACCGAAAGGGCTCGGGCGTTCCCTATATCAGCCATCCGATGTCGGTGATGTTGATTGCGGCGAGCGTGACTAACGACGAAGACGTGCTGTTGGCAGCTCTCTTCCACGACATTTTGGAAGACGTGCCGGAAAACTACTCACGTGCCGAGATGGAAGATGAGTTCGGGCCTCGCGTGGTGGAGATCGTCGAGGGTGTCACCAAAGACTCTTCCCTGCCCTCGTGGCAGGACCGCGCCGATGCCTACTTGGAACAGCTTTCTCGTGGCAGCGAGGAGTCCCTCATCGTGGCCGCTGCGGATAAGTTCCACAATCTCAGCCAGACTCTGGAGGATTTAGACCGCGATGGCCACGCCCTATGGCAACGCTTTCGTTCAACTCCAAGCCAGCAACTGTGGTGGTACACAAGCGTCCGCAACGTAATCGCCGAACGACTGCCCGGCATGCCTTTACTGGACGACCTGGGCGTTCTTATTAAGCGCCTCGATTCCTGGGTACAAGAGGCGTAACCTGCGATTCAGCAATTAAACCGACAATAAATCCGCGAATACGCAACAGGAGAAGAGCAGTGACTTCCGTTAATACTTCGTCCACGTCCGAACTGCCCACCACCACTCAGCAGTGGGTTTTAGCTTCTCGCCCGACCGGCCTGCCAACTGACGAGAATTTCCGCCTCGAGACCGTCGATTTGCCAGAGCTTAACGACGGCGACATTTTGGTGGCCAACTCGGTCGCTACCGTTGATCCCTATATGCGTGGCCGTATGAATGATGTCAAGTCGTACGTCCCGCCTTTCCAGCTCGACCAGCCAATGACTGGCGGTGCTGTAGGCACCGTCCTTGCGTCCAAGTCGGATAAGTTCCAGGTTGGTGACGCTGTCCGCCACTCTTATGGCTGGCAGACCAACGCGGTCATTGCCGATTCCGAGGCAACACCAGTTGACCTCAACGTTGCACCGGCTGCTGCCTACCTGGGCATCCTTGGTCTTACTGGACTTACTGCTTACGCTGGTCTAAGTGCCGTCGGAGAGATGAAGGAAGGCGACGTCGTCTTTATCTCTGGCGCTGCTGGTGCGGTCGGCTCGGCTGCTGGTCAGTTCGCCAAGCAGATGGGCGCATCCCGTGTCATTGGCTCCGCCGGCTCGGACGAGAAGGTTAAGCGTCTGCTCGAACTCGGCTTTGATGCCGCCTTCAACTACAACGACGGCCCGGTTGCAGAGCAGCTAGCAAAGGCGGCACCAGAGGGCATTGACTTCTACTTCGACAACGTTGGTGGAGACCACCTGGAGGCAGCCATCGGCGCGATGCGCACCTTTGGCCGTGTCGCTATGTGTGGCGCAATCTCCCAGTACAACAACACCGGAGCTCCGACCGGACCACGCAACCTAGCTCTGGTCATTGGCAAGTGCATTACGCTGCGCGGCTTTGTCTTGGGCAAGTACCTGCACCTGGCAGGTGAATTCCAGGAGCGAATGGCTCCGCTGGTCGTCAGCGGTAAGGTCGCTTACGATGTCACCACTCGCCACGGTATCGAGAACATGCCAGCTGCATTCCTCGAGCTGTTTAGCGGAGGCAATACCGGCAAGATGGTCGTAGAGTTCTAAAGACCTGCCTTGCGCGGAACCGAGACTTCCTTCAGCCTGCTGGACATCGCGACACCAACCAATCCCATCAGCGCCAGGAAGATCAAAGCTGCCGCGGGACCGAAGCTAGCGATAACACCTGACAACGCACCGACGATGAGCAGGACGACCCCCATGATGGTGTTGGCCGCTCCGACATACTCGGTGCGCTTGTCGCCTTCTGCCATGTCAACAACATAGGTCGAACGGGCCACGCGAACACCTGCGTGGACGACGGACATTGCGAAGAAACCGAGTGGGAAAATCCAGGCATTGGCACTGGTGGAAAGCCAGTGTGAACTGGCGACCAGCAGGAAAAGCACAATCGAACCGACCAGCGAAGAGTAGGTCAGGACCTTCTTCGAGGATTTATCAGACCAGATTCCGGCGACTTTTCCGCCAATGAGCGACGCGAACCCGGCGGCGAGCATGAAGATGCCGACGTTTGCGCTCACTCCCCCGCCACTACCGTCAGAGGCTTTCAGGTCAGCACCCACCTGTGCACTTAGCGTGACGATGAACGACGTGGATAGTGCTGTGACCAGCAACAAGCTACGGACAATCACGAAGTCACGGAAGTTCTTATCCTCCGCAAATAGCCACCAGGTGTCCTGCCACCAGGTTTTATTCGGCTCGTCCTTGTCATCTTCATTGGTGGGCTCGACAATTCCGCGGAAGATCAAAACCGCTGCCACCCACGACAGCGCCGCAACAAAGATGAGCCCCGCCACGATTGGTTTGGTGACGTTGTCGCGGATGATCCACAACACCGCACCAACGATAATTGCGGCGACACCGCCCAACATCGCAGCTCGGCCGCTGATCTGCCCGCGCTGCCCCTTCGGAATCGTGCGTCCCTGAACATCCTTCGAGGCCATCGAGCACAGAGCTCGTGCCGTCGCAAAGCCTGCAAGTGCAATGATGACAGCGACGCCGAGCGCGGTGCCTTCCAGGAACAACGCCGCCAGACCAATCAGCACCGCCGCGATGGCTTGCCCCAACGCCCCGGCAATCCAGACGGTTGTGCGGCGCGGGCGAGACTTTACCCAGGGTGTCAGCGCTGCCTGCGGCAGCATCGAGCCGGACTCGCGCACTGGCACAAGCATGGCGATGAAGAAGCCCGGCGCGCCAGCCGAATGCAGCAACCATGGCAACAACGTCTTTGCCGCGACGATTTGATCGCCAATATTCTGCAGGCCGTGCGCCCAAACGTAGCGCTTGGCGTTGGTGCTGGCGTGTTTTTGCACCGACTCTGGGTTGTCCCCTACAGGTTTGTCAGCTTCCGAGCTATCCGTCATACCTTTCACGCTACCTGTCCGCAGCAACGGCGCTGACGCACGCGACTGTCTGCTCAGGCCAGTCGAAGCACGAAACGCGCTTGCCCCTTCTGCCATTACACTCGCGGGAAGAACATCTAACATCTTCAACGAAAGTAGAAATATGCCCGCTGACCTTTATCGACGTCTCTCCAACCTCGATGGCAAGAGCTACGGTGCATACAAATCTCTTCGTGGCTCCCACGAGCTGCCAGACCTGGACGCGACGCTATTTATCGACAAGGTTCAATCCGACCCCTACGCCCCGGCATCGCGGGCACGCGTCCACATTCCGCTGTCCGTACTGGACTATCGCGGCGCCTCCCGGTCACAGCCCGGTAGGTTCAGCACGGCTGAGCTCGATTTGTTGAACCGCCGCCTCGTGCGCGCTTTGAAGAAGTATGGTCGCGGACTATTCATTGATTCTCCAGGTCAGCAGGTCTTGCGCCGAGCAGCTGTCGCTGAGCTCCGTGCGGATGCGCACGACGTCGATAAGCATGACGATGCCCTCCAGATCAGCCTAGAAATCCAACTGCCCGCCCGCGGCCGACGCATTCTCGGGCGTGAGGCGGCGCGCTTGATCTGTGAGGATCTGTTGGACGCGCTTGACGACGCCATCGTGAACGCACCCATCGATGCGCTCGAGGCAGCCGCGGAATTGGAGTATGACCAGCTGTTTTTGCGCCGTGCAGTGGCGGACGCGGACCTGATTGGGTTTGTGGCAGACGGTGCGGTGTTGCCTCGTCAGGCGGGCAATAGCCAGCTGCCGAAGCCCGGCGCGACTGCGTTTACCTCGCCGGAATCGCTGCAGCACAGTTTTCAGCTTCCGTCGGGCAAAACCGTGCACGGCATGGGTATTCCGCGGGGCGTGACGTTGATTGTCGGTGGCGGTTATCACGGCAAGTCCACGTTGTTGTCTTCCCTGGTCACGGGTGTTTATAACCATATCGCTGGCGATGGCCGCGAGTTTGTGGTCGCCGACGAGACTGCGGTTGCACTGCGTGCCGAGGACGGCCGGGCCATCACGGGTGTGGATATCTCGCCGTTTATCAACGGCCTTCCCTCCGGTGATGACACGACCCGGTTTTCCACCGCGAATGCATCGGGGTCGACCTCCCAAGCTGCGAGCCTGATGGAGGCGCTGGGTTCCGGTGCGCGAGTGCTGCTCATCGATGAGGACACTTCCGCGACCAACTTCATGATTCGCGATGAGCGCATGCGCCGCCTCATCCCCGATGACCGGGAGCCGATTACTCCACTGGTCGCACGGGTCCGCGAGCTCTGGGAGGACCACGGGATCTCCACGGTTATCGTCGCTGGCGGCTCTGGGGCTTTCATCGATGTCGCGGACACCGTGATTGCTTTGGATGCGTACACGCCTTACGACGTCACCGAGCGCGCCCGTGAACTTCGCGAATCGGCTACTCCGGCTGAGCCTTCGCCTGCTTTTGCGCAGATCGGTGAGCGTTTTCTGCAGGCTGACTTCCCTACCGGTGGTGGCCATGGTGGGCATGGCGGCCGCGGCGGCGGTCGCGGTGGGCGCGGTGGCGGTGCGAAACCACCTAAGCCACCGCGTGCTCGTGGTCTAGAGCTGATTCAGGTGGGCAAGGACAATCTTGATTTGCGCGCTGTCAGCCAATTGATGGATTCCTCCCAAACAGAAGCAATTGCCCGGATTCTGGGCGCCGTCGTAAAGCAGCTCGATGGGCGTACTGACCTCACCGACCTAATCCAGCGCGAGCACGACAACTTTTGTCATTCACTCTTCGATGCGACAGCTGAGTTCACCAACTCTGGTCATCTCGCGGAGCCTCGTTTCCAGGAGGTTGCGGCGGCAATCAACAGACTTCGGCTCTTGCGGTAGAGCCTCGAAGATTGGCGGACCCCGGCCCCGCTCCCTCCCCTGCGGATGCCCCAGCTAACTTCCTCGACGGATTTCGGCGTCAGGTCTTGACCTTGACGCGGCGTCAAACAGAAAGATGATTCCCGTGAGCAACAACGACAACGAGTACACCATCGGCGAGGCAGCCGACCTCCTGGGCGTTACCACGCGCACGCTGCGACATTGGGATGCCATTGGGCTACTCAGCCCGCAGTATCGCACGTGGTCCGATTACCGCCTCTACACCGACGAGGACATCGACACCGCGCTGGAGATTCTGGTCTACCGCGCCGCCGGTGTGCCGTTGAAGACTATCGAGGAGTTCGTCCACGGCGATTCCTCCCCGAGAAGTCGGAAAGATCGTTTGCTCGCACAGCGAACTGTTCTCACCGAGAAGATCGCTGACCTGCACCACATGGTGCAGTCTCTGGACAAACTAATTGAGGAAGGACACACGATGGAAGCAAAGACAAAGGCGGAACTTATCGGCCGCGACTGGCAGACTCTAGAGGCCGAAGCTGAGGAGCGCTGGGGCGACACCACCGAGTGGGAGCAATCCCAGCAGGCTCAGGAAAAAATGAATGACAGCGACTGGGCCGCACTCGAGGCGGAAGCTAAGGATTTTGCCGATGCGCTTGCCGACGCTGCCGAACGCCACGTCGAGCCCGGTTCCGAGGAGGCGGCAGAACTAGTTGACCGTCACTTAGCCACTATTACCCGCTTCTACGAGGCTGGCCGAGAAAAGCAGATTCTGCTGGCTCGCATGTACGTCGCTGATTCCCGGTTTGATCGGTACTACCGCGGCAATGCTGGCTACCTGCTGGATCTGATTGAAGCTCAGGCCCGTAAGGAAGGCATTGACCCGGCTACTGCTGAGTGGCGGTAATTGGCGGGCAGTACTAAGTGGCGGGCGACAGCCGTTCAGTCAGGCCTTCCCACTCGGGACTGAATCGGCTTAGAATTGACTCATGAAGTTCTCTCGCTCTATCGTCGCCGTCGCCATCGGTGCCGCTACTGTGCTGGGCGCTGTTGCTGCCTCTCCGGCTATCGCACAGGCTATTGGCTGCCCCTTTGCACCAGCGCACAAGTATGAAGAACACCGCTTCTCTGGATCTTCGACTTCCGCAGATGCTTTCAAGATTTGGTTTAACGGTGGCGTCTACAGTGAGCCAATCGTCGAAACGCTGGATTTGGTTGAGCTTCAGGTTAACGACACCCAGGTCGCTCACGCTGGCGACATCATCTACAAGGATGAAAACGGCAACTTCTGGGTGAAGTAGCCTACGCAGGAAAAACAGGGCTCAATTACAGGTCTCACCCCATGGCAGATTAACCTCATCTGAATAGGGCTATAGCGCTTAGCGTTGTGGAGTTACTGGTACTCTGTCTCGCACCTTTTGCAATTTCTGCCACGAGCCCTCGTTTTCAGGAGTGTTCCACCATGGAAATCATCATCGTCGATTCTGAGGCCGAAGTCGCGAGCATCGCTTCGGACTACCTCGCTCACTACGCCAACAAAGGTGGAAACCTTGGTGTAGCGACAGGATCGACTCCGCTTGCGACGTATCGGGAACTGATTCGTCGCCATCGGGCTGGTGATGTGACATTCAAGGACTGCAGTTTCTTCGCACTCGACGAGTATGTGGGACTGCCCATCGAGCATGAGCAGAGCTACTACCACGTGATTCACAGTGAGTTTTCCGATCACGTGGATGTCGCCCCGGAGCGTGTCCATATTCCAGATGGCCTCGCGTACGATATCGGCACGGCCTGCGAGGATTACGAGCGAAAGATTATCGAGGCCGGCGGCATCGACATTCAGCTGCTGGGCATCGGCACCAATGGCCATGTCGGTTTCAACGAGCCCGCCAGCTCTTTTGGCTCCCTGACTCGCATTAAAACCCTGCACCCGCAGACCGTGCTAGATAACGCCCGCTTCTTCGACTCCGCGGAAGACGTGCCGTACCACGTGGTTACCCAGGGGCTTGGCACCATTTCACGAGCGGGGCATCTCCTGCTGCTGGCCACCGGCACCGCGAAGGCGCACGCTATTGCCGCATCCATCGAGGGCCCACTGAGCGCGTCGATGCCTGCGTCCGTATTGCAGCTGCACCCCCGGGCCACGGTTGTGATTGACCAGGCTGCAGCCAGTGAGCTGAAGAACAAGGAATACTACGAGTTCACCTACGCTCATAAGCCGCAGTGGCAAAAGGATATGTGGAAGTAAGGCCCCGGTCCTTCCCTGCTTTTCCGCGACCTCACTACTCCCCCAGCCACACACGACTAGTCAGCGCTAGTCGTCATCATCCATCTCCAGCTCGGGGTCTTCGGCACGCGCCTGCTCGTAAACTTCCTTCGCGGCCGTGAGATTAATGACGCCGATGACAAGTCCCACGACGATGTCCGGCCATGCGCTGAACCAGAAAATGGTGACCACTCCGGCGGCGAGAATGAGCAGGTTCGCCAGGACGTCGTTACGCGCCGCCAACCACGCGCCGCGCATGAGCGCACTGTCGGCCTTGCGCAGGTTCATCAGCAAAATCGCACAGACCAGGTTGATGACCATCGCGATAATTGCCGTCACCGACAGCGTGAGCGGCTCCGGCGGCTCACCGCTGATCATCTTCCAAATGGCGGTGCCGAACGCCGCGATCGCCGGAATCAGGATCAATCCGGCGAGGCCGAAGCTTGCTTTACGACGGCTTGCTAGCGACCAACCCAATGCGGTGAGAACCAGCAGGTTGATGAGGAAATCTTCAAGAAAGTCCGCAGCGTCAGCAAACAGGGCTGCGGAGCCAATAATCGAGGCGACAATTAATTCAACGAAGAATCCGAGAAGATTCAAGCCCGCTACCCACGCGACAATTTTGCGGGCGCGGTGATCCAAAGTCGATGAGGTAAACACGGGGGATATCGTAACGCCCGCCGCGAGTACCATCGAAACCTATGACCTCCGCACAGAAATTCCACTCAGAGATGAAGGTTCCCGGCGGCAAATTGGTTGTCGCCGACTGTGAGACCACAGGTGACACTATTTCGTCGATAAGCATTTCGGGCGACTTTTTCCTCGAACCCGATGAAGCCTACGACATCATTAATGACGCTCTCCTCGGTGCACCTGCCGAGGACAACACGGAACGCCTGCAGGCTCGCCTCGATGCGGCGCTAAAGGATTTTGAGGATCAATCCGGCCGCGAGGTGCGACTGCACGGCTTTGATACCCACGTTATTGCGCAGGTCGTTCGCCGCGCACTGACGCAGGCTGTCGACTTCACCGATTTGGAGTGGGAGGTTTTGCAGCCGGGTGTCCTGCCAACGGTGCTGAATGTTGCCCTCGACGAAGTCCTCCTTGACCAGGTCAATTCTGGTCAACGTGGTCCAACTCTGCGGTTCTGGGATTGGGAAGACCGTGCCACCGTCATCGGCTCCTACCAGTCCTACGTCAACGAACTCGAACCCGAGGGCGTAGAGAAGCACGACGTACAGGTGGTGCGTCGTCTTTCCGGCGGCGGTGCGATGTTCATGGAGGGCGGCAACTGCGTCACCTACTCGCTCTATGTGCCAGAGAAGCTGGTCGCTGGCCTTAGCTACGTCGAATCCTACGAATTCCTCGACCGCTGGGTCATCGCTGCACTCGCGCAGCTCGGCGTCAATGCGTGGTATGTCCCCATCAATGACATCACCTCCGATGGCGGCAAGATTGGTGGTGCCGCGCAGAAGCGCCGTGGTTCGACGGTGCTCCACCACGTCACCATGAGCTACGATATCGACGCTGACAAGATGATGGAAGTCCTGCGCATTGGCAAGGCCAAGATTGCCGACAAGGGCTTGCGCAGCGCGAAGAAGCGCGTCGATCCGCTCCGCCGCCAGACGGGTGCCAGCCGCGCCGAAGTCATTGACGCGATGAAGCAGACATTCATCAACCGCTACGGCGCCGCCGAAGCATCGCTTTCCGACGAAGACTTCGCTGCGGCGCAGCACCTTATTGACACCAAATACGGCACGGAGGGCTGGACTCACCGAGTTCCGTAGCGTCCACGTGATTTATCTAAATGAAGAAAATCTTCGGGAAAGAGGGTTAACTAGACAAAACGAGTAAACCAAGGAGATCCAGCGTGGATGACGCGGAACAACATGGCCCGAAGAAGAAACTAAGCCCTCTTGACGAAACCCTGGATAGAGCCCGTGCACTGCGCACTAAACGCGCAATCGGTCTCTACCCTGCCAATATGCACCCAGGACTGGTGCCTGGATTCAGTGTCGAAGAGCTGAAATACAAGTTCGGACTGGACAAGCTGGTTTTCGGCGTCAACGCGGTGTTGATTATCGCCTTTGTCATTTGGGGTATCACCAGCCCCGAAACAGTCTCCTCGGTTTCTTCGGCCGCGCTGTCGTGGGGCCTGGAAAACTTCGGCTGGCTCTTCAATGTCACCATGGTTATCTGTGTCATTGTGATGTTGGGCATTGCCATGTCCCGCTACGGCAATATCAAATTGGGCAAGGATGACGAGGAACCGGAATACTCCCGTTTTTCCTGGGTAGCCATGATGTTCGCTGCCGGCATCGGTGTCGGTATTTACTTCTTCGGCCCATCTGAGCCGTTGGCGTTCTATCACTCACCGCCGCCGCTGACGGTGGAGGCTCACACTGAGGAAGCACTGCACCGAGCGGTTGCCCAGGCAAACTTCCACTGGGGTTTCTCACCGTGGGCACTGTACGCACTGGTTGGTGGCGCACTTGCCTACTCGACGTACCGCCGTGGCCGCGCCAGCTTGATATCTTCGCTTTTCACGCCGATTTTGAAACGCACTGATGGGCCCATTGGTCGCACCATTGACATTTTGGCGATTGTGGCGACGCTGTTCGGTACTGCTGCCTCGCTGGGTATTGCCACGCTACAGATTGGCGAGGGCATTTCAACGCTCGCTGGTTTTACTTCTTCGATGGCGGTACTTCTTGTCGTCATCGTGGTCTTAAGCGTCGGTTTTATTATCTCGGCGGTCTCTGGCGTGTCGAAGGGTATTCGTATTCTGTCGAATACCAACATCATGCTGACCTTCTTGTCACTCTTCTTTGTCTTTGCCGCAGGACCGACCCTGTTCCTGATCAACCTTCTGCCATCGAGCATTTTGAGCTATCTGGATAACTTCCTGGATATGTCCTCCCGCTCGTTGTCTTGGGGCCAGGAAACTCTGGACTTCCAGGCTGCGTGGACAATGTTCTACTGGGCTTGGTGGATTGCCTGGGCTCCCTTCGTGGGCATGTTTATTGCCCGCATTTCCCGTGGCCGCACGATTCGTGAGTTCATTTTGGTGACCATCATCGTGCCGTCCTTTGTGCTGATGCTCGCATTCTCTATTTTCGGCGGCACCGCTATTGACTTCGCCCGCAACAACGTCCCCGGCTTTGACGGCTCAGCCTCCTCACAGCAGGTGCTCTACAACCTGATTGGCGAGCTGCCGTTTAACGGTGTCGTCTCTGCACTGGTGATTGTGATTCTGGCAATCTTCTTCATTACCTCTGCCGACTCGGCATCCGTAGTGATGGGCACGATGGCCTCCAAGGGCGATCCGGAGCCGAATAAGCTGGTCGTGGTTTTCTTCGGCGTTCTCATGATGGGCATCGCCGTGGTCATGCTTCTCACCGGCGGTGAGGATGCGCTGTCTGGTTTGCAGTCACTGACAATTTTGACGGCAATGCCATTCGCGGTGATCATCATCGCGCTGCTCATATCCTTCGTCAAGGACCTCAGCACCGACCCGCAGGCAATCCGCACCACCTTCGCCAAGACCGCAGTCCGCAATGCAGTCAAACGCGGCCTGGAAGAATACGGCGATGACTTCGAACTGTCTGTTGAGCGCACTGACAAGGATCGGGGCGTCGGCTCCTCCGCGGGAGTCGAATCCGGTATGGAGCAGCTGACCGAGTGGTATCACCAGACCAACGAGATGGTTGAGACGACTGATACCCACGACGAGGGAGAAAAATCGTCAAACGGTAAGACATCAAAACACACGTCTACCCATTAGTGAGTGCACTATCTAATTAGTTCCCTACGGCAACCAGCTGCTCCGCCAACTCCGCAACGTCATTCGGGTGATACTCCGCCGGCCGGTTTCGCTTCGACGAACAGTAATCAACCACGTCACGCCACCGCTGTGGAATGGCGGAGGCACCGAAGACGCCACCGAGAAACGCACCAACGATAGCCGCGTTAGTGTCGGTGTCACCGCCACGGCCAATGACTCGGACCAGAGAGTCCTCAAAGGTTGTGGTGTTGTCTTCTACCCGGCGCAATTCCTCATGCAATGCCCACAACGCAAAGCGTAGCCAGCCCTGATGCACAGAGAAATCCGGCTCCCCGCTATCCACCACGGCACCGCTGGCCTGCCACTCGGCTTCCCACTGCGAGCTCTGGGAGGCCAACCACTCCATCAGCGCACCCACGCCAATGCCGCGGCGCGGCTGGTGGAGGCCGCCGCTGATGACGTCGGCAAGCGCGGATGCGTAACGTGAGTTGGCGTCGATGCACACCGGATGCGGGTGCGTGATGGCGGCGTCTGTGCGCGCCAGTTCGCCAGCGCGTGCGGGGTTGCGCCAGTATGCGATAGCCAGCGGTGAAATGCGCATGAGCGCGCCGTTGGCCTGGGAATTCGGGTTCGGCGCGCGTCGTAACAGCGCCGCCGTGGTAGCCTCCCCGATATCGAAAGCATCGGAATTCGCCCAGCGCACATAGGACTCACGAACATCGTCGGCATCGTAGCCTTCGCAGCGCACCAGTGAGCGTGCCAATGCCAGCGCCATCTCGGAGTCATCGGTGGGCTGACCAGCGGCGATATTGTGGGTGCCGCCATCGGCAAGTTCGCGAACACCGTAGGGATAGCGCTTCGCGATGTCCTCGGCACTGCAAAATTCCACCAGCGCCCCGAGATTATCGCCGATGACCTGGCCATAGAGCACGCCGCGGGCACGGTCGAGGACGCGGGCGAAGGCATCGGAATTGTGAATCACGGAGTGTCTCCTACAGAGCTTGAATGGTGTCGGCTAACTCGTCATCGCGACGATGGCGCAGGCGCGAGACTGTCTTGCGGCGAGGTGCATCGGTAGGCAGCCCGAGCTGCCTATTGATTGCTGCAAGCACAGCATCGACATCGAGCTCCGCAGAATCGCCCTCGGCAGCGAGCTCCGCGGCAAACTCCTCATCGAGGCCGAAAGCATTAACCAACGCCGCCAGCCCTTCCGCGTCAGGGTTTTCCGCAGGCGCACGCGTGATGTCGAAAGTGTCACCGAAGTGAATCCACACGCGCTCCCCCTCGGCAAGCTGCATATCGTTGACAAAGCGGGAGATCGTAGACATCGAAGTGTTCGTACGGCCAACGACAATCCGCTGGTCGCCCATCCTGGACGGCAACAGCTTCTCATCGCCGTACCCCAGCCCATACATGCCCGCGACGCCAGGAGGAATAGCGCTTCCCGAGCCACGCGCATGATCGTGAGTAATAGTCAGCAACAGGCACCACTGCCCTTCGCGCAAGTAGAGGCCACGGGATTCCTCCGGTGTGGCATCGATCGGTTCGATTTCTTCGGCCGAACGCTTACGAACGTAACCGTCCTCCACCACGAACTCACCGCCAGCGGCGTATGTGCGCACGGAGTTTTCCGATACGCCAAACCTGGTTGCGCCCGCGATGACGTCGTCAAGCAAAACGCCATCGTGCCCCTGCGTGGCGGCATCATCAATGCGTCGGGAGATGTAGCCGGCGATTGTCGTCCACTCTTCCAACTCCCACTGCGCCAGCGCCCACGTGCCTGGCGCGCACCGCTTCGTCCGCGGATCAAGCGCGAGACGACCGTCAATGCCGCGCGAGTTTCGGTCGGTGATAACGGTGGCGATGTCGTCGATGTGCATCGGCTTACCACGGTGCGCAAGCAACGCCACTGCCCTATCGCTTACCGACGTGACCTTGGTAAACAGGTGGCCCTCAAATATCTTGTACCCGGTGCGCTGGTTGATCCACCCGCGCACGATGTCCTCTGGGATGCCCAGCGCGGTAACTAATTCCGACACGGGTGCGATGCCGAAGTCATCGGTGAGCTGCTCTACGGTGGCGGCGAATTTGTCCTCGAAGCCGGTGGCAATGAACCATTCGCCCTCGATGCTCCACTGAGCCTGCGCCACGGCAGCGTCCGCAGTACCGGTGAGATTGACTAGGTTCAGCAGCGGTGCAGACATTCCATCGGGAACGGTGAACAAGCCTGGCATATCGCTTCGGAGTTGGCTGATTGTAGCCAGCGGCGCGTAGCGGTGGAACAGCCCGGTGCGGACAATCTCGCAGTTGGGGCCGGCATCGGCCAGTGATGCCAGCAGTGCGTTCTCCAGCTGTCGGACTCGTTCGCGGGAAACACCAAATTGCTGACCGAGCTCCGCAAGGGTGGCACCGTCGTGGAGGCGACGGTTGAGAATTGCCGGGAAGCGTTCATCCTGGCCGGTGATGTGCTGAATTTCGCGTTCAGCACCGGTGAGGATGTCTGTGATTCTGTCGTTGAGGCTGCCCACTTGTTCGCGCACGGCTTCGGGGACGTAGGCTTTGTCTTCTGCTCCGGCGAGGATGCGATTTGATGCGCCGGTGATTGCCAACCAATCCAGCAGTACCGATGTTTCGGGAGCAGTTGTGTCGTCCCAGCTAATGCCGAAGTCATCGGTGTTGTCGAACGGGTGGTCCGCGTTGAGGTCGGCGGTGTCGTTGGCGGTGGCATCGCCTGCTTCAAACTCATCGAACGCATGCGTGACCGCATCTGCCACCAGCTTCTGGACGCGCACTCGACCATAACCTTTGAGGTCCTGCAGGTCTCGGACTGTGAGCTCGCGGATGAGACGATTGCGCAGCGAGGTGTCCTTGACCTCCGGTTCGGTCAGCCCCAACTTGGCCAAGACGCGCTGCCATTCCGGGCTCTCTGGGAATGCCAGGAAGTTCATGTACGGGGACAGCCCTGTAAGCCCCGAAGTCTGATGATCTTTGATCCACGCCTGCGCAATTCCCAGGACATCTTCGCCAATTCCGCTGAAGTTCCTATCGCTCAGCCACGGGAAGATTGTGGTGAGGTCCCGCAGCTCTGACATGGGCTCGCTGCCAGCGGATTCTTCGCTGTCGGCGGTGGCCGACGTGTCAGTGTCGGCTGTTGCATCTGTTACGGTTTCCAGGCGCGGGGTGTCGTGCTTGGCGGGGTTCTGTTCAGCGCTGCGCTTTTGTGCAGCATTCAGCTCGGCCAGCGCATGGGCGAAAGTCACTTCATCGACAATGGGAATGCCCAGTGCACGCGCCTTCTTCGCTTTACCCGACTGGGTGTTTACATCCGAGGCAACAAGAACCACGGAGGCCTTAATGACTCCACCAACATCCAGGCCAGCAGCACGCGCACGCGCTTCCCAGACCTCTCGCGGAGTTGCCATGGCGCCCGTAAAGGTCACGCGGTCACCAGGGCGAAGTTCCAGTTTTCGTGCAGAAGTGACCAGATCTTCCACACGATTGCGTTCGATGTTGAGCTCTCCGGCAATACGGATAAGCCAGCGGCGTTCCTGCTCCGTTACTACGCCGTCAGCCCAAGCCTGCACAATGAGCTGCTGCAGGTATTGCTCATGCAGCATATTGACATCATCTGCACTCAACCCATGTTCTGCGGCAATGCCGTGCAACTTGGACAGCTCTCGCATGTCCAGTCGCCCATCGACCATTGCTTGCACCAGGAAGCCAATGTACTGGTCGGAAGCCACATCACCAGTTCGTGGCACATGCTGGGTAAGTTCCTGCAGCCACTGCTTCTCGGAAGTTTGCTGATCTGCAGCGGTACCTGTGGCGGTTGAATCTGCAGTGGTGCCTGCAGCAGCTACATCCCCAGCAGCCTGCGCATTATTGCGCTCAAGCAGGGGCACTTCCGAAATGTGCAACTGCACCAATTGCGCTGGCGCAAAATAAAGCGACTCAGCGTAGTCCACGATGTCCGGACGTGCCTGTACAAACCGCTGAAGCACTGCCGCGGTCGCCTCAGCATCTGCGAGTGCAGTATGTGCCGCCCTGTTTTCAATCCCCATGATGCTGAGAACATTTTTCAGTGAAACAGGCTGGCCAGGCATAAATTGTCGGGCTAGCACCATCGTGTCCAGCAACCAATTACCGTCGGCAAGCTCGATGCCGAGGCGCCCGAACTCGTTGGTCAGGAACTTGTACTCAAAACTGGCGTTGTGAGCGACAATAACGCGGCCGTTGAGTACCTCGGCGAAGCGGCGCGCCACATGCTCAAACGTGGGCGCACCAACCAAATTCGTGGGGGTAATTCCGTGGACATCTGAGTTATCGAAGCCCCGGTTCGGCTGCACCAGAGTTTGCCACGTCCGCTCGGCACGACAGTTCGTATCCAGCAGCACCACACCAATTTCAATGACTCGGTCATGCCGGGAGAAACCGGTGGTCTCAAAGTCCAAGACCGCATACCCGGGCCTGTTGCCGGTTGGCCTCATCGCTTGAAAGAAATTGCTCGGTGGAATGGATGCCATCGGTCGCGGACTCCGTTTCTTTCGGGGAGATTCACATCATATGCTGACAGCTTTTAAGCTGGCAGGCGAACATTGCCTGCCGCTACAGCCCCCGCGAGAGATTCCAGCGCAGAACCGCAGGCCGGTCATGGTAGCGACCAAGCACGGACAGAGACGCGGTATTCAATGGGAAGGACTGGCCAAGTTCAATGGGCAGTTCCAACCAAGCCGTTGTGAGCGCACGCAGCGAGTGACCGTGGGCGAACAGAATCGCCTTGTCTTCCCCCGATTCACGAACCCTTTTGACTACACGTTCAACGCGCTCACGGACTTCTTCCGCGGTTTCACCATTGGGCACACCGTGAGTCCAAATCTGCCAGTCAGGAACAGTCTTTTGCACTTCCTTCGAGGTAATCCCCTCGTAGTCGCCATAGAACCATTCCGCAAGATCCTCTTCGACCTCGAAGTCGTGGAATCCTGCCAATCGAGCGGTCTCCTGTGCACGCTGACGGGGTGATGCCAGCACTAACCCAAAGTCCTTCGGATCCAGCCAGCCGTTGAGGGCCTTGGCTTCCTCCCGTCCGTTGTCAGTCAGAGGAAGATCGGTTACCGATGTGTGCTGCCCAGTGCGCGACCACTCAGTTTCGCCGTGCCGTACGAGATATAAGTCAGTCATAGTTCCAGCTTAGGCTTATTTGAAAGTGCGGTTAGCCACGGCAGCCCTGCTAGCCCATCACGGGGTCATGGACTTCCAAGCCACGCTCCGGATCCTCACACACTGTTACAGCCTGCAGCTCTTCTGACCTCGCGGCTGTCGGCGAGCTACACGTCCACTCCCCCACTTCGACAGTAAGCGTGTTGCCCGTGCCCTCTGAGTGCTTGATGTCGTCATATTGGTCCAGCACATCCATGGCCTCAGCACAGGTCATCTCACCCTTGACCACTTCCGCCAGTCGATGTCCCTCCATGGCACCGCACATCATCGGCCCCTGAACAAGTGCATCCGTGCCCTGACTGTAGCCCCTCGCCGGCTCACTCCCCTGAGCCATGAGTTCCTCGACGGAATCAAAAACTTTGCCAGAGGTCCGAATCGTCTTGTCCTTGCCTTCGATGGCAAAGGACGCATTATCCGACTGGCACACCAGCTTGTCCGCATCCGTCTTGGCACACGCAGCGGTGCCGAAGCTCGTCCACTGCCCGTCGTCAAGCTCTTCTTCAGCCGGCGGTACCCCTTCGACGAGCGTGTACGCGGCGCCCGAAGTATTCAGCATGATTGCGCCCGGCGACTGTGGTGGGAACGGCGGAACCTCCACGTCGGGAATCGATGAATCAGCTTGACCGGTGCACGTCACCGCGCCCTCAGAGTAGAAACACTCGCTCTTTTTCCCGTCGAGCGTGACGTAGAACGCCTTGATTCCGTTCTGACTAAACCGCTGAACGTCAATCTTCTGGTAGGCGCTTTCATCGAATCCGATGCTGTCGGCACTCGCTCCCTTCGTCGGCGAAGGCATGTCCGTATTATCGCCTTCGCTTGCCGACGTCGGTTGCGGCTGCACCGCGCTGTGATCGTCGTTGCTTTGTGATGCGGCGGAATCTTCCGTGTCCGAAGACGAGCAGCCGACGAGAGTTCCGAGCATCACAACAGCAAAGCCCGCGGTCATCCGAAACGTCGCACTGCGACTGGTTCGAAGATGACTCGCGGGCATCTGGTTTTGGGTGACCTTCATAAAATCAGTTTATACCCAAAGCAATCGGCTGGCTTGAAAGACCACTCGCGGCGCCACGATATCCTTCGGATTCAGCTTCAGACCAATTGTGAACAGCAAGGTGGTAACACCGAGCTCGACCAGCGAAACAATAAACGGGATTTCCTCAAGCCCCATTGCATGAACGGCAAAACCGGCCCCAAGGAAACCAATCAGCGGCGGCAGCCGAAGCAACGAAGCACCGAGCCCACCGATAATCGAAAACATTATTGCTGTTAGGTAGACAGATTCCACTCATTAAAAACACGGCTGGCACCGCGGTTTTACGTAGGGCTTGCCATTAACAGTTTTTTAGCTACCCAATTGGGGGTTAGCGCCGATACGGGACCTCGCCCAACGTAATCGGCTGCGGGTGGTCTGCAACCCACGCGACTGCCGCTTCAGTCAACGCATCAATGTCCGCCTCCCCGGCTTTGCGCTGCTTCACGACGGTCATCGCTTCCTCAGCAGCCCCAACCGTCTCCAGCCAGAAGTCGGTCATCTTGACAAAATCTTCGTCCCAGTTGACGTAGCCCATCTCCAAGGCTTCGTACCCGAGCCGACCGACGATGCGAATAACTTCGCCCTGCACAGTCGCGGCTGCACCGCCACCAGGTACAAGGTAATTCCAGAGGTATTTAAACTGGCCATTGGTCGACTTGTCTTCGGGGACAATGATGTCGCTGTGGCCGTCGTGAGGCGTAATCACGTCCGGACGTTCCGCACCGATGCGCTCGTAGAGACGATCCATGACCGGCTGGTACTCGTCGCGAGCCTCGGCGGACATGCGGTTGTAGCGGCGACCGAACTTGGTGAACTCTTCACGCACCTCGTCGTCGATTACAGAACCAGCGTCCAGGAGTACCTCGATACTCTCTAGGACTCTCCGGACTGCATCGGTATCGGCGGTAGCGATTGCCTCTTTGAATGCTGATCGACCGTGGCCGAGGCGGTTCTCTCTATGGAGGTCAGCGCCATTTTCCAACAGCAACGCAATCGCCTTGGGTTGATGGCTCTTCGCTGCCATGAAAAGCGGAGGATACTTACCGGCTTCAGTATCCGCACCGCATTCGAGCAGGACCTTCATCTTGTCGGTATCGCCCCGGTTGGCATGCTCTGCCAGCGCGGTCTTACCGAAGCGGTTCTCGGTGTTGACGTCGATCCCCTGGTCAATCAGCCAACGCATGAGTTCTGGCGGGGTGCCACGGAGCGCTAGTGCAGTGTCCTTGCTATATCCGAAAACTGCGTTGAGAGCGCAAGTGTCATAGACGGCCTTCAGCGCAACCATGTCACCGGCTTCAAGCAGCTCTTCGAAGTTCTCGACCAGTTTCTTCCGCTTCCGTGGCATACAGTTTCCCCTCTATTTACCGCCCTCGTCAGTGGACAGCGCAGCCACGAATGCCTCCTGCGGCACCGAGACCGAACCGATGTTCTTCATGCGCTTCTTACCGGCCTTCTGCTTCTCCAGGAGCTTGCGCTTACGGGAGATGTCACCGCCGTAACACTTAGCAAGGACGTCCTTGCGCAGTGCGCGGATGTTCTCGCGGGCGATAATCTTCGAACCGATTGCCGCCTGAACCGGGACCTCGAACTGCTGGCGAGGGATTAGCTCGCGCAGCTTCTTGGTCATCTTGTTGCCGTACCACTGCGCGTTGTCGCGGTGGACGATAGCGGAGAATGCATCGACGGCCTCGCCCTGCAGGAGGATGTCCACCTTGACCAGGTCGGCAATCTGCTCGCCGGCATCTTCGTAGTTCAGCGAAGCATAACCCCTGGTGCGGGACTTCAGCATGTCGAAGAAGTCGAAGATAATCTCGCCCAGCGGCATCTTGTAGCGCAGTTCCACGCGGTCCTCAGACAGGTAGTCCATACCACCCATCTCACCGCGCTTCTGCTGGCACAGCTCCATGGTGGGGCCAACGAACTCGCTTGGCACGACGATGGTGCACTTAACCATCGGCTCGTAAATCTCGCGGAGCTTCCCCTCCGGCCAGTCACTCGGATTGTGAACAGTGACCTCGGTGCCATCCTCAGTGACCACGCGGTAGACAACGTTCGGGGCCGTCGAAATGAGATCCAGGTCGAACTCGCGCTCCAGTCGGGCGCGGGTGATCTCCATGTGCAACAGGCCCAGGAAGCCCCCGCGGAAACCGAATCCGAGGGCCACCGAAGTCTCAGGTTCGAATGTCAACGAAGCGTCGTTAAGCTGGAGCTTTTCCAGCGCATCACGTAGGTCAGGATAATCCTGCTGAGAGATTGGGAACAGACCGGAGTAGACCATCGGCTTCGGCTCTTCGTAGCCTTCCAGCGGCTCCTCCGCCGGCGTGGCGTTCAGCGTGACGGTGTCACCGACCTTGGACTGACGGACGTCCTTCACACCAGTGATGAGATAACCGACCTCGCCGACGCCAAGTCCCTTACACTTCTTCGGCTGCGGGGAAACAATACCGATTTCCAGCAGCTCATGCTTGGTGCCGGTGGACATCATCTGAATGACTTCACGCGGCTTGAGCTGCCCATCAACAACACGGATGTACGTGACCACACCGCGGTAGGTGTCGTAGACCGAGTCAAAAATCAGCGCACGGGCAGGTGCCTCCGGGTCGCCGACCGGTGCCGGGACGAGCTCACAGACTCGGTCGAGCATTTCCGCAACACCCTCACCGGTCTTGCCCGACACACGCATGACATCCTCCGGCTCACAGCCGATGATGTGCGCGATTTCCTCCGCGTACTTATCCGGATCCGCGGCCGGCAGGTCAATCTTGTTCAGAACCGGAATGATCTCCAGGTCATTTTCCATGGCCAGGTAGAGGTTGGCCAGCGTCTGCGCTTCAATGCCCTGAGCAGCGTCGACAAGCAGAATCGCGCCTTCACACGCCTCTAGCGCACGCGAGACTTCGTAGGTGAAGTCAACGTGACCAGGCGTATCAATCAGGTGCAGGACAATCTCTTCGCCCGCGTGCTTACCTGTGCGCGGAACCCACGGCAGGCGCACGTTCTGAGCCTTAATGGTGATGCCTCGCTCGCGCTCAATATCCATGTTGTCGAGGTACTGATCGCGCATATCGCGTGCTTCAACAACGCCCGAGAGCTGCAGAATTCGGTCCGCCAGGGTGGACTTACCGTGGTCAATGTGCGCAATAATGCAGAAATTTCGAATCCGTGAGGGGTCCGTAAAAGTCTGCTCCGCAAAATTCTTGGTCACGTTGGGTCTACTCCGAAAAATAAAGACGTTATGGGCATTGGGGCGCGGCGTTGGCCGACCCATATGCGCCGGCCTCGAAAACCGACCAGCCGGGCTTAAATACAATCACGCACAATCTTACCTATCGATTCCCTCCGCACTAAACCTCTAGACTTAGATTCCATGAGCTCCACTTCGTCCACCGATCAAAATGAACGCGAAAGCTGGCCACGCCGCCTGCGTAATCGCATCAGCGCGCGTCTTTTCGCCGGTACCGAGTGGTTCCGTGGCCCCGACACACTCGATGAGGCGCTGTTAAAGCTCAACATGCAGCTAGGCCTCGCCCAGGACACCTCGCTTTCCGACGAGTCCAAGGAGGCCCTACTTCGACTGCGAGATTCGGTGACCATCGCGCGCCCAACCGCGGAGCTGGCCCGCACAATCGTCTACAGCCCCGACATGGATGGCCAGGCCGACCCCGGTGAAGTGGTGTGGATTCCGCTGCAACTAGAAGGTGAAAATGCCGCTTTGCGTGAGCGCGCAGTGGTCGTGGTTGGCCGCCACGACCAGTATCTTCTGGGCATGCTCATCTCCACCCGCACCGAGCACAGTGAGCACCCGGAGTGGCTATTTATTGGCAGCGGATTCTGGAATGAAGACCCCAAGCCATCGTGGGTTCGCATGGACCGCATCTTGCTCATCCCAGAATCGGGTATTCGCCGCGCAGGCGCAATGATGCCCCGCAGGCGCTTCGAGCTCATCGCCGCCCGACTTCGCGGTGACTATGGCTGGAATTAGCCGAAGCTGGAATTAGGCAGCGCTGTTTGCTAAGATTCTGCAAGTTGTTTACCGTTGCGTTCCTTTTCGGCGAGCGCGGGCAGGACCTTGGGTTCGCGTTTTCATCGCCGTATAAGCGCAGTGTGTGGCTTCGATTATGCTAGTTAATTAGTTTGACCAGCAGGGGTTGGAGCCAAAATTTGCACTGTGATCAGGACTTTTCTTGGTGGCGGACGGTAACAATTCCAACTACTACGGATACAAGAGGTATTCACGATGGCAAACATCAAGTCCCAGATCAAGCGCAACAAGACCAACGAGAAGGCTCGCCTGCGTAACCAGGCTATCCGCTCTGCAGTCCGCACCGAGATCCGCAAGTTCCAGGCTGCTGTTGAGGCTGGCGACAAGGCTGCTGCTGAGGCTCAGCTGCGCGTTGCTTCCCGCAAGTTGGACAAGGCTGTCACCAAGGGCGTCTTCCACCGCAACACTGCGGCTAACAAGAAGTCCGGTATGGCTAAGGCTTTCAACAAGCTGGAGGGCTAATTCCCTTTTGGCGCTGTGCTGATTCTGCGCTGCGCTTGCGCCGTGAAATTAACCGCTTCCTGCTATTTTCCGATTTCATTTCGGATGTGGCGGGAGGCGGTTTTTGTTATTTAACCCCAATGCGAATTACTGACTGCGTTTATGGCCGGCGGCGGTGGGGCGATGCGAGTTACTGACTACGTTTATGACAAAAATGGCCTGAAAAATGGCTTGAAAGTGTCATAAACTCACACAGTTTCACATTTGCAGCCCGGAAATTTTAACGCCGATGGGACGAATGGGCCAGCTCCGCGATACGAAGCACCGACTGTTCCAGCGATAGTTCCGGCGTCGATGAGGCTCCCTTGGTGTCTGCATCCAGCTGTGCCGCGACAACCACAGCGCGAGCAACCGCCGGGGTTGACCAGGCAGATGCCAACCGCTGAGTTTTCTCCAACTTCCACGGCGGCATGCCATAGCGGTGGGCATCTCTACGCGCATTGACACCACGTGCACCGTGGAGCCGAGCTACATCACCAACCATTCCCGTGATTGCAGCCGACAGCAGTGCCGGTGCCATGCCCAGCTGCAAGGCACGGCGCATCTTGGCCAACGCTTCTCCACCCCGGCCGCGCAGTGCGAGCTCGGCAATCTCAAAGCCCGAGACCTCCGCCGAAGCACCGTAGTAGGTGCGCACTGCTTCCGAGGTGACCTTGCCCGCGGTGTCTGCACAGAGCTGGGAAATAGCGGTGGCTAGTTCGCGGAGGTCTGAACCGACCGCATCCAGGACGGTATCGATGACGTCGCGACGCACCTTAACCCCGTGTGAAGCGAACTCTTCGCCAACGAAACCGGGCAAGTCGTTTCGTTTAAGCGGTTGAGCTTCGAAAAAGCGGACCCCCAACTTACGCAGGTCAGCGACCATCTTTTTCTGACGCCCCTCACCAGTGTGCAACAGAATCAACGTGATGCCCGGCGCGGGATCCTTAACAGAATCCATCAACAGCTTGGAGGGTTCCTTACCCGCATCCTGGCAGTCGGTAACAACCACGATCCGGTCATCCCCAAACAATGAGGGGCTGAAGAGCTCCACCGCGTCAACAGTGGTCATGTCCCCCGCACGGATGGTGGTCACAGGCACCGAGCGTCCACCCGGATCGGACTCCGTTGCTGCCTGCGCGCGGACGGCAGCGACAATGGCGAGGCGGGCGCGGTCTTTCAACAGCTCCTCTTTGCCCACAATCAAATTCACGGGTGCGACGGCGCTCAATCCCGACCTCTTTTCCGCGTTGATTCCTGCGACTGTTGTTTCTAGCCTACGGGACAGCCCGGATTTCATTTTCCTCGCCAGACTTCGCCATTCGAATAGAGAGCTTGCGGCCCATCTCGCTGTGGGCACACCACAGGAATGTGCTCGGGTGTCATTACGGTTTCCCGCACGCGCAGACCACACTCGCGGGCGATAAACCACTGGGGTGAGCGGCCTGATTGGGACGGTTGGTCGCTCACGGCTTCAGCGATATACGACGGGGACTCCACCGCCACGGTTTCTATCGTGGGGTTATTGGTGGTGTCATCGAGCACCTGGACGTACCCCGCCTCTTTCTCGGTGAGTCTGAGCGCAATTCGGCACTGCCGGCTCAGCGGGGTCGGTGCAGGGTAACCAACCGATGCAACATGGTTGGCGGGTTCTCCGGCAGTACCCGCGTGAATGAGAACAAGCTGGTTCTTCTCAGCGCAGGCTGCAAGCTTCCACCCCTGTGGGGCACGCGCAATGTCGAGGCCGAACACCCAAATAGCGGCATAACTACCGGCTGCCAAGACAGCAGCGAAGGTCCCAGCGCGGAGCACAAAACGGGGCCACGCCCAGAGCGTCGTCAAGCATGCGAACGTGAGCGTGCAGGAAATGACCAACGTGACCGCCCCAGTGGCGGGCGCAACGATTCCTGCAGTAAGACGTGCGACCTGATGAATCCACCACGCGAACGGCGCGGCGCACCAGAGCAGAGCGCTGACCAGCCAATTGAGATGCAGTGCGGCGGCAACGGCAGCGAGCGAGCCGGCGATAGTAACCGGTGCGACGGCGGGCGCGGCGAGGAGATTGGCGAGCAGTGAGACATGACTAATTTCGCCGATGAGAAGCGCCAATACGGGCATGGTGACCACGTGTGCGGCAATCGATACGGCGATGGCGCGGACTACTGGGGCGGGCCAGGTACCCATAACGGTGGTGGCGGACAGGCGTCTGGCAAGGGGCTCGGCAAGAAGGACTAACCCGGCGGTGGCTGCGACCGAGAGGGCGAAGCCCCCTGATACCGATAGGTCTGGAGCCAGGAGAATCAACCCAATAATGCCAGCCGACAGCGCCGCGATGGCCTGGCCAGCTCGTCCTACAAGAATCGCCAACAGCCCAATGCAGCCGGTGACCACCGCGCGTAGCACTGACGGTTCTGTACCCACAATTGCCACAAAGCCATACAGGGCAAGCGCGGCGACTGCGACGCGCACCCGCGGTCCAGCCCACGAAAACACGGCCACAACAGCCCCGATAACAAGCGCAACGTTCGCTCCAGAGACTGCTGATAAATGTGAAAGCCCAGAGGCAGTCATCATGTCGCCGTCGGTGAGGCTAAAGCCGCGCTCATCGCCGATGGCCATGGCGGGAATGAGACGGTCGGGACCAACGGGGAGATTCTGCGCCGAGTCAAAGAGCTGCTGGCGCACCTGAGCTGCCAGCCCCTGTGGTGGAGCGATGACCTCAACATCGCCGCGTAGATTCAGTTGGATACCACTAATGCAGGGCTTGCTGGCCGCACGTATACCGGCTGTGGATTCAATTACGGTGTCTCTCGTGACCGCCAACAGTGACTCGTCGCCGAAAACCGACACCTGCCCAGGAAGGCCCTCGATGCGGGCCTTCGCGCTGGCCCCGAACTCGGTTGCTTTCGGCTCGGTGACGAGGCGCAATTGCACCTTCGCCATCCCACCAATGTCCTCATAGAGCTCGTGGGCTCGGGCTTGTGCTATGCGGATTCGCGTGGCCACCGCAACGCTGGCCACCGCCACAGCTGGCACCACGATAGTGGCGATTGCTCGCCAGCCGGAGGTCACCGCACCTCTGCCCCATCGCCACGACCAACGCTGCCACGCCCACGGCAACGCCACCGCAGTCACGATTGCGCTTGGTGCCACAACTATCGCCCATTCTGGGCGCATGATCACTGCCACCGCAGTCGCCCACGCCAATACCGCTGCTGGCACTAGCCGCACGTCGAGCCCAGCACGAGCGCGCAGGTCAGACGGTGGCGGCATCGCGCAGAGCCTCTACCTTAGCCGGGCCGATTCCCGGTACCTCCTCAAGTGCGTCGATGCTCGCAAAAGGCCCGTTCTTTTCACGAAAGTCAATGATTTTGGTCGCTGTTGCGGGTCCAATTCCGGGCAGTTCCTCCAGCTGCGTGGCAGTGGCGGTGTTGATGTTGATCTTTCCGTCAGAGCCACCCGAGCCAGCCCCGCCTGCAGCACCGCCGCCAGAACCGCCAGAAACATCGGAACCGCCCTCCGCCGTTCCTGCTGGCAGCGCCTCTGTCCCGACCACAATCTGTTGACCATCAACCAACGGTGCCGCCAGGTTCACGCTGGCGGGATTAGCCTCCGGCAAAAGCCCACCCGCACGATCGATTGCCTCCACCACCCGCGCGCCCGCTGGCACCTCCACCACGCCAGGATGTACAACCAACCCCACCACCGACACAATCAACGGCCCCGCCTGTGCCTGAGGGGTAGTCTCCTGCCCCGGAACGCCCGGCATCTCCGCTGGGGTTTCGGTCGTCTCCGGTGTCGTCCCCGCGACAGCAGCGTCCTGCACCGCAGGCATCTCCACCTGTGGCGTCGACGGCCACACCACCGCAGCGATTGCTCCCAAGGCCAACACCGCAATCACAATGCACGCGGCCATTGCCACCCGCGGCGTCACCACCGCGCGGCGCGTGGAAAAGTCCACCGCCATGCGCTTGTCTTGATCAATCGGTTCCAGGTAGTCCGCCAGCCGATTCCGCAAATTCGTCACGATGCGCACACTAGCGCCTCGCCCCACACCGCACTCCCGCGAAAGCACCTGTCGAAGCGTCATCTGTGGATAAAAAATGACCTGTGGAGGTTATCCACAGGTCACATCATCTGCTCAGGTCAGCCGCTATTTCTTCTTCTCATCGCCGTCGTCATCACGCTTGTCGCTTGACAACGACTCCTGCGATTTCTCCCCTTCGGTGCCAAATACAGCTCCCTCGGGATCGGACTTATCGCGCAGCGCCAAATCAGAGATAGCCTTCGCCAGACGCTCAGCTTTATCCAGGGCTGCTTGGCGGTTCTCACTCCACGTTGGCAATTTAGAAACCGCCGTGGTGAAAAGCGGAATTCCCTGTTCATTAGTCACGACTGTGCGATGGATTCGCTTATTGCGGTTGCGACTGGCAGCCGGATTCTCAACTACCTTCACCTCAGCCTGGTCGGTGATCGGCTCACCTATGTCAGTGGCGCCAGCATTTTCAGCCGAACCGTCCGTGCCAGCAGAGTCACCGGAATTGCCTATGTTCCCAGAATCGTCGTCTACCGCGTCCACAGCCTCAGCTTCAACAGCAGCCGCGTCACTCTCCTCCACACTGTGGAGCAGCTCTGTCACACCCAGCTCTGCTTCAAAATCCATGGCCTCCGAATCAATCGAGCCACCGGAAACCATGCCAACTGCATAGGCTCCCTGCCCGACATGAGCAGCAAGCGACTCCGGCAAATCCAGGATTCTAAACCGGGTATCGTCGGGTAGCTCTTCGGCAAGCATGGCCTGGAGCTCGTGGACGTCGTCAAGCGCGTCGGAATGATGCAGCAATACTGCAGGCGGACGGTTCGCCGATGACGCAGACCGCACCATCTTCGTGGCAAAATCCACCATCCGCTGCTTGACTTTCGCTTCTGTACGGCACTTGGCGACCAGTGCCAGTGAGCCATCTTTGATGCCGACGATGGGCTTGATAGCAAGAGCCGTAGAAAGCATCGCTTGGCCTGCGGAGATGCGACCGCCACGGCGCAGCGAGTCAAGCTTCGGTACGAACAACCAGAGTCGATAGCGCTGCAGCACATCACGAGCTACATCGGCAACCTCATCACGACTGGCCCCGGCACGCGCGGCCTTAGCTGCCGCGATGGCAGCGGCACCGACTCCGGCTCCGACGGTGTCGGTATCGATGACGGTCACACGGTCCAGCGCACCAGCAGCGGTGACAGCGTTAGACCAGGTAGCGGACATTCCCTTGCCAAGATGCAGGGCGACAACGCCAGCGTCAGAACCATCCTTGTTGGAGCGTTCCAGCGCACGCGCATATGCGGCGCACAGCTTCAGTGGACTGACTGCCGACGTGGTGACGGCGTCTTCATTGATGTCATGGCCGATGGGAACCACGGTGATGTCGAGCTTGCGGGCAACCTCGGGCATCAGGCACGCGGTGTCATCGACAACAATGCGAACGCGACCGTCACCGGGCATGGCGGCCTCCTGAAGAATCAGAAACCTGCAACTCCCGCTGACGGACCTTCGCGTTAAAAGCATTCAGGTACCAGGAGGTCTCACCATTGACGCGCGTACGCTGCTCCATTTCGACCCACGCAGTGTTGCCCAGTCCGTTGAACGTGCTGAAGTAGTCGCGCGGCATCTGCAGCAGGGCTGCGGTAGCGGCAGCAATGGCACCACCGTGGGACACGAGCACAAAGGTATCCGACTCCCAATCGGGGTTGGCCGCTAGCTCAGCAATGACCGCCAGCATTCGGTTGGAAACCTCAAAACGGGTCTCGCCGCCCTTGGGCGCCCAGTTGAGATTATGGCGCCAGTGGTCACGCATACCGGGAAACGCGGAGTCAATCTCGTCGTAGGTGCGCTCTTGCCATTCACCGAGGTTGGTCTCACGCAGGCGCTTATCAAAACTCAACTCTGCACCGGTGGCCTCAGCTAGCGCACGGGCGGTGTCGGCTGCCCGGGTCAGGTCAGAGGACACGATTTTTGTGATTCGCGGTTCAGCCTCCGCCAGGTACTGCGCCGCAGTACGGGCTTGCTCGCGACCAACGTCGGAAAGCTGCGTGTCCAGCTGTCCCTGAATGCGGCCGGTAGCGTTATACGATGTCTGCCCGTGCCGCAGCATAATCAGGCGACGTCGAGCGGCAACATGTGCCTCGCGTGAGCCCGCCACAATTAAAACTCGTCCGTGTCCGGGTTTTCGGCAGCCAGCGGAATCTCGTCGATGGAACGAGCATTGCGGGCGGAATCTTCGCCGTCCTCGTTGCTCGGCTGCTCGATGCCCTCGACCTCGATGCGCGGGCAATCGCGCCACAGTCGATCCAAGCCGTAGAAGTCGCGTTCTTCACTGCGGAAGACATGCACGACAATGTCGCCGTAATCCAGCAGCGCCCAACGTCCCTCACGGACACCTTCGCGGCGAACCGGCTTTGCGCCGAGGTCACGCAGATCGTCCTCAATTTCGTCGACGATTGCGGCAACCAGACGCTCATTGTCAGCACTGACCAGGACGAATGCGTCCGTAATCACCACCGGGCCAGAGACATCGAGAACAACGACGTCCTCACCCTTTTTGCTATCGGCGGCCTTCGCCGCGGCGGTCGCCAGCTCAATGGCGCGTGGTTGTGCAGTCACGAAAGACTTCAGCTCCTTGTGATTAAAAGTCGTGAAAAACAGCGTTTGTACTTGTAACTTACCGTCTCAGCGGGATTTTGCTAACTTTCAGTCCGCGGTATCGGACTTCGCATCCACCGACGCCGCAGCCACCGGCGCCGCATCCTCGGAGGCCGAGTTCACCGATGCGGGGCCCACAGAACCAACCGTGCCCTCAGCAGACTGGTACAAACCACGCTTAGCGATGTACTGCACCACGCCATCCGGCACCAAGTACCAAACAGGGCGTCCTGCCTCCGCACGCTTTCGACAATCGGTAGAAGAAATAGCCATCGCGGGAATCTCGATGAGGTGCAACCGTGAAGCGTCGATTCCTTCCAGGTCCTCTGCCCGCAGGTGAACCCCTGGACGAGTGACACCGACGAACGTTGCTGCGTCGAACATCTCCTCCCAGTCCCGCCACGTCATAATCTTCTGCAGCGCATCGGCACCGGTAATGAAGAACAGATCCGCGTTGGGATAGATGACCTTCAAATCCCGCAGCGTATCGACGGTATAGGTCGCACCCGGCCGATCAATATCAACCCGCGAGACCGAAAACTGCGGGTTCGACGCAGTGGCAATGACCGTCATCAGGTAGCGGTCTTCGCTGTGAGAGACCTTCCGGCCGCGCTTTTGCCACGGTTCACCCGTGGGCACGAAAAGCACAAAGTCAAGGTCGAAACGGTCTGCCACCTCGCTAGCGGCAACCAGGTGACCATTGTGGATGGGATCAAAAGTGCCACCCATTACGCCAATGCGCTGCCGGGGCGCGTCCGCCGACTTCGCTGTCAACGCGGCGTGTACTCGCGACCGCACACTTTTCTTGCGCTTAATCATGACTGGCACTTTACCTGGGCACTACGGACGAGTCTGTCCACGACCAGCCAGAACCCACTTGCTGCTGGTCAGCTCCGGCAGCCCCATGGGCCCACGGGCGTGCAGTTTCTGAGTGGAAATACCAATCTCTGCGCCGAAACCGTACTGCTCACCATCGGTGAATGCAGTGGAGGCATTGACGCTGACGGCAGCAGCATCAACACGGTCGACGAACTCCTGGCACACGCCCCAGTCACGTGCAGAGATAGCTTCCGTGTGGCCCGAGGAGTATTCAGTGATGTGATCCGTCGCGGCCACCACACCGTCGACGATGCGCGCTGCAATGTCTAGCGAGAGGTACTCATCCGACCAGTCTTCCACCGTCGCAGGAATGACCTCACCAGTCCACCCAGAGGCCGCCAGATTATCGACATCGCCGTGGACCGCAACGCCAGCGTCGGCAAGCGCGTCCAAAATGCGGACCTGATCCTGCGCGGACAGCGCCGAGTCAATGAGAACCGTTTCAGTGGCGTTACAGACGCTCGGACGGCGGGTCTTGCCGTTAATCATCAGCGCAATCGCTTCGTCGATATCGGCGGAAGCATCGATGTAGATGTGGCAGTTACCGGTACCGGTCTCAATGGTCGGCACCGTTGCCTTCGTCACGACGGCCTCAATCAGACCGGCACCGCCGCGCGGAATCACTACGTCAACCAGGCCGCGGGCAGTTATGAGATCTTGCACGGAATCGTGGGTCTCACACGGCAGCAGCTGAACAAGGTCCTCCGGTGCATCGTGGTTGGCCAGCACCTCACGCAAAACCGCGACCAGCTGCGTGTTGGAGTGGACGGCGGACTTGGAGCCACGCAGCAAGGCCACGTTGCCCGACTTCAGCGCCAGACCAAAGGCATCGACAGTAACGTTCGGGCGAGCCTCGTAGACCATGCCCATCACGCCCAGCGGAACGCTGACCTGGGAAAGCTTGATGCCGTTAGGAAGAGTGCTTCCCCGCAGCACCTCGCCTACCGGATCCGGCAGGGCCGCAACCTGGCGCAGCCCACCGGCAATACCCTCAACACGATCGGAGTCAAGACGCAGGCGATCCAGCAGGGAGTCACTAAAACCACGGGCCTTACCGGCCTCGATGTCCTTGGCGTTGGCTACCAGAATTTCTTCAGTACGGGCGACCAGTGCGTCTGCTGCGGCCAGCAGGAGCTCGTTCTTGCGTGCCGATGTAAAGCGAGCCAGCTCTCCCGCGACAACCTTGGCACGCTGTGCCTTATCTAAAACCTCGGCGCGCTCAGCAGCACGCTCCGGGCTAAGAGCCGAATCCTCGGCAATGCCCTGTTGATTGGTGTTAGCAGTTTCGTTCGTTTGAGCAGTCATGCCTACCAGCATAACTAGAGTGAGACATCATTTGAGGGAATTAGCTCAGCAACCCAAGGAAAGATGTAATTCATCAACAGCAGGAACACGATGACGGCAATCACGATGGTGATGATCGCTTTCACCCACCACGGACCCGGCAGGGATCGCCAAAAAGCTGCGTACATCTAGTTGACCTCCTTGGTCTCAACGCCGGCGAGGACCGCGTGAATAATGAGCCGATGAGTATTGTCCCACTGGGGATGGCAGGTAGTCAGCGTAAGTAGAGTGGCGTCACCGACCGGATTGAGGACATCAGCGCGGTCTGGAGTGACAATGTGCTGGCCGGGAATCTCGGGGACGTTAGTTCCTTCTGGCACGCAGTCGAAGCTTTCCCCTGCGCCAGCCATACCGTCGACCGGCAATACCTTGTAGCGGTAAATAGCATCACGCGTCTCTACAGTGATGTCATCGCACGTCTGCAGGCGGTCAATGTTGTCAAAGGGAGCTCCGTGGCCGTCACGGTGAGCGGCATAGGAGCTGTTGCCCACCTGCCCCGGAAGGGCTGTACTCGGATAATGGCCGGGGCCACCGCGCAAAACTTCCTGGGAGACACCTTCGAATACGACCAAATCGCTAAAACCCGCCTTAGGAGCGGAAATCATCGCCACCGCAGAGCCAGGCACCCAGGAGCCCTCAACAGCTGGCTCCGTGCCTTCTGGCGCCTGAGCTGGGGCCGATGCCGGTGCGGACCATGCCTGCTGCAGCTCATCACGAGCCTGCTGCTGAGCTTTCCCGGTTTCAAGACCAGACCAGTACAGCAGATAAAAGGCGAAGAGAGCCACCAGCACTCCAGCGGTCAAGAGCAACTCGCCGATGACGCCAATAATTTTCGATAACACACTTAGGATTATGCCCGAAAGTTCCTCATCCAGGCAGTCCGCGCTCAGGCACTCCTCCCCCAGCCAGTCCGCACTCAGCCAGTCCCCACTCAGTCGGTCTTTGCCGAGGCACCTCTGTCCGGGCGCGCCCAGGTGCGCGTCTTTAAGCGCTGCAGCTCTCAGCGCAACGCTCTCCTAAGCGCGGGAGGCGAAATCCGACAGGTAGTCGGCATGGACGACAGGCTTCTGCATGTCATTCGGCAACTCCTCGGTGTGGTAGCCGATCATGCCCAGCAGCTCCTCAGAGTCATAGTTGACCTCGCCGCGTCCGATGACCTCACCGCTCGGGCCAATCAGGTCGACGATGTCACCAGCGGAGAACTCACCGTCAACCGAGGTGATACCGACCGGGAGCAGCGACTTGCGCATGCGGGTCACAGCGTCGACCGCGCCGGCATCCAGGCGAAGCAGGCCCGAGCTATCCGCTGCGTAGAGCATCCAGAACTTCCAGGCGCTCAAGCGGTTGTCCTTCGCGGCGAAAGCGGTTCCCACGTCTGCCTGGTCAAGTGCTCGCTCAATGTTGGACGCCGAAGTCAGCAGCACCGGCACCCCTGCACGCGAAGCCAGGCGTGCGGCAGACACCTTCGAGGCCATTCCACCGGTGCCCAGTGCCCCACCGTCACCGGCGATAACACCACGCAAGTCGTTACCGCTGCGCACCTCTGGCACAAAGGTTGCACCTGGATCGGCCGGGTTACGGTCGTAGAGGCCGTCGACGTCGGAAAGCAGAATCAGTGCATCGCAGTACGCCAGGTGACTGACCAGGGCGGCCAGGCGGTCGTTGTCGCCGAAGCGGAACTCCGAGGTCGCGACCGTGTCATTTTCGTTGACAATTGGCACCGCGCCCAGCTGGCGCAGGCGATCGATAGTGCGCTGGGCGTTGCGAGCGCGCGAACGCACACCTGCATCGTCCGAGGTCAAAAGCACCTGCGCAGAAGTGCGACCATAGCGCAGGAAGGAGCGTCCCCACTCTTGTGCCAGGCGCACCTGCCCCACAGCTGCAGCCGCCTGCTTGGTCGCCAAATCAGTGGGACGCGAAGTCAGCCCCAGCGGCCCCATTCCGGATGCCACCGCACCGGAGGACACAACGATGACATCGCTAAAGCCCATACGCTTTTCCAGGGCATCGGCAATGAAGTCGATGCGTTCGGGATCGGTACGACCGTCAGATCCGGTCAACGAGGAAGAACCAATCTTCACCACGACACGCTTCGCGGTACGAATTGCCTCACGAGTCTCGGAATCGAAACCGCCTTTGGTTCCCGGAGATAAATTCTCAGTCGCCTTTTCAATCTCAGCGACGGTGGACTCAGGATTGTTGTGAAGCAGCTCGTCGACCTCCTCACGGGAAATCGGCGCGTCCGATTCAGACTTCGGCGCGGTAGCTACCGGGGCATCTAATGCATCTGCTCCAGTGACGTCAACATCGTTGGCAACGGTGTCGGAAGGGATAACTGACTCACTCATTTCACTAATGGAAAACATGACGGTCTAATGTAATTCTGACTATATAATTGTTTAAACAATCAATGGCAAAATGCAAGTTTGAAGTCTTCGCTTGCCGACGACGCTGTCGCCCGCGACTATGAGTACCGGTCGCGAATAGCCTCTTCGCCATCTCCGAAATCGTACTCGTCAATCAGACCACGGCGGGCCTGCGATGCACGCTTACGCTGCTCGGCGCTAGTGCGCTCGTTGACGTAGAGACGATCGTCGGTACCACGGCCACTCGGCACGAAGTCATCGGTGCCCGCGACCTGCTGCGGGTACCACTCGAAGGTGAGATAGGAAATCGTAACCGGGCAGCCAACCGTTGCCCCAGCCTTTGCCAGGGCATCTTCGACACCAAGCTTGGCCAGGCGGTCAGCCAAGTAGCCGACTGCCTCGTCGTTTTCGAAGTCCGTCTGGTTAATCCAGCGCTCCGGCTTACGGCCACGCACAATGAACCCATCTGGGGTATTCGGATCGCGCTCGATAGTGAAGTCCGCGCCTTCGCGCTTCTTGCCACGCACACCTTCCGGACGGATAACTGCACGGGGCTCCTGCTCTGTTGGCAACGGATGCGCCTTGCGATAGGCGGCAATCTGATCCTTCAGACCGTAGGTCAGCTCCTTGAGCCCCTCGTGCGTCACCGTAGAGATCTCATAAATCGGCCAGCCGAACTTCTCCAGCTCCTCGCGCTGCATGTCAATCATCTCGCGAGCATCGGGCAGGTCAATCTTGTTCAGCACGATGACGCGCGGACGCTCTGCGAGATCCCCAAGCCCCACGTCGGCCTTCAGCACCGACTGGTAGTTGGCGAGTTCCGTCTCCAACGCCTTGATGTCAGAGACCGGATCGCGGTCGCCCTCCAGAGCAGCAGCGTCAACCACATGCACGAGCACAGCGCAGCGCTCAATGTGACGCAGGAAATCCAACCCAAGACCACGGCCTTCAGAAGCCCCCGGGATAAGACCCGGCACATCTGCGATGGTGAAGGACTCGTAGCCAACGTTGACTACACCCAGGTTCGGCTGCAGCGTGGTAAATGGATAGTCACCAATCTTCGGCTTAGCAGCGCTCAAGGTGCTAACCAGCGAGGACTTTCCGGCTGACGGGAAGCCCACCAGTCCAACGTCTGCCATGGATTTGAGCTCCAAGACAAGATCCTTGGCCTCACCCGGCTCACCGAGAAGAGCAAAGCCCGGCGCACGGCGGTTCTTGTTCGCCAGCGCTGCGTTACCCAAGCCACCGTAACCGCCTTCAGCAGCGATGAAGCGGGCCCCCTTACCGGTCATGTCCGCCAGCACTTCCCCATCCTCGGTCATCACAACCGTGCCCTCCGGCACTCCGAGAACCAAATCCTCACCACGAGCACCATTGCGGTGATCACCCGCGCCGGGCTTACCGTTGGCAGCCTTGATGTGGGGATGGAAGTGGAAGTCCATCAGAGTGTGAATCTGCGGGTCGACGACCAGCACAATGTCGCCACCGTGGCCACCGTTGCCGCCATCGGGACCGCCGAGTGGCTTGAACTTTTCACGCAGCACCGAGTTACAGCCGTGACCACCGTCGCCGGCCTGCAAATGCAGTACGACACGATCTACAAAACGAGACATAAAATCACACACACTTCCGAGCGGAGAGCCATCTTCTAGTGCCTGGAGTAATGCCCTAATTTAAGCGAGCCGACGGGCAGAAGTCTAGGCGGTAACAAAACGCTGCCTCGCAACCTAAAAGCGCGAAACAGTACATAAACAACAAAAGAGCCGATTACCTTTCGCAGTGGGAAAGGAATCGGCTCTTCTGCAAGGCAGTTAAACCTGCCTCAAATTCGACGTTGCAGTAATCCTATGTGGACAACCGAGGGTTGTTCTTAGGAGTTATTCTCAACGATGCTGACAATGCGGCGGTTACGGCGGGTACCGAACTCGACTGCGCCTGCCTTCAGAGCGAAGAGAGTGTCGTCGCCGCCACGGCCAACGTTCTCACCCGGGTGGAACGAGGTACCGCGCTGACGAACGAGAATCTCGCCTGCCTTAACCTGCTGGCCGCCGAAGCGCTTCACGCCGAGGCGCTTAGCTTCGGAGTCGCGGCCGTTGCTGGTGCTGGATGCACCCTTCTTAGTAGCCATGATTTTCTCCTAGGGAAAAGCTAATTGGAATTTCGGCGGTTTACTTGGAGACGCCGGTAATCTTCAGAACAGTGAGCGGCTGACGGTGGCCGTAGCGGCGCTTGTAGCCAGTCTTGTTCTTGTAGTGCATGCCGCGGATCTTCGGGCCCTTAGCGGCCTCGACGATCTCTGCGTTAACGGTAACGTTGGCAAGCTTGTCGGCATCCGCAATGACATCTGCGCCATCGACGAGCAGAACCGGGGTGAGAGCCACGGACGAACCCGGCTCACCCTCGATCTTCTCGACCTTGACGAGGTCACCTTCGGCAACCTTGTACTGCTTGCCGCCGGTCTTGACGATCGCGTACATAGGAGGGCTACCCCTTTATCTGAGAAACTCGACTCAAGGAATCTTTGTAATTCCTTGACTGGACAATGGAATTGCGATTAGTTGCGTGTGCAGAACACTTCAGGGACATACCCGAAAGCCAAATCCGAGTAGATTTCCCCGCTCTGGCCGTTTCCTTACCACCAGCGCCTCAAGCACCAGTGGGCATGACCAGATACGCCTACTAATCAGCGACTGGTCAAGAGTAGCGAAAAATCCCCCTAAATTACAAACTGCCCGAGTAAGACCCTGTCCCCCATCGGTTTTCACGGTCTTCTCGGGCAGTTTCCGGAGCCACTTTCCACTCCCCGCTTTAGGGAACAGAAAACAGCCTCCTATCTGGCCTTATTCCAGATTTCCGCTACCTAGTTCTGACCACTTCGGCGCACCGCACGACGCACGCGGCGACGACGATTGGCCGGTTTCGTCTCCGGCGCCGCAGCACCGCGATTAGCCTGCTTCTGCTCTGGCTTAGTAGCGCGGTTTGAAGCGCCCTGTCGCTGCTTCGGCGCAGTCGCTTCGGCATCGCTTTGCGACGAGACCCTGCGCACCGCCCGACGGCGATTACGGCGAGCTCCCGTGCCCTCGACCGCTACCACTTCAACCCGCGACTTGCCCGAGCGACGGCCACCGCCACTGCGGTTGCTGTCATCGCGGTTGTCTTTCGCACGATCTCCGCCCTTGCTGCCTTCAGCGTCCGCCTTTGGCTTAGTGGACTCGAAGTCCTCGCGACGCGGTGCGCGATCCGAGCGAGAGTTACCGCGCGTCGGACGACGACGGCGTGGAGAACGCTCGAACGCCTCCTTGGCCTCCTCATAGGTCTGGGACTCCGCGGCCGCAGCCTTACCGGTCTTGTTAGCGTTGCCGCCCTTGCCATCCCTGGCTGGCTCCCTCACATCTGTGGTGGAAGCTGCCTGAGACTCAGCCTGAGGCGCAGTGGTTTCATCCACAGCAGTACGACGCACAGCGCGACGACGGCGACGTCGAGCGCTAGCGCTGCTGGAGCGTTCAGCCTCGCCACGGCCTCCACCGGAGCCACCGTTATCGGTGCGCTCGGCACGCTCAGCACGGGTCGGGCGCTCCGAACGCTTGCGACGATCACCATATTCTTCGTCGCGGTCATCAGCGTCGCGTGCAGCCGAATCAACGGCAACATACTCCGCTACCCGGCGACGCGTAGCCCGACGGCGGCGGCGCTGCCCCTCCTGCGGCATGTAACGGTCATCCGACGGCTCCTCTGGGTCCTTCTCACGGGCTTCCGCAACAGCTGCGGCAGCCAGAGCAGCCAGGTCATTGGAGTTCTCCGATTGCTCATCACGCTCGCGGCGCTCCTGATGGCCATTGCAGTCCTGTCGCTGCTCTTCGTTTCGGCCCTGGCTCTTACGAACCCGGCGACGACGCGGTGGCCTCGGCTCATCGTTCCCAGAAGAGACGATGACAGCTTCGACAGCAGCTGCGACACGCTTGTCAGCTGCGTCCTTATCGCGCTGGTTGGTCTCCGAGTCGTCGTCAAGCGTTGCCTTGGAAGAGCCTGCCTGGTCGCCCTGATCGCGGTGCATGGCCAGCGCGGCCGGGTGGTTGGCCGGATTGCGCTCCGAGCGCGACTTGTTGCGGCGCTTGGACTTACCCTGCTCTTCGTTGCGACGACCGTTCTTGTGACCACGGCCCTGATTGTCCTGCTCGACCGGGTCGATGTGGATAATCAGACCACGGCCATTACAGCAGCTACACGGCGTGGAGAAGGTCTCCAGCAGGCCTGTGCCCAGACGCTTGCGCGTCATCTGAACGAGGCCGAGCGAGGTCACCTCGGAGACCTCGTGACGCGAGCGGTCGCGGCCGAGCGCCTCCTTCAGACGGCGCAGCACCAAATCTTGGTTTTCCGGCAGCACCATGTCGATGAAGTCGACGACGATCATGCCGCCCAGATCGCGCAGACGCATCTGGCGGACGATTTCCTCAGCGGCCTCCAGGTTGTTGCGAGTGACCGTCTCTTCCAGGTTTCCGCCAGCGCCGGTGAACTTACCGGTGTTGACGTCGATGACCGTCATGGCCTCGGTGCGGTCGATGACCAGCGTGCCGCCCGAAGGCAGCCAGACCTTGCGGTCGAGTGCCTTGGCCAGCTGCTCATCGATACGGAAGTGCTCGAAGACATCGGCGCCGCCGTGCTCCTTGGCGAAGTAGCGCTGCAGTCGCGGCTCCAGCTCCGGTGCCAGGTCGCCGATGTAGTCCGTCACTGTGTTCCACGGGCGATCGCCCTCAACGACGAGACGCGAGAAGTCCTCGTTGAAGACGTCGCGGACAACCTTGACCAGCATGTCCGGCTCTTCGTACAGCGCGATTGGCTTTGCTCCACGCTTCGCCTTCGCTGCCTCGGAGGCTTCCCAGATCTCCTGCCACTGCGACTCCAGGCGCTTAATGTCGGCCTCGATGGCCTCCTTGGACACACCCTCGGCGGCGGTACGGATAATCGTGCCCGAGCCCTCCGGCGTAACCTCGCTCAGAATCGACTTCAGGCGCTTGCGCTCCGGCTCCGGCAGCTTGCGGGAAATACCCGCGCTCCGGCCGCCCGGCACGTACACCAGGAATCGACCAGCCATCGAAATGTGGGTGGTCAGACGCGCACCCTTGTGACCAATCGGGTCCTTGGACACCTGGACCAGAATCTGGTCGCCGGCCTTCAGCGCATGTTCAATCTTGCGCGAACGCGACTTCGTGTCCAGCAGCTTCCAGTTCAGGTCACCTACGTAAATGACACCGTTGCGGTCGGTTCCGATATCGATGAACGCCGCTTCCATGCTGGGCAGGACGTTCTGCACGCGACCGAGGTAGATATTGCCGATCTGCGTGGTCTGCGTGTCAGAGGTAACGAAGTGCTCGACCAACAGGTCATCTTCCAGCACACCCACCTCAGTGACAATGCCCGCGTGGTCATGGCGCTTGCGCTCCCGCACCACCATCGTGCGCTCCACCGACTCACGACGAGCCAGGAATTCCGCCTCCGAGATTACGTGGCGCTTGCGCGATTCCTCACGACGCTCGATACGGCGACGGCGCTGCGCCTCCAGGCGAGTCGATCCCTTAATCGCCTGCGGCTCCTCGACCTCTTCGCGGGTTTCCTCTTCCTCGCGCTCTGTGTTTTCGGTGGTCTTCTCCGCCTGTTGCGCGTCATCATTACGACGCCCACGTCCACGACGGCGACGACGCGGGCGCGGTTGACGCTCCGTTTCGCTTGACGACGAGCCGTCCTGCCCCTCCCCCGCGTTGTCATCGGTGCCCTGGTTGGAGGCACCGCTGTCAGCTGAAGCTGCATCCTCGGTGGCCGAATCCTTGGCCGAGGCCGGAACAGCCTGCGGAGCCAGGAAGATAGGCGCAAACGCGGTCTGCTCTTCCGCAACCGGCGGCTCCGGAACTACCGGCGGCTCGATGTCCTGCAGCGCTTCGCTCTGAGTTGCCTGCGTATCCTGCGGCTCTTGCGTTTTCTGCGGCTCTTGCGCTTCCTGAATTTCCTCTGCTGCTGGAGCGCTGGTCGTGCGGACCGCACGGCGAACTCGGCGACCACGACGTGTGGTCACTGCAGCGCTCTTTGCAGCAGGTGCTTCGGCGGATGCTTCCTCAGCGGAGGTTTTCTCAGCGGTCTCGGCTACGGTGTCGGCAGCCTTCTTATCGGAAGCATTCTTGTCTGCAGCCTTCTTCGACGACGACTGAACGACAGCCTCAACAGCTTCCTCGACGACCGAGTTCGAGTCCTTCTGCTCGTCCTTCGCAGCGGTTTCTTCCGGAGCGCCAGCGGTCTTCTTCACAGCCCGCTTACGCGTTGCTCGCTTCTTAGTCGTGCTCTTCTTCTCTGCGCTCTGCTTCTCTTCAGCCTGCTTCTCTGCGCTCTGCTTTGCCGAGGATTTTCTAGCCGAGGCCTTCTTGGTGTCCTTCTTCTCGGTCACTTCCTCGGCAGGCGCTGCGTCCGACTCCGCTTCGCTCTTGGCTGCCTTCTGGTCGGTCTTTTTTTCTGCCTTCGGCGCAGCCTTCTTTGTGGCCTTCTTCGCAGCCGACTTCTTGCTGCTCTTCTTCGCAGCTGGCTTCTTCTCGGACTTAGCTGCGGTTTGCTCGTCCGACTTCTCATCCGCCGCGTTCGGCTTACCTGCCGACTGTTTTTCCTTCGCGGCTGGCTTTTCGCCGGTTGGCTTGGTCGCAGCGGATCCGTCGTCAAGCGAGGCATCCTCTGGATGATCACCGATGAAATTCAGCACTGCGTCGAGCTGATTTTGATTAATGGTGGACGCAGCGGACTTTACGACGATCCCCGCGTGCCCCAGTGCTTCGATGGTTTCCTTCGAGGTCAACCCCAAGCTCTTGGCCAGGTGGTGGACTCGGGTTTTCAGAGCCGCTGACTCACGATCAAATTCGCGTGCCTTAGCGACAACATCCTGGCTGAAATTTGCCACTGTATTTGTTTCTCCTTGACACCCCACCACGCAAAACCCGACAACAGGAAGCACACTCTTTGTCATTCCATGTGCGCCTACATCCGTTGTGGCCTTGGAAACCAGGCGGAGCAACGATGTTGCGACAGCCACTTCATTTGCGCCAAATGCGCAGATAGAGGGCCGAAAACGATGAACAATTATGAAAGTCTTATTGGCAGGCCTACCGGCTGACTCGGGGATTCAGCGATCACATACGGAATATCTCATCCACCGGAGCGAACTCCCGGGCACTACTGCTGCTGTCCATTGTCGCACATATCGAGCAGGTGGCGCGCACCGACATTGGTGGCGGCGGGCCAATCCGAGTTACTGACTGCGTTTATGACAAAAATGGCCTGAAAAATTGCCGGAAAGTGTCATAAACTCGCACAGTTTCACATTTGCAGCCCGTGCCCGCATTCACGCGTGCAGCCCGCTGAAGGGCCGCCCCACGGTCGTCGACAAGCAAAAAAGCGCCGAACCGGCAAACAATTGCTTGCTCAGTTCGGCGCCAGTTCAACGCTCACGGGTCAATGCTGAACCGTCAACGTTTAGAGGTTCGGGAACCAAATACCAATCTCGCGCTCAGCGGACTCCGGAGAATCGGAACCGTGAACAACGTTGTTAGCAACCTCAAGTGCGAAGTCACCGCGGATGGAGCCCGGGGTTGCGGCCTCAACCGGGTTGGTGCCGCCAGCGAGCTGACGCCAAGCAGCGATTGCGTTCGGGCCCTCGATAACACCAGCGACCAGCGGTGCAGAGGTGATGAAATCAACCAGCTCACCAAAGAACGGCTTATCGACGTGCTCTGCGTAGTGCTCCTTCGCAGTTGCCTCGTCAGCAACACGGAGGTCAAGCGCGACCAGCTTCAGGCCCTTGCGCTCGATGCGGGAGATAACTTCGCCGACCAGACCGCGGGAAACGCCGTCCGGCTTGATCAGAATAAGAGTACGTTCAGTCATGGTGAGCATCATACTATGACAAACCCCGCTACACCGGAGTGGTGGTGCAGCGGGGTGAAATGTGCAGCGTAACCCAGCGCAACTACGAGCGCGGGAGACTTACGAGTGCTGGGTGGTCAACAGACCGCGCTCCATACGCTGGATGAGGTTCTTCCGCAGGTGCAGAATGTAGGCCCACACCAGGGCGAAGAAGATACCTACCACGCCCATAGACACGTGCGTGAAGATAGCCAGCACACCAAAGACCTGCAGCACAATGTTGGCTTTCAGGGCCCAGGGCTGCTTCTGCAGGAAAGCCATCGCAATCAGAGCCAGGCCCAGGATGGTGATGTACGTAACCGAAAAGGTCTGGTTAATCTGGCCGTCGGGAATGCGCGTGACCACAGTCAGACCAAGCAGCACCGAGATAGCCTGCATAATCAGCGTGCCGGACATAACACCGCGCAAACCCTTCAGCGGGTCCTTAGCCGGATCGTGTCCCACACCGAGCGGGCCATACTTGCCGCCTTCACTCAGGTCACGGCCCTCGCGGTAGGCGCGCAGGGCCTCGCGGTCGGCAGCGGTGTAATCCTCCGCGCTATTGCCCTGTGGCTGGCTCGCCTGAGATTCGCTCATTGCGGGTCCTTTCCAAATAGTGTCCGGGCTTCGCCCGCGGTGACAACAGATCCAGTGACGATCACACCGGAACCAGAGACAATACCGTCTCCGGTATCGGTTTCCTCAGCCAGCGCGACAGCTAACTCAACGGCGGACGGCAGAGTTGGCACGCGATGCACGCGCTCCTCGCCGAAAATCTCCTCCGCAAGGTCAGCCAGGTCGTCGTAGTGCAGCGCACGCGGCGAGGTGTTCTGGGTAATAACCACTTCTTCGAAGTACGGCTCCAGCTCCACCAGCAGCCCACGAGCATCCTTCTCCCCCAACACCGACAGCACACCGATGACACGGCGGAAGTCGAACTCAGCGGAGAGGGCCGTGCGTAGCGCACGGGCACCGTGAGGATTGTGGGCGGCATCGATAAACACCGTCGGGGTCGAACGCACGCGCTCGAGGCGGCCGGGCGATGCGACCGTCGCAAAGCCTTCGCGAACCGCATCAATGTTGAGCGGACGCCCCGGGCCTGCGCCGAAGAACGCCTCCACCGCGGCCAGTGCTGTGGCTGCGTTACGCGCCTGATGCGGACCGTGCAGCGGCAGATGGATGTCGTCATACTCGCCGGCCAGGCCCTTGAGCGTCAGGTTCTGCCCACCGACCGCCAGCTGATGGCTGACGACACCGTACTCGACCCCAGCACGGGCGACGGAGGCGTCCATTTCCACGGCACGGCGCAAAACGACGTCCATTGCTTCCGGTTCCTGCTCGCCGACAATGGCGACATTGTCCGGTGGCGTGAGCAAGTCGTCCTTATTCCACCGCGACTTGATGATGCCAGCCTTCTCAGCAGCGATTTCAGCCAGGGTATCGCCGAGGTACTCCGTGTGATCGAGACCGATTGGGCAGATGACTGCCACGTCGGCCTCCACCACGTTGGTCGCATCCCATGTGCCGCCCATGCCAACTTCCACCACGGCGACATCGACAGGAGCGTCGGCGAAGGCAGCGTAGGCCATGGCCGTGAGGACCTCGAACTTACTCATCTGCGGGCCGCCCTTTTCGGCGGACTTGGCGTCAACCATTTCCACGTAGGGCTGAATCTCGCGCCAGATGCGCACGTAATCGCGTGGATGGATGGGCTGGCCATCGATGGCGATGCGCTCGGTAACCAGCTGCAAATGCGGGCTGGTAGTGCGTCCGGTGCGACGGCCGAGAGCGCGCACCAGCGACTCAATCATGCGCACAGTGGAAGTCTTGCCATTCGTGCCGGCAACGTGAATGACCGGAGTGGCACGCTCGGGATGGCCAAGGATGTCCATCAGCATCTCGATCCGCTCGAGCGACGGGTCAATTTTGGTCTCCGGCCAGCGTTGATCCAGCTCGGCTTCCACCTCTGCAAGCTCGCGCAGCTCCTCTGCGGTGGCCTCCAGCGGAGCCGGCTCGTTGACTGGGCGATCCACATCGACGGGCAGGCTCAGGCCTTCCTCGGACACGGAGACCTCACCGAGGCGCATGTCATCGGGCATGCGGTCATCGGCCATCACACCGGCGATTTCGCGAGGTTCGAGGTCCTCGACAATCTGAGAGTCAGCCGGATCGAATTCGAACTCAGGCGCTGCGGAGGACTCTTCGAGTGCCGCAGCTTCCTCCTGCATCGCAGACTCTTCCTGCGTCACCGAATCGTCCTCGCCGCCAAGATTCAAACGAATCTCGCCTGCGGCCTCATCACGTGGTTCAGCATCCCGTGGATCGGTCATGCCTGCGGAAGTCCCTCCAAACGAGCCTTAATACGGTCAATCTCCTCCAGTGCGAACTGGTGGCGAGTCTTAATCTTCTCCACGACCTGCTCCGGAGCCTTGGACAGGAAGGCCTCGTTGCCGAGCTTCTTCTCGGTGCCGGCCAGTTCCTTCTCCGCCTTGGCCAGGTCCTTTTCCAGGCGCTTGCGTTCAGCGGCCACGTCGACAGTGCCGGAGGTATCCAGCTCGATCAGGACCGTGGCCTGAGACAGGCGCACCTCAATGGAAGCGGTAGCGGTGAATCCATCCTCCGGTGCCTCAGCACGAGCCAGCGAACGAATCATCTCTTCCTGAGCAGTCAGATCAGCATCCGCCAGGTTCATGCGTGCCGGCACGCGCTGCGACGGCTTCACACCCTGGTCGTTGCGGAAACGACGCAGCTCGGTGACCAACTTCTGGGCATCGGCAATACGACGTGCGGCAACCTCGTCAACAGCAGCGCCATCGGTGGTCATGGTGGCATCCGGCCAGGCGGAAATAACCAGAGAGTCCTCGAAGCCCTCCGCGCCGTCGGTAAGCGCCTTCCACAGCGTCTCCGTGACGAACGGCATGGACGGGTGCAGCAGACGCAGCAGCGTATCCAGCACGCGGCCTAGAACCAGACGAGTGGAGGCGGCGCGGGCGGCCTGCTCCTCGGTCATGGTCTCGCCGTCATTCAGGCGTGGGAAGTCGACCTTGGTCATCTCCAGGTACCAGTCACAGACCTCGTCCCATGCGAAGTGGTAGAGGGCCTCGTTGGCCTTGGAGAACTCGTACTTATCCAGCGCAGAGTCGACTTCGGCGCGGACCTGTTCCAGGCGGTCCAAAATCCAGCGGTCGGTGTCGGTGAGCTGGTCACGGTCCGGCAGCTCGCCCACGTGGGCACCGTTCATCAGCGCAAAGCGGGTGGCGTTGAACAGCTTGGTAGCGAAGTTACGGGAGCTCTGTGCGGCGTCGTTACCGACCGGCAGGTCAGAGCCCGGGTTAGCGCCACGAGCCAGCGTGAAGCGAAGTGCGTCCGCACCGTAGTCACGCACCCAGTCCAGCGGGTCAATGCCGTTGCCGAGAGACTTCGACATCTTGCGGCCCTGCTCATCGCGGACCAGACCGTGCAGGAAGACATCCTTGAACGGCACCTGCGGACGACCGTCGCGGCCCTTACCCAGCGGTGAATCAGGCAAGGTGGCAGCAAAGGTCGAGAACATCATCATGCGCGCGACCCAGAAGAACAGAATGTCGTAGCCGGTGACCAGAACGGATGTCGGGTAGAACTTCTCCAGCTCTGGGGTGGCGTCCGGCCAACCCATCGTGGAAAACGGCCACAGCGCAGAGGAGAACCAGGTATCCAGCACATCCGGATCCTGCGTCCAGCCGTCACCCGTCGGGACCTCATCATCCGGGCCGACACAGACGACCTCGCCATTCGGGCCGTACCAGATCGGGATGCGGTGGCCCCACCACAGCTGGCGGGAGATACACCAGTCGTGCATGTCATCGACCCAGTCGAACCAGCGCGGCTCCTGCGAAGCCGGGTGAATAACCGTGTCGCCCTCGCGAACAGCATCGCCGGACATCTTGGCCAGCTCGTCGACCTTAACGAACCACTGCAAGCTCAGCAGCGGCTCAATCGGCTCACCCGAGCGTTCCGAGTGACCGACCGAGTGAACGTACGGGCGGGCCTCCTTGACGATGCGCCCCTGCTCACGCAGCGCCTCCGTCAGCGCAGTACGGGCTTCAGCGCGATCCATGCCGTCGAAACGCGTGCCAGTGTTGAAGATACGGCCAGTGGTGTCGATGACCTCCGGCATATCCAGGTCGTGGCGCTGGCCCATGGCGAAGTCATTCGGATCGTGCGCCGGCGTGATCTTCACCGCGCCTGTACCGAACTCGCGGTCCACGTAGTCATCGGCGATGACCTGAATCTTCAGGTCCTCGCGGAACGGGTGGTCCAGAACCTTGCCCACCAGGTGCGTGTAGCGCTCATCCTCCGGGTGCACGGCAATTGCCACGTCACCCAGCATCGTCTCCACACGAGTCGTCGCCACAACAATGGAGTCTTCCCCATCGCCGTAGCGGAAGGACACGAGCTCGCCTTCAGCGTCCTCGTACTTGACCTCAATATCCGAGATTGCAGTCTGCAGCACTGGCGACCAGTTGACCATGCGCTTGGCGCGGTAAATAAGACCGCGGTCAAACAGTTCCTTAAAAATCGTCTGAACCGCACGGGACAGCCCCTCGTCCAGAGTGAAGCGCTCACGAGACCAATCCAGGGAGTCACCAATCTGGCGCATCTGGTTGCCGATACGTCCGCCGTAATCGTGCTTCCACTCCCAGACCTTCTCCACGAATTCCTCGCGGCCATAATCGAAGCGGTCCTTACCTTCGGACTCCTTCAGCATCGCCTCGACCTTGGTCTGCGTTGCGATACCCGCGTGGTCCATACCCGGCAGCCACAGCACCTCGTAGCCCTGCATGCGCTTACGGCGCACCAGCGCATCCATCAAAGTGTGGTCCAGTGCGTGGCCCATGTGCAGCTGACCCGTCACGTTCGGCGGGGGCAGCACAATAGAGTAAGCCGGCTTGGAGCTAGACGGATCAGCCTTGAAATAACCGGCGTCTACCCAGCCCTGGTACAGGTCCGACTCCACGTCAGCCGGGTTCCACGACTTGGGCAACTTTTCTGCTCTGTTTAGGTCCACGTTGTTCTCAGTCACGCGTCACATCTTAGCGCCTTGCCCGGATTTGGTTTTCCAGGGGCTTTACGACGGCCCTTGCGCCCCACCCATATCTGCTATCAGCGACTTATGCACCGCCGAATTCAAGCCTTATTCTCGCTCCGAGCCAAACCGCGATTACCGCGCAAAATAAAAGCGCTCTCTTGTGAAATCATCACAAGAGAGCGCCTCTAGGCGGCCGTTGAACAGCTCTTAGACCAGCAGGTCCTTAACAGCCTCGCGCTCTTCGCGCAGTGCCTTGACGTTGCGCTCGATGCCAGCGCGCTGAACCTCGGAGAGATCCAGGCCCTCAACGCGAACCCACTCGCCGTCCTTGGCGTAGCACGGAACACCAGCGACCAGGCCCTCGTCGATGCCGTAGGAGCCATCGGACGGAAGGGCGACAGAGACCCACTCGCCCTCTGGGGTACCGGTGACCCAGTCACGCATGTGGTCAACCGCGGCGGCGGCAGCGGAAGCTGCGGAGGAAGAACCGCGGACCTCGATGATTTCTGCGCCACGCTTCGCGACACGCGGAATGAAGTCCTGCTCGACCCATGCAGCGTCCACCTTGTCGGAGACCTTCTCGCCTGCAATGGTGGCGTAGGTGATGTCCGGGAACTGGTCTGCGGAGTGGTTACCCCAGACAATCATGTTCTTGATCTCAGTGGTCGGAACACCAATCTTTTCCGACAGCTGAGACAGGGAACGGTTGTGGTCCAGGCGCATCATGGCGGTGAAGCGCTCTGCCGGGATGTCCTTAGCGTGGGACGCAGCAATCATGGTGTTGGTGTTGGCCGGGTTGCCAACAACCAGGACCTTGATGTCGTCTGCTGCATGATCGTTCAGTGCGGCACCCTGCGGGCCGAAGATCTTGCCGTTGGCGCCCAGCAGTGCGGAGCGCTCCTCGCCCTTGCCGCGCGGCTTTGCACCGACCAGGAAGGCGGCGTTAGCACCGTCGAATGCCTTGGCCGGATCATCGGTGATGTTGATGCCAGTCAGAAGCGGGAAGGCGGAGTCAAACAGCTCCATGGCGACGCCTTCGGTGGCGTGCAGCGCCGGAGCGATCTCCAGCAGGTTCAACTCAACCGGGGTCTCAGGGCCGAAAACCGAACCGCTGGCAATGCGGAAGAGCAGGGAGTAAGCGATCTGTCCGGCGGCGCCGGTAACTGCAACCTTTACGGGAGTCTTGTTCACTTCAGGCCTTTCTCGAGAGAGAATCAATTCGCTGCCCACTCTAATGCGACTACAGAATTGGCGCAGACGGGGGCGACGGGCTCAGGCCAATTCTGAAAAACGGATAGCATTAGGCATGACTTACGGTCATGTACTCATTTCACTAGAAAGAAGTCCGCGACCGAGCAATTTCACCCCCGTTAGATAGCCAAAACCCCGTAGTCGCCCTCTAGTCCAAGCAAAGGATTTTCATGAAGTCTCCAGGCTCCTCTGATGCAATCCCCCATGCAGTCTTGGTGGCAGCACTTCAAGAATTCACCGCAAAGGGGTATGCAGATGCCCGTTTGGATGCCATTGCTGCCGCCTCTGGTGTCTCCAAGCGCATGCTTCACTACCACTGTGGTGACAAGATGGGACTCTACAGGGCGACGTGGGTACATGTGCTGGAGACCGTAAGGCCTGACGACGACGCCCTGCGTCCACACTCCAATGTGCCGGTGGAAGCCCTGCAGCATGTAGTCGGCGTTATCTACGACTATTTCTCGGCGAACCCGCTCGCCGTGCGGTTCATCATCCAGGAAAACCTACACCCAGTCCTGCCGCTTGAAGGCGTGACTGGGCTTGGTGGTCAGAGCCCAATTGTTTTGGAGTTTGACCGCATCTTGTTGCTCGGCCGCGATTACGGTGCATTCCGCACTGACATTTCCGCACTTGATCTTTATATTCTCGTGCTCTCACTGGCCACCTTCCCCACCCTGCACCAACGGACTTTTGAAAACCTCTACGGCATTGAAATGCAGTCGACGGTGCTGTCGGACAAGCTGCGTGAGTTCGCACAGGACACCGTGACCAGCCTGTTGACATCCTCGCCTCGCAACGAACCGGGAAGCTCGTACACTTCCTTGCTGGCCTCCCATGGCGCGAACTCGTCCGCGCTTGGCGCAGAGGTCTATGGCGATCAGCCCAACCCAGAGACTCAGGACTTGGCTGCTGATGATGCCCCGGATTACCGCGACATCTACGGCATGGACGACTAGGGCTCCACACAGACATCAAAACCCGGTTAGAGCAGGCGCTCTAACCGGGTTTTCAGCTACCTTTACGCAGTCTTCTTGTCCGCGCTGCGTTCAACGAGTTCTGGCGCTGCACCGTCCGTGATGCATTCCTTGTGAACGATGACCTCCGCAACGTCGTCACGCTCTGGTACGTCGAACATCACGGGAACCAAGATTTCTTCCATGATGCCGCGCAGACCACGGGCGCCGGTATTGCGGCTAATCGCCTTGGCAGCAATGGCGCGCAGTGCCTCGTCGTCGAGGGTGAGGCGCACACCATCCATGTCGAACAGGTGCTGGTATTGGCGGACCAGGGAGTTCTTGGGCTCGGTGAGTACGCGAACCAGCGCGTCCTCATCGAGGTTGGTGACCGATGCGATGACGGGCAGGCGACCAATGAACTCAGGGATCAGGCCGAATCGAACGAGGTCCTCCGGCAGGACGTCGCGGAATGGATCCTTCATATCCGCGTCGTTAGCCGAGGTGACATCTGCGCCGAAGCCCAGCCCCTTCTTACCGACACGCTCCTGCACGACCTTCTCCAGACCGGCAAACGCACCGGCGACGATGAACAGGACATTGGAGGTGTCGAACTGAATGAACTCCTGGTTTGGCAGCTTGCGCCCACCCTGCGGGGGCACGGCGGCTACGGTTCCCTCGAGAATCTTCAGCAGCGCCTGCTGCACACCTTCACCGGAGACATCGCGAGTGATAGAGGTGTTTTCAGACTTACGCGAGATCTTGTCAATCTCATCGACGTAAATGATGCCGCGCTGCGCCTTCTCGACGTCGAAATCAGTAGCCTGCAGCAACTTCAGCAGGATGTTCTCCACATCTTCACCGACATAGCCGGCCTCGGTCAGGCTGGTGGCGTCAGCGATTGCGAACGGCACATCCAGCTTGCGAGCCAGCGTCTGTGCCAGGTAGGTCTTGCCACAGCCTGTCGGCCCCAGCAAGAGAATGTTCGACTTCTGTAGCTCGACGTCGTTGTCCGACTTGGTCTCTGCAGCACGAAGGCGCTTGTAGTGGTTGTAGACCGCGACGGCTAGGGTGCGCTTTGCCATGTCCTGGCCGATGACGTACTCATCGAGGAAGTCGCGAATTTCCATCGGACGCGGCAGGCGGTCGTCGTTGCCAGTTGCCTCGCCGCCGGTGTTGAGCTCCTCTTCAATAATCTCGTTGCAGAGCTCGATGCACTCATTACAGATGTACACACCAGGTCCGGCAATCAGCTTTTTGACCTGCTTCTGACTCTTTCCACAGAAAGAGCACTTCAGCAAATCCGCACTTTCTTGCATACGCGCCATGAGGCTCCCGCCGCCGCCTTTCCGCTTCGTTGCCAATAACTGCTTCAGACCAGCCTACCGTGAGTGTGCGCAAATACCGGCTTCCACGCCAGGGGCGAGGCGAATTTCACGCGATCTCGCCCGGTGCTTTACGACGGCCAGTGCGCAGCACTCCAAAGAGACCATGTCCCCATTTAGGCGTTGTGCTTGCGGTACTCGAAGACCTGGTCGATGATGCCGTACTCGACGGCCTCTTCAGCGGTCAGGATCTTGTCACGGTCGGTGTCCTTGCGGATCTGCTCTGCAGTGCGACCGGAGTGGCGAGCCAACGTCTCCTCCATCAGCTTGCGCATGCGCTCGATTTCGTTCGCCTGAATCTCCAGGTCGGAAACCTGGCCCTGGATTCCCTGGGTAGCCGGCTGATGAATGAGAACGCGCGCATTCGGCAGAGCTGCACGCTTACCCGGTGCACCCGCAGCGAGCAGCACGGCTGCCGCGGAGGCAGCCTGGCCCAGGCACACGGTCTGCACGTCGGGACGCACGTACTGCATCGTGTCGTAGATGGCCATCAGCGAGGTGAAGGAGCCGCCTGGGGAATTGATGTACATCGTGATGTCACGATCCGGGTCCAGGCCCTCAAGCACCAGCAACTGCGCCATGATGTCGTTAGCGGCGGTGTCATCGACCTGGGAGCCGAGGAAGATAATGCGCTCTTCGAAGAGCTTGTTGTATGGGTTGGATTCCTTAGCACCAAAGCTGGAGTGCTCCACGAAAGAAGGAAGCACGTAGCGCGACTGCGGCATCTGCATATTGTTCATCTCCATGTTGATTAAATCGCCTCTAATTATTCGCTACTGTCCGCTTTTAGCGTGCGGTGTCCTTGAGAGCGGTCACGACGTGGTCAACCAGGCCGTATTCCTTAGCCTCAGCTGCGGTAAACCAGCGGTCGCGGTCCGAGTCTTCCTCAATGCGCTCGACCGGCTGACCGGTGTGCTGCGCAATCAGACGAGCCATCTCCTTCTTGGTGGCAGCGAACTGCTCAGCCTGAATGGTGATGTCGGATGCGGTACCGCCAATACCTGCAGATGGCTGGTGCATCATAATGCGGGCGTGCGGCAGTGCGTAACGCTTGCCCTTAGCACCTGCGGCGAGCAGGAACTGACCCATGGAAGCTGCCAAGCCCATGCCGTAGGTAGCCACGTCGCACGGAACAAACTGCATGGTGTCGTAAATGGCCATGCCGGCGGTGACGGAGCCACCCGGGGAGTTAATGTACAGCGAGATATCCGCCTCCGGGTCCTCAGCTGCCAGGAGCAGCATCTGACCGCAGAGCTTGTTGGCAATCTCGTCGTCGACCTGCTCACCCAGCCAAATAATGCGCTCCTTGAGCAGCTTGTCGAAAACTGTGTTCGTCGACATCTGGGCGTTATCGCTCATCTGTGTACTCCTTCTTCGTACGTGTGCGAGTTTGTCGTTCACTAGAGGGTAACGAAAAGGGCCGTCCCTTTGTTTCAGGAACGGCCCTTGTTCGCTATAAGCGTTGCAGCATAAGGAATGCGTCGCGCTAACGGCGGGGCTTACTCAGCCGAGTTGTCCTCAGCCTTGTCGGACTCAGCCTTCTCAGCCTCAGCTTCGACCTCACCGAAGTACTCGTTCAGATCGATTTCGTTGCCCTCAGTGTCCTTGGCGGAAGCCTTCAGGATCGAGGTGGCCAGAGCCTTGCCGCGGCGAACGTCTGCGAACAGGTTGCCGAGCTGGCCGGACTGCTGAATCTGCTGGATGAACTGGTTCGGGTCCATGCCGTAGGACTGAGCAGTGAACAGGATGTGGTCGGTGAGCTCCTGCTGGGAAACATCCGGCTGGATCTCTTCAGCCAGTGTGTCCAGGAACAGCTGGGTGCGGACAGCTTCCTCAGCGGACTTCTTGGAGTCCTCGTCGAACTGCTCGCGGGTGGTGCCCTGAGCCTCCAGCATGGAGTTCAGAACCTTCTCGTCGCCGCCGAACTGACCCAGCAGCTGCTGCAGCTGGCCCTCGACCTGCTCCTTGACAACACCCTCCGGCAGAGCGATGGTGGTCTGCTCCATAGCGGCAGCCAGGACCTTGTCGCGAACCTGCTGAGCCTGCTCGCCCTTCTTGGTGTTCTCGACCTGGCGGGCCAGGTCTTCCTTCAGCTCGTCGATGGTGTCGAACTCGGAAGCCATCTGAGCGAAGTCGTCGTCAGCTTCCGGCAGCTCGCGGACCTTGACGGACTGAACGGTAACGGTGACCTGAGCGTCCTCGCCCTCGTGCTCGCCAGCAACCAGCTTGGTGGTGAACTCCTTGGACTCGCCCTGGGACAGGCCGACAACAGCCTCGTCCAGGCCGTCAATCAGGTCGTCGGAGCCAACCTGGTAGGACAGGCCCTCGGTGGAAGCCTCTTCCAGCTCTTCGCCGTCGATGGTGGCGGACAGGTCGATGGAGACGAAGTCGTCCTTCTCGACTGCGCGCTCGACGCCGGTCAGGGTGCCGAAGCGAGCGAGCAGATTCTGCAGCTCAGCCTCAACAGCTTCCTCGTCGGCGACCAGTGGGTCAACCTCAACTGCGATGTCCTCGAACTTCGGCAGCTCGATCTCCGGGCGGACGTCAACCTCAGCGGTGAACTCAACGAGCTCGCCATCTTCCAGCTTGGTGATGTCAACCTCAGGCTGACCGATAACCTTCAGGTCCTCCTCGCGAACGACCTCGTCGTAGCGGGACGGAACCATATCGTTGAGCACCTGCTCCAGAATTGGGCCGCGGCCGAAGCGGGCCTCAATCAGCTTTGCCGGTGCCTTGCCCTTACGGAAGCCTGGAATCTGGACCTGCTGAGCCAGTGCCTTGTAGGCGTTGTCGAACTCTGGCTTCAGCTCATCAAACGGGACCTCGACGGTAATCTTCACTCGGGTCTCATTGAGCTTCTCAACGGAAGACTTCACTGGTGCACTCTCCTGCAACTCGATGATTAATTCATAGACCACGGGAGTGCCCGTGATACTGGTCGGGGTAGCGGGATTTGAACCCACGGCCTTCCGCTCCCAAAGCGGACGCGCTACCAAGCTGCGCCATACCCCGTATGCGTCATTCGAAACCTAGCAGAAACCCCTTTGGAGCATCTGCACCGGGGCCCTCATAGTCGCGAAATCGCGTTTCCACAACGGACCCGTATAGATTTACCTGACGATTAATGAAATCACAAAACCACGCGTTCAACCAGGCTAATGCTCTGTCTGAAAAACGCTTTACGACGCCATCGAGAGCCAACCTGCCAACTACTACTGGTTTCATGAAATCCATGCATATCACAGGGCGTTTGCATCACCTCGGCACTGCTTTTGGCGGCCTCGTTTACTGCAAACACTCCATTCGTCGGCCGACCCTCCAAAGAAGCCGCCTAAAACGACTGCCCCTTTGTTGAGTCGTGTGACAGTGTAATCAACGGCTATACGCCTGTTTCATATACCCCATATTGCTTTAGTTTCATTTTCTGTTTTTCCCGGCCACAGCCACTTTTCTTTAAATCCTTCGAGAAAAACCTGGCATCGATTTTTGTATGTGCGCTTTAACGAGTTAATATGCCTTGTACCAAGACACGGTCTGGTTGAGGCGAGTGCGCATCTAAACCGGATTTCTGTCTATGGGGATGTCGTATAGTGGCTAATACCTCAGCCTTCCAAGCTGAAGACGCGGGTTCGATTCCCGTCATCCCCTCCATGTGAAAGCACCCTCCGGCCAGCGTCGGAGGGTGTTCTTCTTTTTGACGGGATCCGTCCCGAAATCCGTCACAGGCATGTCACGACCGCGTGCGCGCGTCACGGTTTCATACAGCGTCGGTAACAAGTCGGTGGCACTGTCATGTCGGGTCTTTTGCCGTCGTCACGCACAACTAGTCCCGGCGGCATGAATCCTCGCATCATCGACAAGGACACCGGCGTCGAGCTGTGGACCGTCGCCGAATGCGCGGAGTTCACCGGTACCGCGCGCGGCACGTTCACCAGCTATGCGGGCCGTGGCAAAGCGCCGGTGCCGGCGGCGAAGCTCCACGGGCTGAACCCGCGGAACTCCGACGACGTGCGCGAGTGGCAGAAAGGCCACGAGGCGAAGGGCAAGTAGCCGGCCCAATCTCGGACCGGTCAGCCCAAGTAGTGGGTGGCGACGACGTTGGCGATCTCGTCGGCGTCGTTGTGGGCGACGAGCACGCCGTGGCCGTGGCCCGGCAGCTCGATGAGCTCGCCGCCCATGACCGCCTGCATCGCGCGGCCGCCCGTGCCGGTCACCGCCGCATCGCGGTCGTAGTGGAGCAGCAGCGGCTTCGACTCGAGGGCGTCGCCGCTGAGTTCCACGGCAGCGCCCTGCCCCGGCCAGCCGAGGCATAGCTGCCCCGACGACAGCGCATCGGCGTTGAGGCGGAAGATGTCGCCGCCGGTGAACTGGTCGAGGTACGTGCGGGGAATGCGGGACGGGTCGGCGGCGGTGACGTTGTCGTTGCAGATGATCGCCCGCTCGATGGTTCCCATCGCCTCGGTCTGCGCCATCATGTCTTCCGGGGTCACGCCCTCGGGTAGTTCGGGGGTCTCCACCTCGCCGGTGACCACGGCGTCGGCGATGTCGGGCCACATGCTCTCCGAGTACGTCGCCGCGAAGGTCTGCTGCAGCAGCACCGACTGATTGCCGGCGCCGGGGCGCATCAGGTTCGCCGCGAAGGAATGGCTGCGCCACGCGACGGGCAGAACGCCGTCGGCCAGCTGCATGAACGCCTCCGGGTCGTCGGCGAAGGCGGCGGGCACGTCGCCCACCTGCGTCGGCGGCGGGTAGACCTGACCCGGCGCGCCAACCTCCTCGTTGATGCGCTGCGACCAGCGCGCGTACACCTGCAGGGCGGTGGTGCCCAGGCCGTACTCGTCGTCACGGTCGGCGATCCACTGGAACATCGCGTTGAGAGCCTCGCGGCGCCACGGCTCGCGCGAGTCTCCGAGCCGAAAGTAACGGTCGGCAGGATCGACCGAGGAATCCAGCACCATCCGGCCCGTCTTGTCCGGGAACAGGGTCGCGTACGTGCTCATCAGATCCGTGCCGTAGGACAGGCCGTAGAGGTGCATGACGTCCTGGCCGAGCACGTCGCGGACATGGTTGAGATCGCGAGCGGTGTTCTCCGTGGTGATGGTCGCCGCGTATCCCGGTTCGTTGGCTTCGCAGGAGGCGTACATCGCGCCGACCTGCCCGGAGAGCAGACCCGTCATCGGGATGTCCGCCACGTTGCAGTTCAGCGGGGTGCCCCAGGCCAGGCCGCGCGGCTCGACGGCGATGAGGTCGAAGTGCTCCCGGACGGCGGTCGGCATCCTCACGGCCTCGTCGGAGAACATTCCCAACGCGTCGCCGCCGGGGCCGCCCGGATTGCCTGCGATGACGCCACGGCGCTCCCCCGTCGCCGGAACCCGGCTGACAGTGAGGGAAATCGTCGCGCCCTCCGGGTCGGAATAATCACGTGGCACGTCGATGTCCGCGCACACGGTGCCCGGCGCGGTCATCGCCGCGGTCGGGCACGCGCCCCAGTCCAACCCGCCGAGATCGGCCGGACCGGCGGAGCCGCCGGCCGACGCCTGCGGCACCGACAGCAACGTGCCCGCCAGCGCGAGCGCCGTGACCGGGGCCAACGCCCTGCGGACGAAGGACGTCCGGGACGACGGGGCCGCTGAGACTCGGCTCGCGGACCGGGCCTCGGCACCGGTCTCCACAGAGGAGACGGCGGGGGACGCTGCGCCGAATGCGGCGGGGGACAACTTCTTCGTGGGGCGCACGGGGATAAACACCTTTCATCGACTGCAACGAACGGTATCAAACCGTAACGCCGACCGCACGCCGTTCAAGGCACGAAGATTAGGGCACCGGCCGCACGCTGTTCAACGCACGGAGATCAGGGCACGGACCGCACCCGGTACACCAGCACCGCACCGACGGCGGTGAGCGCGCCCGCGAAAACGTACAGACCGGGGTACCCGCCGAGGTTCGCCAACGCGAAGGCGGCGAGCACCGGGGCGGCCATGTTCGGGCCGGCGACGGCGAGGTTCATGACGCCCACGTCACGCCCGCGCTCATCGGCCTTGGGCAGCACCTGGTTGATCAGGGCCTGATCGACGGCCATGAACACGCCCCACGACAGACCCAACAGCACCGCCGCGCCGACGACCATGGCGAAGCTCCCGGCGAACGCCATGATCGCGCAGGCCCCGGCGACGCCCATCGACGACAACGCCACGAACACCCGGCGCTTGCCCATCTTGTCGGACACTTTGCCCGACAGGATCGCGGTGACGATGACGCACAGGGCATACGCGCCGGTGAGGACGAGCACGCCGGCATCCGGATCGGGGTGGCCGATGTGATCGCGCAGGTAATAGAACAGGTAGAACAACGCGACCGAGTTGCCCGTGGTCACCAGGAACCGGGCGATGAACACCCACGTGAAGTCGCGGTAGAGCCCTCCGGGCACCTCGGCGACGGCGGGCACCACGGCGTCAGCGTCCCCGCCGGCGTCGTCAAGCACCGGAGATGCGGCCGCCTGCGACCGCACCCGGGACACGTCGCGGAAGCCCGGCAGGAACTGGCCGATGAGCACCAGCAGCAGCGCCGCGGTGACGATGTACGCCAGCCCCAGGTCGAACACCGTGGCCACGACGGTGCCCAGCACCACGCCGAGGGTGTACGTCAGCCCCAGCACACCCGAGACCACGCCGTACTGATTGTCCGGCACCGTATCCGGCGCCACCGCCTGGGCCGCGTTGATTGACGCCGCGATGGCCAGCTGGAACACCGCCCACCCGATGGTCAACGCCATGAAGCCCGGCGCGGCGCCCAGGAACACCAGCGACCCGGCCGCCGCCAGCCCGCCGAAGAGGATCCACGGGGCGCGGCGGCCCCAGCGCGTGTCCGTGCGGTCCGACAACCACCCGGCCAGCGGATGCCCGATGATGGAGAAGAACCCGCCGACCGCCATGAGGAGCGCGAACTTCTCCTCCTTCTCCCCCGGATGCCAGATGAGGATCTGCTGCGCCAACAACAGCTGCGTCGGCGCTGCCCACGAGATGTTCTGCCCCAGGTACAGCAGGCCGTACCGCACGATCCAGCCGGTGGTCACCGGCGTGCGCTGGGCGGGGTCGGCGGTGAAACGCCCGACGTCGGAGATGGCGCGTTCGGAGGAGCCGGCGTGTTCGGAGGAGCCGGCGTGTTCGGAGGAGCTCATCCCTGCACCCCATCCGGCTCCGGCGGCTGCGCCCGCACGTTGGGGTCGGTGTGTTCGTCCGCGACGGGGTAACGACGGCCTGCGGTGTAGCGCCGGTGCAGCTCCGGGGTGATCCGCCCGGTGCGGGCCAGCTCGGCCAGCAGGCGGCCCGACGGCTTCATCGTCCGTTCCTGCGTCTCGTAGTCCAGGTGGACGATGCCGAATCGCGGCTCTTCGCCGTCGGCCCATTCCCAGTTGTCCACGAAGCACCAGTGGTACCAGCGCTCGATGGGCACGTCCGACTCGGCGATGGCCCGCAGGTGCTCCAGGATGAACCGCGGCCGGAACGACTCCAGCCTGCGGTCGGCAGCCCCGGCGTCCGGGTTGGCGTAGTCCCCGGCCGGATTCGGCTTTTCGACGCCCGCGTCCACGCCACCAACCGACAGCTCCAGATCGCCGAGATCGCAGGTGCCGTTTTCGGTGATCCAGACCGGTCCGCCGAAACGCTCGTTCAGGTCGCGGGCGCATTCGACCAGGCCCTCGGGGTGGATTTCCCACCCGAGGTCGTTGACCGGAGCCCCGACGAAGGTACCGTCGTCGAACTTGTCGACGGCCGTGCGCGAGTAGTAGTTCAGGCCCAGGAAGTCGTGGTGGCGGCCCGACGGCAACCCGCGGCCGACCTTCGCCCCGCCCAGCAGCGGATGGAACTTCCCCGCCAGATGCGCGTCGGCGACGATGTCCTGGAACAGATGCCGATTGATCCGCGCCAGGCCGCGGTGGATGGGGTTGCGCGGATTGCGCGGCGCGAACGCCCGTGCGTGGTGGGCGATGCCGACCTTCGCCCGATCCCCCTGGATGCCGTGGATGACCTCGTAACCGCGGATGTGGGACACCGCCATGTTGCGCAGCACGGCCATCGTGTCGCCCCACGAGCGGTTGCCCGGCGGGCCCGAGCGGAACATGTGCGCCTGGGTGGCGTACACGTTCGGCTCGTTGACGGTGATCCACTCGTCGACGAGGTCGTCGAGCGCCCGCACGGTCGTCTCCGCATAGCGCAGGAAAGCCGCCGGCGATTCATCGGAGGTGAAGCCGCCGCGCCGAGCGAACCAGAGCGGATTGACGAAGTGATGGAGCGTCACCAGCGGACGAATCCCCTTGTCCCGCAGGTCGGCAATCTCCTCACGGTAGCGATCCAGCACCGCATGGTCGAACTCCCCCGGCCGCGGTTCGATACGCGCCCACTCCACGCCGATGCGAGCGATGGGCAGACCCAGCGACGCCATGAGCTCGTTGTCCTCCCGCCACCGGTTCCAGTGGTCGGTGGCGCGCAGCGGGGTCGAACCATCGGCGATGTTGCCGGGCTCGCGGGCCCAATCGAACCAGTCGTTGTTCTCGTCACCGCCCTCGATCTGCCCGGCGGCCGACGCCGTGCCGATCAGCAGACCCCGCAGATCGACGTCGTGATGCAACGGCTTCGCGAGCGGCGACGTGCGCGGCTGAGGATGGAGAGTTCGGTCATTGGCAGGCACATTGGTTGACATGCCGACATCCTATGTCACACATCACGCCTAGTTTTTGGTTTTCAAACAAAATGTTATGGGTTTCGCGCGTCGACGGGGTCGTCGTAAAGCAACCGAGTAGAGCAACCGGATCGTTCGCGAAAAATCCGCTCCCCCTGGAACGAATCGGAGCCCCGGCCCGTTGTTGACGATGTCCCCCCAAAAAAATCAAAAATCACGTTAGGAACCCCACTTGTCAGCCTTCTAAGCTGAAGACGCGGGTTCGATTCCCGTCATCCCCTCCACGCAACCGGGCGCATTGCTCCCGGTTTTTACTTTCTGAGCCGACGTCCGGGGACCAGAAATTCTTCTGACCTCTGTTCAGGATCCAGTGCTACGGGTACTCTGGGCACCATGAAGCCCACCATTATCGATGCCGATACTGGACACGAACTATGGACCGCGGTCGAATGCGCTGCTTTTTCCGGCACCGCACGTGGCACTTTCACCAGCTACGCTGGCCGCAAGAAGGCTCCTGAACCCGTCGCGAAGCTTCATGGGTTGACCCTGTGGGATTCCGAAGAAGTTCGCGCATGGCACGCCAATCGGAAGAGCCGCACCAAGAGCACCGACTCCGCCGAATCATAGATACCTACCCATACCCAATCATTTCCTGGTTCCCGAGCTACATCTGTCGGACAGATATGTAAGCTCGGGAACTTTTTTCGCTCTACATGCGTTATCTCAAGTAATTACAAGCAGTACCCGCAATTTCCTTTTTGGAGGCCTAGCCCATGGGGGCTTTAATTCTGATCGCGATCACCGTCGGCGGCGCAATTATCATCGCGTCGATGGCTCAAAACCGTTCAAACAGGGCCTTTGATGCTCGCCAGAACAATCAATTGGAAGACGCCGTCGCAGACGCCCGCCGATGGATTGAGCGACTGGGCTCACAGGTATTGAACCTGGCTGGCACCGATTCGGCTTCCACGCAGGCTCTTGCTGACGCATCCGAGCGCTACAATGCCGCTTCCTCGCAGATTTCTACTGCACGCACCCCGGCACAGGCGCGAATGGCCCGCGAATCGGCGCTGGAGGGTCTGCACTACATCAATGCGGCTCGCGAAATTATGGGCCTGCCGGCGGGGCCGACACTGCCACCGCTGGAGGGTCAGAAGGCCGCTGGTTCTGTGACCGAAACTCGCACCATTGAGCACGAAGGCCACTCGGTTACCGCCTCTCCATACGCCACCCCGGAAACTCCGAACTACTACCCCGGTGGTCGTGTCGCTGGCCGTCCGGTTCCGGCCGGTTGGTACTCCGAGCCCTGGTGGAAGTCCGCGCTCCGCACCGGTGTCTGGACCGCAGGCTCGATGCTGCTGTTCTCTACTCTCTTCCACGGTATGGCCGGCGTTGCCTACGGCGCTGATGAGTTCGCCAGCGGCATGGGCACCGGCGCCGACGACTTCGGCGGCACCGAGGACTTTGGTTCCGATGACTTCGGTGGAGACGATTTCGGTGGCGATGACCTTGGCGGCGGCGACTTCGGTGGGGGTGCCGCTGATGCTGGTGACGCAGGCGACGGTGGCGGCTTCTTCGACGGCCTCTTCGGCGGCGGCGATGGTGGCAGCGACGGTGGCGGGTTCTTCGACGGCGGATTCGACGGCTTCGATATTTAGGAAAAGCCCGGCGCCGCTATTTCGCTCGATTCGCAAAAGGATCGACAGTGCCGTCTGTCTGGGGCCGATACTCAATTTTTCTGGCGGCAAGTCTCCCAGCTTCCTCGCCAAGGATGCTGCTAATTAAAGCAACAGCCATATCCATACCTGCTGCAACTCCTGATGAGCTCCACCGATTACCGTCTTCAACCCATCGGGCTTCTTTCACCCACGTCACTTCGTTTCCGAACGAGGTAGCCCAATTAAAAGCCAACTTATTACTAGTTGCTCGCTTTCCTTCAAGTAGCCCAGCCGCAGCTAGCAGTGCCGACCCCGTGCAGACCGATGCCACTAACCGCGCCCGGGACCCGATGTGCTTAAGCCAGTCCAAAAACTCTGCATCCTCAACTAGTGTTCTGCTCCCTGCTCCACCGGGCACCAGGAGAATATCGACTGCCTCGAGTTCAGCGGTGCAGCGCGTGGCGATAACCTCCGCCCCCCTGAGCGCTGGTTATCGAACCGGCAATGTCGGCGACATATTCGACCTCAATCTCTGGGACATGACCAAAAAGGCCAACCGGCCCAAAAACGTCTAAGAGTTCGAACCCGGGGAACAGTACAACAGTTACTCGGCGGTGTGCTTCCGGATTTGCCATAGGCCAATTCCTACTCCGCCTAAGCACACGATAGGGGCTGTTTCCAGAATATTCTGGAAACAGCCCCTATCCTTTCCTATACCTATCCCCCAGATGGAGAACAGTGGCCTCTTAAGCCTTCGGCAGCTCCGGGGCGACGCCAGTGTTTTCGTACTCTGCAAGAATGTCGATGCGGCGCTGGTGGCGCTCCTCCTCGCTCCACGGCTGGGAAACGAAAGCATCGACGATGGCCAGAGCCTCTTCTTCAGAGTGCATACGACCGCCGAGGCCAATCAGCTGAGCATTGTTGTGCTCGCGGGCAAGCTTTGCGGTCTCCACCGACCAAGCCAGCGCACAACGAGCGCCCTTGACCTTGTTAGCAGCGATCTGCTCGCCGTTACCGGAACCGCCGAGCACGATGCCCAGGCTGCCCGGATCGGCGACGGTACGGGAAGCCGCCTCAATGCAGAATGCTGGGTAGTCATCTGCAGGGTCGTAAGTGTGAGCGCCGCAGTCAACGACGTCGTGGCCAGCCTTCTCCAGGTGGGCCTTAATCAGGTTCTTCATTTCAAAACCGGCGTGGTCTGCACCAAGGTAAATACGCATGGCAGCAAGTTTAGCGGTTCCCACGGATTCCACGGCGTCTGCACCCGTTTTAGGTAGTGCTTGACGACGTCCCCCTGCGCAGCCGAATAGGGTGAAAAGTGACTGTATTTGCGTCTCAGCACGTCTTCGAAACCGGAAATTGGGTGCTTTTACCGTGTCTCCTGCGCCGCAAGCTCACTTCCAAGTCGATCCGGAAGCCCATGGCTCCCATGGGAATCATCACGCACCGGTGGTGCGAACGGTTCGACATGACATCAATAAGAAGCCATTTATTGTCATTTGGGAGGTCACACGGGCTTGTGGCTTGGTCTGCAAGCACTGCCGTGCAGATGCACAGCACGAGCCGCATCCTCACCAGCTTTCGACCACCGAGGGCAAGATGCTGCTGGAGACCTTAGCGTCGTATAGCAAGCCGAAGCCTCTTGTAGTGCTCACCGGCGGTGATCCGTTTGAGCGCGATGACCTGGAAGAATTGGTTCGGTTCGGCACGGAACAGGGCCTGAATATGTCGCTGTCGCCATCGGTGACGCCGCGATTGACGCCGGAGCGGATTCAGTCACTGCGTGAGGCCGGTGGCAAGGCGATGTCGATGTCGCTCGATGGCGCGGCTGCCCAGACCCATGACAAGTTCCGCGGGTTTTCGGGCACTTTTGAAAAGACGCTCGAGATGGCTCCGCACATCAACGAGGCCGGTTACCGGCTACAGATCAACTCAACCCTGACCAAGGGAAATATTCATGAGGCACCAGCGCTGCTGAAGACCGTCATGGAGATGCAGGCCAAGATGTGGTACGTCTTTTTCCTCGTTCCCACTGGTCGTGGTGCGGATTTGGGCGCTTTGTCGCCGGAGGAACGCGAGGACGTTCTGCACTGGCTATCGGATGTGTCCAACCGAATTGCCATTAAAACGACGGAGGCGCCGCAGTATCGGCGCGTCGTCATGCAGCAGGAGGAAGCGAAGGAAAAGGGGCTGCCACCCTATGAGGGCGGCGAGCTCTACCGCTACTTGACCGAGGAAACGACAAAGCTTCTCGGCGCTGTGCCGGAAAAGCCACGCCGGCCGCGCTCCCCCATGGCCGTCAATTCTGGGTCAGGTTTTGCCTTCATTGACCACATCGGCGACGTCTACCCCAATGGTTTCCTGCCGCTTCACTGCGGTAATGTAAAGGCAACACCCTTCCAAGAGATTTATTCCAACTCGCCGGCTTTTAAGGCTCTCCGCGATCCTGATAATTGGCACGGCAAGTGCAGCGTCTGTGAATACCACAGCGTATGCGGTGGGTCCCGCTCGACTGCGTACGCGTTGACCGGGGATTACACGGCATCCGATCCGACATGCATCTACATCCCGCCACGGTGGGCTGCCATGAGCGAAGAAGAACGGCAGGCCTCCACCGGGCAAAATGCTGGCGTCGGGGCGGGTCAGCCCTCTTAGCTGCACGCCCCAGCTGCTACAGCTTTCTTAGTCGAAGCGCGGGCTCTCAGTGCGGGAGCGCTTAATCTCGAAGAAGTACGGGTAGCTGGCAAGGGCGACCGAGCCGTCGAAAATCTTGCCCGCTTCTTCACCCCGCGGGATGCGGGTCAGCACCGGGCCAAAGAAGGCAACGTCGTTGAGCTTGACCACCGGAGTGCCGACGTCGTTGCCGACCTCCTTCATGGCCTCCGCGTGGTTTTCACGCATGAGCTCATCAAACTCTGTAGTCAGGGCCTGGGCCAGACGCTCTTCCGGCAGGCCAACCTCTGCGAGGGATTCCTTAATCAGTTCGTCGAATGCGTGCTCCGGCTCGTCGACATGCGCGTGGCGATCGATGCGGCTTTCGTTGTGAATCTTCGTGCCCAGCGCGGTGTAGAGTTTGTCGACGGCCTCCTGACCATCCTGGGAGAACACTGCGTTGAACAGGCGTGCCGGGGTCCAGTTGCACTGCATCATGAACTTGTAGTCTTCCGGCAGCTCATCGCGACCTTCGTTGAGTACCGACAGGCTCATCGGCTTCCACTCGACCTCGATATCGCGGACCTTTTCGACTTCCTTAATCCAGCGCGACGTCACCCAGCAAAACGGGCAGGAAACGTCGAAGTAAAAAGTGACCTTGTCTCGATTGCTCATGTGAAAGTCCTCCTAAAGCATTGATTGACTTATCAACGACTATAGGGCGGAATTTTTCGGTTCGCATTCATGAATTCGGATGGGTCCGAAGTTCTATCGGGCCCGGTGCTAACTGACTCCCCCCCCCCATCGGACGCCGTCCAGATTGCTTACCTAGCCGTTCCAGGGCAAGCCCGTAGCCTCCAGCGAGTCAGCGGCAGCTTCCAGGTAGGCAGGCCAATCTGCGTAGTCCAGGAACTCCGAGCCCACCTCATGGTCCATGGAGACCATCTTCCCCGAGCGCATGTCCAGGCAGTAGTTGTTTCCGCCGAAGTCCATGACCAGAGGAATCCATGCCTCGTGATACCACTTGCCATCCGAGTCGGTGCTGTCCATGCCTTCGGCTTCAAAATCATCGAACTCGCCGTCTGCCTGCAGCTGAGTCCACAGCTTGTAGTCGTTCAGAATCGACTTAGGCGGCGCAATCCAGCCACCGTCCCACGGCTCACCGTCCACAGACGCGTGCCGCAGCCACGAAGCTCGCACGTAGTCTGGCAGCTTTACTCCGAGGTCAGCCTCAAGCTGATCCAGTTCCGCTTCTGTCGCCGGGGCCTCCAGAGCATCGTCGCCAAGCTTTGCTTCAATGCGATCCCACGCCGCGTTGACCCGTTCAACCTTGCTTGCATCATCACTGAGTTTGTACATGAAACGAAGTGTATTCACGTTCGGCTTTGCTCGCATGCCAAAGAAGCCAAAATCTCGCCGAATCGACCGTCAATCGACCGCCCGAATCGACACGCAATGAGCGAGGAAGTCGAGGTCACCCCGCCCACCCCGCTACTGCCCGATTCCCAATCCGGGGTCGTGGTTACACTTGTCGCATGACTTCCACGAACCTAACCAGGACCGAGGCCGCCGACCGTGCGGCCATGCTCGAGGTGTCCCACTACGACATCTCGCTCGACCTTACGACCGCACCTGTCGGTGGGCCGCACAGCGCACCAACATTCGCTTCCAAGACCACAATTTCTCTGAAAGCGAAGCGCGCTGGTTCCACCTTTATTGACCTGCGTGATGCGGTTGTCAAGAGTGTGACCATCGACGGCGTCGACGCCACGGAGGCCGCTCGCTATGACAGCGAGACCGGCATTAACGTGGACCTGGCCGAAGGTGACCACACCGTCGTTATCGATGCGGACTGTCGTTACACCAACAACGGCCAGGGCATTCACCGTTTCCAGGATCCCGCCGATGGCGAAACCTACCTGTACTCGCAGTTTGAAACTGCCGATGCCAAGCGCGTGTTCGCCTGCTTTGACCAGCCGGATTTGAAGGCGACGTATTCAATCCACGTCGTGGCACCGAAGAGCTGGAAGGTTGTTTCCAACTCGGTAGCCAAGACCGGCACCACCACCGATGTCCATGGCAATGAGGCCGACACCTTCGACTTCTCAGTGGATGTTCCGCTGTCGACGTATCTCGTCGCAGTCTGTGCGGGCCCGTGGCACGAGGTCACTGACTCGTGGACCGGCATTGTCGCACCGCACCCGGAAACCCCTGCCGAGCACCAGCCGGACGGCGAGCTGACCATTCCGCTAGGGATCTACTGCCGCCAGTCCATCGCCGAGTACCTCGATGCCGACACTCTGTTCAAGGAGACCAAGGAAGGCTTCGACTTCTACGCCAAGCACTTCGGCGAGCCCTACCCGTTCGGCAAGTACGACCAGATTTTCTGCCCGGAATACAACATGGGTGCGATGGAAAACGCCGGCTGCGTGACCATCCGCGACGAGTATGTCTTCCGTTCCAAGCCCACCCATTACCTCTACGAGCGTCGCAACGACACCATCCTGCACGAGATGGCTCACATGTGGTTCGGTGATTTGGTCACCATGCAGTGGTGGGATGATCTCTGGCTCAACGAGTCCTTCGCTACCTGGTCGGCTGCCGCCGCACAGGTTGAAGTTTCCGATTACAGCCACGCCTGGACCACCTTCGCCAACGTAGAGAAGGCCTGGGCCTACAAGCAGGATCAGCTGCCGTCGACGCACCCGATTGCCGCCGATGCCAGCGACATTGACACCGTCGAGCAGAACTTCGACGGCATCACCTACGCCAAGGGCGCGTCCACCCTCAAGCAGCTGGCCGCCTACGTTGGTCAGGACGCCTTCCTCGCCGGTGCCCGCCTTCACTTTGCCCGCCACCGCTTTGGCAACGCCACCTTCGCGGATCTGTTGGAGGCGCTCTCCGAGGCCTCCGGTCGCGATCTGTCTGGCTGGGCCGATCAGTGGCTGACCACCACCGGCATCACCACCCTGGCGCCAGAGTTCCATCAAGAGGACGGCAAGTACACCTCCTTCGCAGTCACGCAGGAAGGCGCCGAGCCGGGTGCCGGTGAACTCCGTGATCACCGAATCGCCGTGGGCATCTACAACCTGCGCGGCACCGGTGCGGACGCTGTACTTGAGCGCACCAAGCGCGTCGAAATCGACGTCCGCGGTGCCCGCACCGATGTCCCAGAACTAGTCGACACGCCAGTTGGCGACGTCGTGCTGGTTAACGACGACGACCTCACCTACAGCATGATTCGCCTGGACGAGGGCTCGCTTGCCACCGTCATCGACAACATCGGCGCTTTCACCGATTCGATGGCACGCACACTGTGCTGGTCCGCCACCTGGCAGATGGTTCGCGCAGGCCAGATGCGCGCTCGTGACTTCGTCAACCTCGTGCTCCGCGGCATCCCGGGCGAGGACAAGCTCTCCGTCTTGGAGCGCGTCATCGCTCAGGCGGTCAGCGCTGTCAACGTCTACGCCGATCCACAGTGGGCCGACTCCACCGGACGCAATCTGCTGGCACAGGGCCTATTGGACTACGCGAAGAAGGAAACCGACGCCGACCGCGCCCTGGTTTTCGTTAACGCTCTGGCTACCGTGGGCTCGTCGAATAGCGATGTCGTGGACGCACTGCGCACCATCTACGCCGGCGACGCCGACAAGGCTGGCTTCCCCGCTGTCACTGTCGACACCGACATGCAGTGGCGCGCCCTGAAGGCTCTAGTTTCCGCCGGTCTCGAAGGCGAGGACGCCATCGCAGAGCTTGAAAAGACCGACAACTCAGCACTCGGCGCGCAGGCTGCCATCGCCTGCCGCGCCTCTGTGCCGACGCTCGCCAACAAGTCCCGCGTCTGGGCTGAAGCGACGGTCTCCGGCGACGACGCCCCGTCGAACCTTGTCATTCGCCACCTACTGGCCGGCTTCAACGCGCCGGGCTCGGGTGCGGTGCTCGCGCAGGCGCTTGACGACGACTCCCGTGTCACCATCAACGCGGAGCAGTCGGCAGCCTCGCTGTCGGAGCACTTCTTCGCTATTGCCAATAGCTGGTGGAAGCAGTTCTCCTCCGAGACGGCCCAGACTCTCCTCGAGGGCTTCTACCCCACTTGGGAGATCAGCGATGAGGCAACTGCGGCCGCTCAGCGCCTGCTCGACAGCGACGAGACCGCATCGCCGGTCAAGCGCATCATTTCTGAGCAGCAGTTCCTGGTGAAGCTCGCTCTCCGCGCCCGCGAGTTCGACGCGAAGTAACAATTGTTTTTGGTCGGCACTTTGGCCGTTATCGTTTTCGTGGCATCAAGTCGATAGACTTGGTGCCATGACAACTTCTCAGACGCTCTTTGACTCCGTCGGCGGCGAGGATGTCTTCAATCGCATCGTCCATGGTTTTTACACGCGCATGCGTTCCGATGACCTCATCGGCCCGATGTACCCCAGCGATGACTGGGAGGGCGCCGAGGATCGACTACGCATGTTCCTCGTCCAGTACTGGGGCGGGCCGCGTACCTACAGCGAACAGCGTGGTCATCCGCGCCTGCGCATGCGCCACATGCCGTTTTCCATAGGCGAGGCCGAACGCGACCGCTGGCTGGAAATCATGAGCGCCTCACTCGCAGACATTTCCGATGACGAGCTCCCCCGCCCCCAGCGCGAAGCCATGTGGAACCACATGGTGCAGGTTGCTGACATGCTCATCAACCGCTTCGACGCGCAGTAGGAATTAGGCCCCTGCCCCGCTAGTTCAGCAGCGGCAGCACGCCAAAGGACTCGAGCGTAAAGATCGAGCCAAACCGCCCATCCAGCCGGTGCCACCGTCCCTTTGTGGACACGCGCACCGGCTCTTTTTCATCCGGTTGCTCCGGGATAAAGCCCATCGTGCACAGCGCAAACACGTCCCGCATGGTCACGTCCACCACGCTTTTCGACGTCTCCTGCGACTGCCCCTCCCCTGTATCAACAGTGGCTTCACCGGTACCGCCGCTGACAGTGAGAACCTTTTGGTCCAGCAGAGACGGTGGCATGCCCATCGGGCCGGAAGATTCGACGGCGACCGCGCGCCCCTGCTTCTCGAGAGTCCGGAAAGCAGTCGCTGGAACATAGTCGACCACCTGCCATCCTTCCGGCACTGGCAGGAATCCCGGCCAGGAGGACGCCGACTGCGCATGCACGCGGTATGGCATCGCGGTGAGCGAAGCTTCTTTCTCCTCTTCGTCCTCAGCAGTTTTTGCCTGCGCAAAGGCACGCACTGCGATGTCTTTAATCTCCGCGGCGGTGACGATGATGTCGTCGGGAAGCGCGTGCAGCGCAATCGTGCGCATGGCGAGCGGGCCGATTGGGGTCTTCACCCATACCTGCGACATTGCGGGCGCAGCGTTAGGTGCCGACGAGGAACTGATACCAGCGGTGGTGGTCTTACGTGCTCGGATGCGTAGCAACGTGCTCTCGTCGAGGGCGTAGGCCTTATGGGCCAGGACGCCCAGGTTCTTCAGGGCATCGGGAGTGCCGAAGGTCAGCTCGGCAGCGGGATGAGAAGTAGTCACGGCGAATTACTTGTCCTGGTCTTCCTTGTTGTCTTCGATTGCGGGAGCTGCAAAACGCTCCAGTTCACGGCGGGCAGACGGGGAGAGCTCGACTGCCTTCGCAGTCTTGAGATCAAACATCACCATCACGGTTTCGAGCACAGCAACGATGTGATCATGCTGGTCGGAGATTGTCTGGCGAAGTGTGAAAGAGGTGCGACCGAAGTTGATGATCTCGGTCTCAACCACAACTTCCTGGGTGTCCGGCAAAATAGCGCGGACGTAGTCGATCTCCAGGCGACGCACCACTGCCGCAGGCATCCCTGCCCCGCCGCCGAGACCGCGCATCACAAAGTCCAGACGAGCCTGCTGGGCGTATTCCAGGAAAGCGGTGTTGTTAGCGTGGCCATACTGATCGAAATCAGACCAGCGGATAGCGACGTTGGTACGAAATGGTGCTGATTCAGTCATACCCAGAACTATAGGCGTTTTCTGGAGCTACGATCCTGCGAAAAACGCGAAAGCCCGGGACCTGTGCACTGGTGCGAGCCAGTCCACAAGGTTCCGGACTTTGCCGTTGGCAAAAATCAGATTCGCGAGAAAACAGATTAGCGAGTCAGGCGACGATGAGTGACGCGCGACGGGCGTGCAGCCTCCTCGCCGTAACGCTCAATCTTGTTCTTCTCGTAGCCCTCGAAGTTGCCCTCGAACCAGAACCACTTGCCCTCTTCGAAGTTGCCTTCCCATGCGAGGATGTGGGTACAGGTGCGGTCCAGGAACCAACGGTCGTGGGAAATGACCACAGCACAGCCCGGGAAGTTCTGCAGTGCGTTTTCCAGCGAAGACAGGGTTTCGACGTCAAGGTCGTTAGTCGGCTCATCCAGGAGGATCAGGTTACCGCCCTGCTTCAGGGTCAGCGCGAGGTTCAGACGGTTGCGCTCACCACCGGAAAGAACCTTCGACGGCTTCTGCTGGTCCGCACCCTTGAAACCGAATGCAGACAGGTACGCACGAGACGGCATCTCGTTCTGGCCGACCACGATGTAGTCGAGACCATCAGAGACGACCTCCCAGACGGTCTTTTCCGGATCGATGTTTTCACGACCCTGGTCAACGTAGCTGAGCTGAACAGTCTGACCGACCTTGACCTCACCGGAATCCGGCTGCTCGAGACCCACGATTGTCTTGAACAGGGTGGACTTACCCACACCGTTCGGGCCAATCACACCGACGATGCCGTTACGCGGCAGGGTGAACGACAGGTCCTTAATCAGGACACGGCCATCAAAGCCCTTCTCCAGGTCCTTGACCTCGACAACCTGGTTACCCAGGCGCGGCGGGGTAGGAATCTGGATTTCTTCGAAGTCGAGCTTCTTGTACTGCTCGGCTTCTTCCACCATCTGCTCGTAGCGCTCGAGGCGGGCCTTGTTCTTGGCCTGGCGAGCCTTCTGACCCGAGCGGACCCACGCCAGCTCGTCCTTCAGGCGCTTCTGCAGCTTGGCGTCCTTCTTACCTGCAACCTCGAGGCGCTCAGCCTTCTTCTCCAGGTAAGTCGAGTAATTGCCCTCGTACGGGTAGAGCTTGCCGCGGTCGACCTCACAGATCCAGCCAGCGACGTGATCCAGGAAGTAACGGTCGTGGGTCACGGCCAGGACGGCACCCGGGTACTTAGCCAGGTGCTGCTCGAGCCACAGCACGGACTCGGCGTCCAGGTGGTTAGTCGGCTCGTCGAGAAGCAGCAGGTCCGGCTCGGAGAGCAGCAGCTTCGCCAGTGCTACACGACGACGCTCACCACCGGAGAGGTGAGTAACCGGCTCGTCCGCCGGCGGGCAGCGAAGCGCATCCATTGCCTGCTCAATCTTGGAATCCAGCTCCCAAGCATCAGCGGCGTCGAGCTCCTCCTGAAGCTTGCCCATTTCTTCCATGAGCTCGTCGGTGTAATTGGTGGCCATCTCCTCGGCGATGGCTTCAAAACGAGCCTTCTTCTCGAAGATGTCGCCGAGGCCCTCCTCGACGTTGCCGCGAACGGTCTTCTCCTCATTCAGCGGAGGCTCCTGCAGGAGGATGCCGACAGTGGCGCCCGGCTCCAGGAAAGCTTCACCGTTACTCGGCTGATCCAGGCCAGCCATAATCTTCAGAATCGACGACTTACCTGCGCCGTTCGGACCGACCACGCCGATCTTTGCGCCCGGGTAAAACGCCATGGTGACGTTGTCGAGAATAACCTTATCGCCGTGCGCCTTGCGCACGTTTTTCATCTGGTAGATGAACTCACCCATGGTGGAATTTCGTCCCCTCGTAGAAAGGAAATAAGCAATCCCTGTAGAGGTTACGCATAGGAACCAAAAGGCACAATCTACATGGGCGTACCCGCAATCCTTTCCCACCAAAATCTCTGCCAGGCTGCTAGCAAAACTAGCTGCGAGATAACGCTGCCGAATCGTATGCAATCCCTCCCCTTTCTCAGCAGCGTCACCTCACGTGCAGTAATTACCCCTCCCCTCATTCCGCTCTTTCAGCGGCTCCCCCTCATTCCGCTCTACAACGATGTACTGGCTCCTGGGTTAGAACGGCGCACTGACTCCTGCATCAGCCATTTCTTGCTGCTCCGAACTAGCTGCACCTGTGTTCCCCGCCTCACCAGCGCCGCCCGTACTAGCAGTGAAGGTGCGCACGGCCCCGGCCTGAGACGCGACTGTCTCAGTAACCGAAGCTTCCGAATCCCCAGTCGATGCCTCACCAAGACCGGTCGGCGACTCATGCGGCTTCTCAGTCATAGTCTTCACCGTTGCCAGGTGACGGCGCAGATTCGGACCTACCGCCTTAGCAATAATCTTCTGGCGCTGATGCTTCGTACCATCATCGCCCTCCCAGCGATCCGTACGAACGTGACCGTGGACAATGACGGCTTGGCCCTTCCACACCGTGTTATTCACGTTCTCGGCGAGCTTGCCCCAACATTCAACATCAAAATACGACGTCTCCGACTGCTCCCAACCATTCTCCCCCTTCCATGACTTGCTGGATGCCACAGAAAACTTGCAGACCTTTGCCCCAGAATTGGTGTTTCGATTTTCCACATGATGGACCACATTGCCCACCACGGTAATAACTGCCTCAGACATCGGGCTCCTCCCCCAAAGAAAGCGTTTACCTACTGCGGCCGAATAATTCGAAGGTGTCTCATTCGTGCCGTGCCAATTACTTTTCCGGCTTCGAGAAACAAATGAAAGAGGTACATAAAAAGCCTGTGGATAAGTTTGTCGAAAAGACAACTATCCACAGGCTACGTATGAAGTTGAGGGGCGAAGTCGCGGCAATCCTCGTCGTCAAGCATGCAAAATCAGCTTAACGACGCTACCTTCCGCGCCTCTTCGAGGCATCAATCGGATTATCCATGTGCACCGGATGCTGCGCGTCAACCTCCGAGGTGTAGTAATCGCGCTCATCCTCGCCACCAACACCGACCTGCTGGCTCATGCGAGCGAGCATTTCGTTGTAAGCGGCCAACTCCTCATCATTGTTGCGGTCTGCGACGCGGTCGTAGCGGGCTGCATCCTTTTCATCGGAACGCCGCCACTGTACAAACAGCGCAACGGTGACGATGTAGAGCGGAACCTCACCGGCAGCCCACGCGACGGCACCACCAACGTTCTGATCTTCCAGGAGATTCACTGCCCAAGGGAGATCCAGGCTGGCGTAATAGGCCTCGGCAAGCACCTGCTGCGACTGCATCAGCGAAATACCGAACCAAGCGTGAAACGGCAACGACCCCATCAGCGTGACCAGCTTGACCGACGGCTCAATCTGCTGTGGTGCAGCATCGACACCGATAATGACCCAGTAGAAGATGTAACCGGAGATCAAGAAGTGGATGTTCATGAACACGTGGCCCGCGTGCTCATCAGCCAGGAAGTCGTAAATCGGTGTCATGTAGAGCAGGTAAAAGCCCGCGACGAACTGCACCGTTGCCACAACCGGGTGCGTGAGGAAACGCGACACCGGGTTGTTGATGAAGACCACCAGCCACTCACGAATACCAGGCAGACCATCGCGGCCGGCCGGCTTCAGCGCACGCAGCGCGAGCGTAACTGGACCGCCCAGGACCAGCATGACCGGAATGCCCATGGAGTAAAGCATGTGGGCGATCATGTGAACCGAGAACAGAGCCGGCATGTACACGCCCAGCGCGCTGCACGAAGTAAACAGCAGCGTGGCACAGCCGGCGAGCCACCACAGGGTGTTGGACAGCGGCCAGGTACCGCCGCGCTTCTTCAGCAAGTAGAGCCAGTACAAGTAAATCCACGCGGCAATGATGGCGGCAGAGCCGAAGAAGATGTCAAAGCGCCACTGCGTGAACATGGCCTCCCAACCGAATGGGATCTCCAGGTTGTAACCGAGCTTGACCTGCATCTGCGTAATCGACGGCAGGCCCTCACCGCCGGCCTGCTCAGAGAAATTCGGTGGCGGCGGAGTACGGCCCAGAGCTACGGCAACGCCGATTGTCAGCGCCATGATGATGACCTCGACAATGGCCAGACGCCAGAATGGACGATTCGACTGAGCGCGCTCAATCTCCGGAATGGTGATCTTGCGGTGCACATAGCCGCATAGGCCCAGCAAGATAGTGAGAACGGCCTTGACCAGCACCATGATGCCGTAGTTGTTGCTGACCAGGTCAGACCAGTCAATGTTGATGGCTGCGTTAATGAAGCCGGAGGCAGACATGGCGATGAAAGCCACCAACGCCACGAAAGAATAGCGCTTCACTACCTCTGGCATCCATTCACCGCGACGACGCGCGTGGCCAACCAGCGCCATCAAACCGCCGACCCAAAACACAGTGAAGGTCAAGTGCCAGATGTAGGAGTTAGTGCCGTAGTCATGGGCACCACCGGAGGCATTGTGGCTTACAACCGCCAGCGGCATCATCGACACCAAGCTGATGGCGAAGAACACCGGCTGCCAAATCCACTTACGAGTCAGCGATGAACCAAGCGCCACAATGCCCGCAAAAATAGCTACCCACAGCCACGCCAAGCCCTCCTTGGTCTGCTCCAACGACACAGCCCAGTTACTCAGCTGAATCGTCGTCGATAGCGGCTGGCCCGACACATCGGAGAGCACCAGCGGAATCTCCATCAAGGCCATGAGGCCCCAGCCGAGCATGGCCCACATACCCGTGCGGGATGCCGTGTAGCCGTCAAGGCCTAAAGTGCCGTCGGCACGCTGCTTCGTACCGAAAGCGGCGAGCATAAACGAACCTACGCCGAGGCAGGCGAGCAGCTCACCGGCCGCCTTCGCGAACGGGAACCCGAAGGTGGTGATTGTGCCGGGATCGGGAATACCCAACGTGGCGCGCGAATCCATGTTGAACGCCATCGAGAGCAAACCAGCTAGAACGCCGCCGATAAGCACAAAAACAACGTACCAACCAGCAGATTTACGGACTTTCTTATCCTTGCTAACAGGCGGAGAGGTTTCGGCCTTGGTTGTGGCAGTCATAGCCCTAAGCTTAGCCACCAAAGTCCCTAGAACAGAACCGGTTGTGATTGGCTACATTAGAGACGCTACAATGCTTTTCTTAGCTAGCCTCCATAGCTCAGTGGACAGAGCAGTCGGCTTCTACCCGATTGGTCGAGGGTTCGAATCCTTCTGGGGGCGCTTTTTCTACCCCCGTCTTGAACTGGTGTTTTCCTTGTTCAGGCGGGGGTTTACCCTATCTGACTACCCCCGCTAATGTTGGCTTAGATTGGCTCTTGTTGGTTTAAATGCAGCGGAAATGCAGCGGATTTTGGGCATGAAAAAACGCCCCGCCAGTGAACTGTTCGGAAATCCCGAACAACTCAAACCAGCGGGGCAAAGATTCTTGATTTATTCCTCGGTCGGTGGGTTCCGCGCCGTCGGCAAAACCTGCGAATCCCCCACGATCCCGGTTAGTCTCGCCAAGTCCGGCTGCGGTGCGGCGCCCTCCGCGCCACAACGCGCCCAGTCAATGAACTCTCGTAGCCAATCAATCGCGTCCGTGAGACCACGGCGAAGAAGATGCGTCCGGTCTTCCTCCACTCGCAGCATCGCCTCTGTGTCCCGCAGGCGACTCTCGACACTATCGAGTCGGTCCTCGAGCTTCTTAATCCGATTGTCCTGGCTCTGCAGCAGCGTTCCGTTGAACGTCACCGAAGACTCTTCTTTACGGCCCTTCCAGCCAATCCACGCCACGATAATGCCAACCACAGCACCCGGAATCGAATTAATGAGACTTCCCCAGTTGATCTCCATACGCAACCTCCCCACGGGAGCGGTTTCGCCCCATCACTGTGGCAGACGCAGCCGCAGTAATAGCCAACAGCAGATAATTCTTCGCGCTCACCCACATTCGTGACCCGTCGTGGATCGCGTCAATCGCATACGAGCTCGCCCACATTGTCAGCAACGCGCCGCAGATTGCAATGCCTGCGGTTCTGCTGACTCCGCCAAGGGCTGCCCACTTCCCTCTCGGAGAGGTGGCCGCACCAATAGCCAGAAGCAGCGATGCGGCCGCCCATGCCAACGCCGGACTACCGGCCGGCAGCGCCGCCTCAACTGGTGTGAGCGCGGTCACCGAATGCCCGTAGTAGCCGTAACTGGTGGCTGCAGCGTAGACTGCCCAGACTGTGGCAATCAGGCGCGGGTTGAACAGTTTTTCCGTCACCGCGCCAGCTCCTACTCGCCCAGCCGGTGCTCACCGACATACTCGCCAGGGTTAGTGGTCGCTGCAGCGGTTCCCAGGCCGAGAACCGGGGCGATAACCGCCAGCAGCGCGTCCATCTGCACTTCGCTGCCCCAACCGAGGTACACGCCAAGGACACCGAGCGCAGCGGCGAGGCCGTAGACGGCCTGACGCCACGGCGTGTCAGAGTGCAGCAGGGCGAAGATGAGGGTGACGGTGGCGATGATGACGCCGGTGATGGCTGGTGCTGCGGTGTCGTCTAGGACGCCCCAGGATACGAGTGCTGCGACGAGCGCGGATGCGACCGCGTACCAGGTGGCACGAGCAGACGCTGGGATGAAATTACGAATGGTTTCCATGATGGTTCTCCTTTGGGCATGAAAAATTGCCCACGTGACGGTCACGCGGGCAAAAGAAAAGCACCCCGGCGGGGTGCTTACTTGTTGTTAGCGACGAGCTGCCTGAGCTCATCGAGTTGCTTGAGTACTTCGGCGTTTTGCTTCTGTAGCTCTCCTACCTGCTGTCTGAGAGCGAACACTCCCGCGTCCGCATACATGATGTAGTCAGCAAGCGGTGCGATGTGCTTCGAGCCAGGAACATGGCTCTTGCACGGAGTGTTGAGTGTAAGCGGTGCGGTCATAGGTGCCTCCTTTTTCTTCACCACAGTGGAATACAGATAGCCCTTGGGCGGAATCATCGTCGAAAGCTGCTCGAACGTAACCCACGACCCGTAGGGCTTAAAGCCGCTATCGGCGAGCCACACATGCCGCTGCCCCGCATCATCGACGGCATAGCCCATCACGCACAGGTAGTGGTAGACCGTGCCTCCCGAGTACGCGAGATTCTGACGACTCTTGTAGCTTGCACGCGGATAGTTCGACGGTGGGGCCACAATATTGGCCAACACACCGAAACCGGCATCAATGCTGGCGGTGACCCGTTGCCACAGCTGATCGCGCTGCGCCGTGGTTGGCGGGTCATTCGGCATTTCCGCCAAAGCCCACTTCCCCGCAGGCGCGTGCTTGTCGAGCACGGGCTTAATCTGCCCAATCCAGTCGGTGCCCCGCGTCGTTGTGCCCATTTCACGTGCCAGAGTCGCCTCTGGCAAAAGAACACCGGTGGCGGCTCTGATGATGGTTTGAGCCGACGCGGCGCCACAGTTGTAGCCGGTGTCTTGCCAGATCTGGTCACGCCGGTAGTCGAGCATTTTTTCCATGGGTTTCCTTTCTCGTTCCGGCTGGTGAGTAGGCGGTGTTGCGCGGGTGCCTGTAAAAAGGTGTTTGAGTTGGTCGATGGTGCCCCGGTACGCGTTGACGTCGACCTTGAAGCCAGCGACGAGGCCGTTTGAGCCGTACTGCAGAATGTCTGGTTTCTTGTTGCCGAGTGGGTAGCCCCACCCTCTGTGGTTGTCGCCGCCGTCACCGTCGTATGCGGCGCGGTATGGCAGTGTTCGGTTGCGGCCGTAGTTGGATACCCACAGAGCACCGAGTCCGGACATTGACGGTTCACCGCCTGGCATGTTCTCCCAGTACCAAGCGCCCGAGTAGATACCGGAAACGTGGTATCCGCGTTTTTCTAGCTCCCGTTTGGCCACCCACACGTCTGCTTCGGTGAGCAGTTTCCGGTTCCCTGCGACGCTCTCTACGTCAATCCACACCGGCAGGTCACGTCGACCGCCCATTTGCTGGTCGATGACATCGACCTGCTGGGCAATCGTCGTGCCTTCGGACGGTGCGCGCAGGTACCAGTAGGTCGCAATCAGAAGCCCGGCGCGTTCTGCGTCTTTGAGGTGCGAGTGGAATACTTTGTCGCGGTAGGTGCCGTCGCACAGCCGTAGGATTGCGAAGCTTATGCCTTCGCTCTTGGCTTGTGTGAGGCTCATGCCGTTTTGGTGTTCTGAGACGTCGACGCCGAATATTGTCATCTCTTGTTTCCTCCCTTTTTGTGGTGGGTTTTTAGTTCCAGTCGTAGACCACGACGAGGCCGCCGACGCCACCAGTTCCGCCTGTGCTTCCCTGGCCACCGGGTTTGCCGGGGTACCCGTTGGTGTCTTGAGTTTCTCCGCCAGCACCTCCGGCGCCACCGGCGCCACCAGCACCGCCGACACCACCGGCACCGACTTTGAGTACGGCGCTCGGTGTGTCTGTTGGCTGTAGTTGGCCGCTGGTCGAGGTGAATTCTGCGAGTTCTGATTCGGTTCCGGCTGCTCCTGGTTTTCCTGGCAGTCCACGTTCGCCTAATGACCCGAGCTGAGGGCTGAACCAAAACCCACCGCCTCCGGCGCCACCGGCGCCACCAGAGCCACCGACACCACCCGCACCGCCCTGTCCGACAGTCAATGAAGCGATCTCAGGCATACCGTCAATGACAAGGCATAAACCGCGGCTACCTGGCCCACCCATCTCTCCGGTTTCACCGCGACGGCCGGCTGCGCCTCGCGCTTTCTCCATGCCGTGCTGGCCGCCTTGTCCGCCTTGGCCTCCCTGGCCGCCTGTACCGCCCTGTCCACCACCGACCAGATAGCCGATGGTTGTGCCACCGGGGTCCATGTGGCGCCGCTTCCATGACTGCGACATAGTGAAAACATCAACAATCTGGTTGCTCGAAAGTAGCTCGCGGAATTTCGTCCCACCGTGCAGGCCATTCAACGGGTAACACGCGGCACCGTTGATGCTGACGGTCATCTGGTCGCCACTAAACATCTTCTCAGGCAACTTCAAACCATGAGAATTACCGCGCCCGTCTAGCTTGCTTCCATCAGCATCAAACAAATCAAGCCAGTACCCGTACCAGTGGCGAGATGACTTCACACCCATCCACACCCACGGGACATCCTCGCAGGTATACGAAAAGTCAGTCACAGTACCGCGGGTAGCGGTTGACTCCACCCGCACCTGACGACCACGACGCGACACTCTCAGCGCCACCCGGCCACCATCAGTCCAGGTCACGCTGCCACCATCAGCAAGGCACACCATGAACTCGACAAATGACCTATCCGGCACAGACAGCGTGACGCTGGTCTTCCCGGACTTGGGTGGATCTGCGAGGCTCTTATCGAGCAAGTTGTTGCGGTAATACGCCCGCACAGCCTGATTCCCTAGCAGCCAGTCGCCAACCTCCGGGGCAGTCGGCCACACCTTCCGGCCACCAAGCCACAAAGCCTTAACCGGCCTGCCACCAAATGAAACCGCTTTCGCGTCACTTAACTGCGGCATCTACGCCCCCTCAATGTACAGAGTCGACGTATCCGAGCCAGTACCCAACTCAATGCGGCGCACAGAAGCAGATGCAACCAACTCGGCTACCTGACCTTGAAGCGCTTGAATCTGCTGACGCTGATTCTCCACCAGCTGCTGCAACGATGTCACCGCCGACCGTTCTGCCTTCGCATTCACCTGCTCCGTGACCCACTCGCGGGTTGCGTACCCAGAAAAATCAGGCATATCCGCACCTTCCAGAGCAGATACCCGCTTCGAAAGTGCGTCCACGCTACTTGACTGCGCCAGAGGCTCCACAGCCTTAGACACTCGCTCATCCACACCAGCAGCCGAGACTGACTCATCAGCCTTAGCCAACGACGATTGAACATCGCCGGATAGCTGGTTGCGCGCCCACCCAGTTTCCGGAGCGCCGACCACAGTGTTTTGGGCTGCAGCCTCAGCACGCGCTGCAGCGTCTTTCGCAGCAGCAACCTGAGCGGACATCGACTCCTGCAGCCTGGTCTCGATAGCGTCAGCAGTATCAGCGACCGTAGCCTCAATACGCTGCTCCGCCTCAGCAATCTTCGTTAGTGCAGACTCGACACGGCCAGTCACGTCCGGCGAGTAATCCACCTTCGCGTCCAGCTGGTCTTTCAGATTCACCCGCCCAGACAACGGCAGGTCAACCTCCCACACCTCATACACACCAGAAACCGCCAGCTCCACCCGAATACGACCAGGGTCAAGCTCCGGAGTCTCAAAGCTTCCTTCTTCGAGGCGTTGCCTGTGCAGCTCCCGGGTGACAATCTCCGTGCCCTCATACGATGGCCGTGACTCCACCGACGAGACCGTGACACTGCCCCTCGAACGCTCGCGGGCTTCATTGATGAAGGTTCCATAAAGAATGGTCATGATTCACCTACTTCTTCTTGGCCAAAGATTCCCGGGTCACCCGGATTCACACTGGACATCACACGAGTACTGGACTGTTTCTGGGCAAGGAGGAACGTGTACCCATGCCCTCCAAGCAGGTAACGCCAGCGGCCTGCGTCCTGAAACACCCTGACAGTCACACCGTCCTGGGCTTCATACGGGCTAATCACCAGCGGCAAAATGTCCATCACTGTCGCCTGGTCTTTCGCCGCCCACCCGGTAGCCCACGACTCAGCGAGCAGTGAGCCATCAGCGCGGTAGGCTTCCAGCCAAACACGCTGCCAATCCCCGCCCAGCGCGTTGGTTCCGGACACTCCGCACTTAGCTGTAATCAGCCACGAACCCGGGGTCTTTAGAATCAGCCCACCATCCGTATCGATTTCCACACCGATGAGAGGCCCGACCTGCTCAGTGAAGGGAATCTGCATGCGCGTCCCTGCAGTTTGGTCGCCACGGTACGTCAAGTTCCGTGAGCTAAATACATGCCCGCGACCACGCTCGTCCCACAGGCTCTGCGTTTTACTCTGCTGGTCGGTGATAGCGGTCGTGAGATCCGGCAGGTCACCTTCAGAACCGGTAAACGCCTTCACGAGAGGGCTGATGATGGAACTCTTTAGCCCCTGCAGGAACCCGTTGCGGGCTTCCTCTGCTGCTGCCGTGATACCTGTCAGCTGACCCCAATTAATGGAGTCGCCATTGATGTTCTGCAGCTTCCCCAGGTCACCCGGGCGCATCGCACCGGCTGGTACTTTATAGTCTTTTGGTTCTGGCGTCGTCATTGTCCCTCCTCGTGCAGTTTCTTACGGAGCGCTGTTTTCTGCTCAGGTGTCAACGCCGCCATAATCACGTCGATTTCTGCAGGCCTCGACACCACGTCCTCCGGTGGCACGCCAGGCTCATCAGCCGGCAACCACAGACCGGCCTGGCCCTGCCACCACCCAGCCCCATCAAACGGAGGCTTATAAAACTCCATCTGCAGCTCCGGATGATGGCGGAACCCGCGGCGCCAAAAAATCTGCGAAAGCTCAGCGGCCGTTTCCTCCGGAACCCCGAAATCCCCCTTACCGGTAGTGAGCTTCACCCACGCCCACAGCATGAACTGTGTCGGGTCATCCTTGTCATAAGTTGTTTCCAGCGTTGGCAAACTCATTTACAACCACCCATGTTTCTTAAAACTCGACGTCACAGTATTAATCTGGTCAACCGCCCACTCGACCGGGTCACGCAACGGTGGCACACCCAACGTTGCCGTCCACTCCTTCGGAGTATCCGCATCCCACTCAAGGCGAAGCTTGCGGCACTGCAGCACCTGCACGTAGCCGTCATCTGCTCCCGGCTCCTCACAGCCAATACGGTCACCAATCGTCCAATGACCAAAGCCCGGCGCGCCGATAAGGTAGGGCGCACCGTCACCGATGTTGACCTCGAAAGCCCACTGTTCGTTGGTGTCGCGGAACTCTTTCCTCATCGCCAGCAGCGCCGACAACGTGTAGGCCTGCCCGGAGTGATGGACGACGTTTTCTGGAAAGTGCGCCCAACCGAGCTTCTTCGACCGGAGCGGAGATTTGATACTCATCCACGCCAAGAGCCGGTCTTCAAACCAAGGGCGGATGATTGATTCAACAACAGAGCCGAGCGCTGGTTGGAGAATGAACGAGCCCATGATGTTGAAAATCAGCTTGATGTTCGCGCTAATGAGCTCATTGACCCCCGGAGCGGATTTACCGCCGACCGTGACCTGCGCGACGGAAGCGGGCTTGTAGCTGGCTGACACGCTGTTGACCGTGCTGGTCTTGCCGTTAGTGCGGTAGACAACCCAGGGTTGTTCTGGGGCGACGCCCAGAAACCCGGAGACGCTATATTGCGGTGCTCGGCGTGGCTTATCCAGGATAATGCGGGTTTCATCGACGAGGTTATCGGCGATTTCCAGGCCAGTGCGGACGAGACCAGAACCAATCTTGCCGAAAGTGGAGGTTTGCCCGTACCAGCCGGATTTGTCGACGATGTCGACGACGATTTGGCCGTTGCGTTTCAACCCAGCGCCTGGCCACGGCTGCGGGTCACCTATCAGCCACCGACGGCACGTAACCATCAGCCCGCAGTCTTCCAAGATTGGTTTGGCGACGTCGTGGAAATTCTCGAACTCCGAGTGGATGTACCGCAGCGGGCTGGTGTCCGTGGTGAGCAGCGAGGGCTTGACCACCATTTGCCAGCGTTTATAGTCCAGTGTCGCCACCCATGACTCCGGGTCGAGAGGGTCATCCGGGAGCTGCCAGAGTGACCCGTTGAGCCGGAGAAGATTGGCGAAGAGCGTGACCTTTAGTCCCCAGATTGCGTTTGCAAAAAGCGACCAGGAATTGGGTATCTGCAACGCCGGCGGGGAAAGCGGATTCGCCCAGCACGGTAGGTGCTTAAACATCTCATAGTCGTGAACGAAGTCGACGGTGACGGTTCGGGCTAGGTCTTCGTCCTGCGTGAGGGTGCAGTTGCTCATCAGCCCGCCCCACCGCTCCCCCGCGGCGTCAATGGTCAAAACCACGTTTTGTTTTTCGCGTTTGCGTCGTTCCCAGCAGAACTTCGCCAGATGATGGTCAAACGGGAGAACGAGCTGCGCCGGGGCGGTCTCATTGACCTCGATTTCGAAAAAGCCGGCGTACTCGGCGGCCACCACACCGCGGAGCACCATGCCGACCGTTTTGTTTTCCCAAATCCGGATCAGAGGCGGCTCGTCACGGCGGCGACGCCGTTCTTCCCGCGCGGCGATAGCCTGCTCATAGATATCGTCGAGTTGCTCATCCGATGCGCCTTGTACGGTCACAGCCATGGTGATTGCCACCTCCTTGGGATTCTGATTTCCGCAGTCGCACCGGCGATGTTGGCGAAGGAACCGTAGGTTTGGCGGATGCCGTAGGCAATCATGTCGCCGGTGAAATCTGCAATGAGGTCATCAGAGAGAATCGGCACCCAGTCAGGGACGTTTCCCTTCATCCATTCGGAAATCTTCTTCCCGATTTCCTCCGGCGTGATTGCCAGGAACGCATCCAGGCCGATTGCCTTTACGAGCTCGCGGAGCTTTTGGGCAATCCACATGCGCCACTGGTACGGCAGCGGAATATCGAGCAGCGGGAACGGGTCAACATAGACTGGCAGTCTGGTATCCGGGGTGCCTGGCGGGATTGGGTGCTTGAAAAACTGGCCATTCAAATCAGCCCACGCCTGGGTGTTGTCGTTGGCCACGACCATCTCCGCACCTGGGTTAGTGTCGACCAGCATGGTGCGGCCGACGGGTTGCCAGGGCATGAAAATCATGCGGTCAGTGTCAAAAGCCTCACCGATAGGCTGGTCTGGAAGACCAAACTTCGCCGGCGATGTCAGCACCCACTGTGGCCACGACTCAACATCGCCATGATTGTTGACGGTGATGCCGTCGCCCGCCCAGTTCGAGCCGTTGAATACGAACTTGTGCCGAAATGGCACCGGCTCGTAATAAAACGGGTCGTGGGCGATAACGACCAGTTGGTACGACGCAGCCGCCAGCGAAAAAGGGTCACGATTATCCAAGTATTTCGGGCCCTCTTCCAGGCGGACTGTCAGGAGTCGCTTGCCGGACATGGGGGTTGTGACGGCCAGCTTCGTGTCCTTATCCGGGGCGAACGCGCGCATGAACCGTGACTTGTCATGCGCCCAATCCTCGCCGAAAAAGTCCACATTCAACACGACATGGCGCTCCATGGTTTTCGAGCCCACATAGCTGCTGCCTGGCTGCCCTACACGAGCTTTGTGAACCGTCTTGATTGGCGGCTCATAAAACTCGCCCATGTCGCCCTCCATCAGGCGAACACTCCTGCCCCATGACTCAGGGCCATGGATAGGCCACATACTGCCGTCACAGCCCATAACGGTCAGGCCGAACTCCCGAATGTCATCCATTAATGCACTCCAATCTTTCCGGCCGATGCTTTGGCCTGCTCCACGCGGTACTTCGCGAAAATGCCGTCGGTGTCATTGGCAATGAAGTTGTTGACCACGGCGGCACCATCAGGGCTAACTGCAGACATCGCTGGCCCCAGATGCTCTTGGGCGATAGCTAGTGGCGCATCCAGGCCGGTTTGCTGCGCCATGTATCCGACCGGGTTTTCCACGATCTGCTTCATGTCCTGGAACGGCAGAAGCACGCTTCCGAAAATGTCCTTCGAGTACTCTTCGAACGCGTTCGTCACGCCCCATGCGACTTCGCCGGAGTACCACGCGGCCAGGTCGGTCATTGCCCCGCCAGCTGCTCCGACAACGTCACCGGGGGTCATAGGCATGACTTGCCCCAGCATGGCTCCCAGCGGTGCTGCGGCCATACCGGCTGCCGCGCCACCTGCTGGGCCAAGCGCCCCGGTTACTGGTGCGGTGGCAGAACCCACCAGCGCGCCGATGGTCGGCGTGCCCGCCATGCCGAGCGCTGACATGCCTGCGGAGAACGCGGAGTCTGTCAGCCCTGAGGCCGCAGACGTCGCCAGGTTTCCGGCGAAACTGACCGCCGAGGATGTAACGAGCTTCGCCGCGTCCGCCCAACTGTTTTGAGCCATGACCATCGGCAGCGCCTCGTTGACCATGTTCTCTAACGAGCCAGTCGCCTTCTCTGGTTGTGTCTTCTCCGGCTCCTGGCCTGTTACCGTCGCCGCGTCCTGTGGCTGCTCCGCTGGCTGCGGTGGCTGGCCCTGCGGCTGGGTATCTTGCATCGCAGGAATCTGGTTGTACACCAGGTCCTCAAACGCCTTCGTCTGCTCCGGCGAAAGCACACGCTCCGGCTTGATGGTGTTCTTCAACATATGACCAACACCGGTGGCGCGACCACCAGAGTCATACCAATTGTTGGCACGCCAAAACTCGGCAGCAGCAACAGGTGTGCCGTACCGGTCCTGGATATACCGGGCACCCGCTTCACCCTGCTTTTCCGGGTCAGGTGACCTATCCGGCAGGTACTGCTGCAGTGTGCCCGACGCCGGGTTCAGCTGGAAAAGACCAAACGCACCCGATGACGGGTTCACCGCATTCGGGTCCCAATTCGACTCATGCTCGACAATGAAATCAATCGAGTCGAACTGCTCACCGGTATCCCAACCAAACGCCTTCAGGGACTTCTTGACTGCGGCCTTAACCGCATCCACACCCGAAAGTTTCTCTTCCGGCTGTTCTGCCTCCTCCCCTTGCACATCCGGGGATTCGACCGCAGAATCGACTGCTTCCTCGAGGCTGCCCTCATCGATTACCGAACCGTCAGCGCCCGGCGCGGCCTGCTGGCCCTCCGGCACTGCTTCGGTTGTTTTCCCGGCTTCGACAATGGCGTCGTCGTTTTTGCGGTAGTTGAGGAGCTTTTCAGCTCCACCGTTGACTGCCTGGAACCAGACACTGCCGAGTTTGAAAATCGGCGGTATCTGGTCAGGGAACCCAGCGATCTGCAGAGCGTCACCGATATGGCCGGAGACGAAAGCCGCCACGACGCTGCCGGCGTAGCCGGACAGTGAGTCGCCACTAGGTGGGGTGGCCTGCAGCGAGTCTGCGGACGCAGATGCAGCCGGAGACAGTGGTGCGACGTCAGGGTCGGACTCAAACGATGACGCTGTTGCTGATGGCGTCAGCTCATCGTCTGTGTGCGTTTCGCCTGTGTGCGTTTCGTCCGGCGCTTCCGCTGCGCTAGATGCGGCTGGTGCGCCGCTTCCAGCTGGAATCCACGCATGGTGCGTGTACTGCGGATGATTGAACCCTGCTGCTGCGGGGCCAACCTTGCCGCCACCCGGCCCACCGCCCATCTCCACGTTGGTGCCGTCCGGCAACGTGCCACTGGTATGGCCAAACTGGCCGCCACCATTGTCGTACCAGCCCATACGGAAACTACCCGCAGGACCAATACCGATGTTCGCCCCGTGCTGCTGCAACCACGCGAGCTGCGTGCTGGTGGAGAATTTGCGCGGCCACGGGTCCATGCCAAGACCGAACGCTGCCAGAATTCCCTGCGTGTAGGAGCAGTCGCCCCACGCGCCACGGCGATTCGGGAAGTTCTCGTACGGCGCGCCGTCGAGTGGCCTCTCGGCCTGCACTCCACGAACCATCTTGCCGTCGACCAACGCGCGGTATTCTTGCGCGGTTGGTGGTGTTTCGGCGTGGATGATGTCGTCGAAAACTCCGCCGTCGGCGTAGCCCGGCAACTTCGGGAAAGTCCCGTTGTTGATTTGCTGCAGTTCCTTGTCGTACTTGGCGGAGCTGCGGCGGTTGATGATCCACTCGCCAGCGTCAAGACGCGCCGCGGGCATGCCATACGAGTCGTAGGCCAGGAACCCGTCGACTTCGTTGGTGCCCGGCCCTGCAGTGGGAAGTCGGTACCCGTCATGTGGCTGGTCCTTGGTGGACAGTGCATCGCGGTAGGTGCCTCCGTGCGCGAACCGTGGGTAGCGCCCGCCTCGAGCGAAGCGACCACCATGACGGTTGCCGGACTTGTGGTCGCGGCGGAACACGTCAATGAAGATGGTCTTGCTTACCAGCTTTCCAAGGAGGTCACGCACGCCACCGAGCTTTGTCATTGCGTCACTGGTCTTAGCGGTGACCTTCGGCTCGGTTTTCTTATCATGGAGTTCCTGCAGCCTGCGCTTCGCCTCCGCAGCCTTGGTATCCAGCTGTTCCTTAGTCAGGTCAGCCAGTGGCGTGGGGCGTTGGGAGTCGAGGTCGAAGATCTGGGCAAGCGCAATCTGCTGCTCCGCAGTCAAATCCTCGATGTTGAGGTTTGCAGCCGGGGTCGGGCGCTGGCCATCGAGCAGACCAACCTTGTTCAACGCATCAATATGTTGAGCGTTCAGGCCGTCGATGTTCATGCTGGCCCACGGCATCGGGCGCTTCAAATCCAGCGTAGCCAGCTGCGCGATTGCAAACTCATTCGTTGCAAACAGCGGCATGGCGTCCAGGTCTGCCTTCGGGCGAGCAGTCTTACCATTCAGGTTGTCGATGGTCGTATTAACCGTGCCAGTCTTGGTGTCCAGCAGAATCGTGTCGAGGTCAACCTTGGGGTTAGCCGACATTGTCGACAGCCATTCCAGGTCACCGCGGGCGATTTCACCGTCGCGGCGGAACTCATCCATGATGAGGTGTGCCGTCGGGTTCGTGGTTGACACGTCCAGCTGGTCGAGGATTGACCGTGCCTCTTCCGAGGACACCTTGACCTGGTCGGTGTTGAGGAACGCGTCCATCTGGGCGGTTTTACCGTCCATGTTCGGCATTCCGTGGTTGACCCACCAGTCGTAGCGGGCAACTGCCTGTTCGTCCTTGGCGGTGATGGTGACCTCGCCGGTCTGCTCGTTGATGCCAGAGACTTTCAAGCCAAATGAGTCAAGCTTTTTGCGGGCGCCCTCGTCCTTGACGATCATCTTTGTCTCGAGAGACTTGCCGTCCAGCTCCTGGAACTTCGCAGCTACCGACGCGAGCTCCATCTTCGCCCCGTCAGCCTTGAGATCCACAATCGTTTGAATCTGCTCCGGCGTCATCCCGTAGGCCTTGAGCAGCTTCTGGAACTCGTCTTTAGTCAACCCCAGCGATTGCTGCAGGCTATCCAGCACACCGGAGGACTGCGCCCACACATCCTTGATGTCATTGCCAGCAGCAACGCTATCTCGCATGGTGTTACCAAGGGTTTCCAGCTCATTGTGAGCCGCAGCGCCAGCTGTTGTCGTCGTATCCAGCAGGCCGTTTGCCTTCATGGTGGCACCAGCAAACGTTTCCATCTTGCCGGAGACCTGGTCCACGACCTTCGTCAGTTCCGCCGAGGCGTCAGCGGCCGACAGCTCCACGCCAGCGAGTTCCATGAACGCACGATTCAGCTTGTTAGCGCGGTCGCCTGCGTCACCCGTCTTGCCAGCAAGTTCCTCAATCGTGGCGGCAGCATTCGCAGCAGCCGGCCCCACACGATCGAGTGACCCCTGCGCACGGTTGTACTCGTCACGCAGTTTCTGCATCTGTGCGGCAGCTTCAGCACCGCCCTCACCAGACTCAATCAGCTTCCGCTTGAAAGCCTCAAACTGAGCCGACGAACCCGTCAGCTGCTGGGCAAGCTCCTCATTGGACAGGCCAAGTCGCTTAATAGCTTCCGCTGCACGGCCAGCCGAATCAGAGGAATCACGCCACTGCTCTTCAGCGAACTTCGTCTCCTGGGAAATCGTTCCCATGGCCTTACCAATGTTGTGCCCCGCCTCGTTCACGGCGATGCCGACACGGGACATCCAGCCCGGGCCGTTGCTGGCCAGCTGCTCCAGATGCGACTGCACATCCTGAACACTGCTGCCCATTGCAGCGACAACGTCGCCGCCGGAAGCCATGGCGCTAAACATGTCGCGAAACGCGCTGGATGCAAGGGTGGCGGAGCGGGCAGCCTCGTCTTGGAAACGGTTGTACTTCTGGGTCTCCGCGATAAGCGTCGTCACAACTGCTGTACCAGCGGCCAACGCGGCACCCCACGGGCCACCAAACAGATTGATGATGCCCTTGGCTCCGGTCTTCATGGTCTGCAGACCAGCGCCAGCGACACCACCGGCTACAGAACCGAACCGCTGCAGGCTAGCCGCGGCCGTGTGGCCTACAGACTGCGCCATGTAGTCAATAGTGGTGAAAGCGTCCTTAGACCACATAGCATTAATCCGCGCTTCAACAGCAGCGGTCTTATGCGCCTTAGCCATCTTCAGTAGCGACACCGAGCCACGCTCATAGCCGCGCGCCATACTCTGAATCGCTACATTCGACGATGTGCCCAGGTACTGTAGCTGCGCCTCAAACTTGGTGATTTCCTGCCCACTAGCACGGTAGTAGGCCTGGATGTCTTTAACGCCCTGCTGCATCGACGCGCGGGACTCAGACATAGCGGTCTTCTGCTTCGTCACCGCATCGGTGACCTTGCCGACCACACTCGGTAGTGTCTTGAACCCTGCCCAGGCTGCCACAGCGGCAGTCACGGCCGCTGGGTGCGACTCCATGAACGACGAAATCGCCTCTAGCGGCGGGGTCAACGCCTTAGCCGCGACAGCAGTGGTCTGCAGCGCAGTCAAGAACAAGTTCCAGGTACCCACGCCGAGCGCACCAGCAGCTTGTGCCGCAGACGTACCAATACTCACCAACGACGGAGCAAGCCCCTTACCGGCTTCCCACAGCTGACGGAACACCTCAGTCGTGCGAGCAACAGTCGCAGAATGCATGAACGCCTGAAACGCATCCACCGCCGAACTGGCGAGATTCTGCAGCCCGGGCACCACATTCGACGTCAGATAGTTATCGAACGTTTCCATGACCGGCTTAGCGCGCGCGTTCATCGCATCAAGCGCGTCGGTGACACCCTTGAAACCGCCGGCGGCCTGGTTGAAAAATGGTCCTGCGATAGTGGCACCGAGCCTGCCGGCCGCAGCGCCCATGTTGCGGAACGCGCCCTCGACGGTATTACCCGCTTCAAGCGCAGCGCCGCCCATGCCACGTTCCATAGCGTTCTGGAACGTCGCGAAATCAATCTGCCCCTTAGTGACCATGTCGCTGATCTCTGCAGAGGTCTTACCGAGTTCTTCCCCGAGGAGTTGCAGGACAGGAACGCCGCGGGAAAGCAGCTGCATCATGTCGTCGCCCTGCAGCTTGCCGCGGGCTGCGACAGAGTTGAAAATCTGGCCCATCTCACCCATCGACGCGCCCGCGATGGTGGCGGTATCGCCAACGACCTTCAGGGTGCGCTCGAGTTCCTGGCCAGGCTTAATACCAGCTGCGACAGCGCCTGCGGCAGCGGTGGCGGCTTCTTCAAGCCCAAAGCTGGTTCCCTTCACCGACGCCAGCGCGTTGTCCATGATGGACCCCACAGACGACGCAGAATGGCCGAGACCGCGGAGCTTGGCTTCCGCCTGCTCGATACCATTCAACCGGCCAATGCCCTTGGTAAGCCCGGCGCCGATAGCGGCACCAGCTGCCACACCGACACCGACAGCGGACTTCTTCAGGGCGCTGCCCATGCCGGAAGACAGCTTCTGGCCCATCGATTCGCCCGACTTCGACGCGGACTTTTCCGCCCCACCCATCGCCTTGGTAATACCCGGGGCGATTTTGCTGGTCTCCGGGATGATGGAGATATAGGCAGCTGCGATTTCGACGGCCATGGCGTCCTCCTAGGGCTTGTTTTGCCGCTGGAGTTTCCTCCGGCGTGCGAGTTCGGCGCGGGTATTTTGCAGTTCGGCAGCGTTCTTCGGACCATTCCTGGCGCGTCGTTGCCGCTCAACAGCTTCTTTCAGCTGGTCGATAACTGGGCGTGGCTTCGGCGCAGTCTTCCTACGCGCTCGTTGCCAGTTCGCCCATGCCAGCGTGTCGATGGTGTTCATCAACAGCTGGTTTTGCGGCGCCTTGTACTCCGCGAGCGGATCATCAAGACGCCTCACCGCGCTGCCCTCCGGCGCCCATGCGAGGAACGCTTTCAGCTCAGCCCACGACAATGCTGGGCTTCCGAGCTGGTGAATCGAGCGCCCTTTCTCAATGAGGTCGTAGGTCAGCGCGGTCTTAAACCCTGGTCGGTGTAGAAGCCCGGCCAGGACTAGGATTCCCCCAGCGGAACATCAGTGAGTCGATTCCACTCATTCCACAGCTGGACTTTTTCACCGAAAACGAGGTTGTCAACGAACCACTGTGCGTCGTCGATACCCAGCTCGGTGATGAAGAAGTCGAACGCTTCGCTGACCGGTCGGCGGCCGTCTTCCAGGAGCTTGTCGTCCGGGTTGTCCTTAAACCACTTAGCGAACGTCGCGTAGGTCTCATCGTCGATGAACTCCATGCGCGGCACAGAGAACGTTTTCGACTTACCGTCCTTGGTCGGGATTTCGCACGTGAACTGAGTACGGGCGTCCCATGCTGGTACGAATTCGAAAGCCATGAGGGGTCTCCTTAATAAGAGTTAGAAAAAAACTGGAGGGGTTACATGAGGGGTTTGATGGGGTCACCCCAGACCGTCGTCAGCCGAACCCCTCATGAAAAGCTGACGACACACAGTGGCCTGGGGTGAGAGCGACGGTTAGGACTCCGTCGGGTTGATCTTGAGGGTGAGGGTGCGCTGCGCGGTAGCGCCAGCACCGTCGGCGACACGGACAGTGAAGGACTCCTCACCGGAGCCGGTCGGGGTTCCCGAGAGCTTGCCGTTCTCAGCGAGAGTCAGGCCTGCCGGCAGGGAGCCGACTGCGGTGAACTTGTAGTTACCGTCACCGCCGGAGGCCTGCAGGGTGGCGGTGTACGACTTGCCCTGGGTGGCCGGGGAAATCACAGCGGTGGTGATACCGAACTGTGCTACCTCACCGTCGGCGGTGCTGATCGAGTAGTACTCGTACATCACGTTGCCGTCGGCATCTGGGAAGCACTTGGTGGTGACCTCGTACATCACGATGTCCTGGTGAGTGTTCTGAATGTCACCCAGGTTGACAACCTGGCCAATCGGGATGACCTGGCGCTTGGTGCCCTGGTCGGTCAGGTGCTCAGCAACAAAGACGGAGCGCGGCAGCTTCTTCTTGTTGTGCAGAACCTTGAAGCCCTCGCTCGTCTCCTGGACGTTGTCGTCACCGAAGACGGTCTTGAGTACGTCGATGTTGGCGGACTCGAAGAGCGTGGCGGTGAGCTCCTGGCCGTAGTCGGTCTGCAGGGTGTAGGCGATGTCGCCGCCGTAGGACTTCTTGTCCTCGGTATCACGGGTGATGGCCTGGGTCAGGCCGTCCTCGCCGACGATGCCGAGATCAGCGAATGCCGGGTCAAGCTCGGACATGGTGTCTTCCGGCAGGGCGGTGTTCAGCGGTGCGCGGAACAGCACACCGTTCTTGCCGGGGTTGGTTGACGTGATGTTGTTGACGTTTGCCATTTTTGCCTCCTTGGGGCATGAGAAAAGCCCCACGCGACGCGCAGGGCTTAAGTAAACGAATCGTTGGTTACTGGTTAGTCAGCAGCGATATGAGGAACTGGCCGGAATACTGAAACCGCACCAGGTTCTCCCGGTCGGGGTCGAGGAACCGCTGTGGCGCAGCGTATTCCCGCCACCCCCGCAACCTGTGCCCGGAAAGGCGCATGCCCCTCCAAGACTCATCGCGGAGCGCCTGGCGAATCAGCCCGGCGACCTGCTCAGCTTCGTATTCCGTTTCTGCATAGACCTGGACCGACATCGTTGCCGCATCGGTGATACGGTTCGGTGTCGCCCCTCCAACCCGCGTGACCACGACATGCGGGAACTTCGGCTGCCGCGGGTACCGAGTGCTCACTCGAATACCGCCGCAGATTCGGTGCAGCAGGTCGATAAACGCTTTTTGGGCTTGTGGGTCAGCTTCCCGCATTGATGTTCCTCAATAACGTGTTGTTCTTCGCGTTATCGCGAGCAGCCTTGTAGTTAGTCGTGATGACCGATGCGCGGTGACGAGACTTGCCCTCATACGGGCTGGATTCGTACCCGTCGCCGCAAGCGTCAGCGATACGCGCGGCACGTGAGTCAACCTCCGCCGCCACTGCGGGCAGGCGACGAATCTCCTCAAATGCCTTGATGTTGTACTTGATTTTCATCTAGCCCTCCATTCGCTTACAGCGGCACTCGACGAGCCCCGGCGAAAACCACGGGTTGGAGTCCCAATTCCCCGGCGGGGCGGTCAGCTCGTAGACCATTCCATCGACCTCGATGCGGTCTCGGTCGGTAATGCCAGCTTCCACAGGGGCGTAGACCACCGCATCAAACTCCGCGGCCTCAGGGTGCGACGCGGTGACTGCCGGTGTGCCGCCTTTTTGCACCGCAAACACCATGACCTTGTCCTTGGTGTAGCGATGAAGAGGGTTGCCATACGGGTCTTCTGCCCCGTCTTCGTGGCGGTGCACCGTCACAGGAATCGTGCAGGGATATGCGCCATCTACCATCCGGTTGCCTCCATACTCACTGCCCTGTCAGCGCTGAAATCCTGCAACGCGGATTCCAGCATCTGCCGTTCCTGGCCGGAAAGGAACAAGTCTCCGTCCGGATTCCGCCACGACGTGGACTGCGAGAACGACCCCGCAGTGGCTTGCTGCTGCGTGATACCGCCTCGGTCGGTGGCGGCCAGCGCTCGCTTCGCCATAGACACCGACACCAGCGCGAGAACTTTCCGCAGATTCTCGTCCGGGGTAGCCGGGATTTGCGGGTAGCTTGCCCGCAGCCATGCTTCCGCGTCGTCTAGGACAGCCTCGATGGCGTCATCTGTGACCGAAGCGGGGGCGGTCTGCCACCGCAAGCGAACATCCCTATAGGTGGCAAACATAAGCTACCCCACAGACAGGCCGTTGAGCTTCACCATGGCCAGCGGGTCGGTGACACCAAACGCGACGGTCGCCCAGGTCTGGGACCAGGTCGTCTGAGTCGAGGCGTCACGCCAGGTCTCAGTCGAGATTGGGGACTCCACACCCATGACGCCGACCATGCCAGCCTGCAGCACCAGACCCTCGCCCTTCTTCATGGCGTTGGTGGAGTGCAGAGTCAGGCCGAAGGTGCCCAGCATCTCCTGGTAGTTGGCGACGCCGAGCAGCAGCTTCAGGTTCTTAGCGTCAACCGGGTTGAGCACCAGAGTGTCAGCACTGTAGCCGAGGTCAGTCTGCTCGATAGCAAGCTGCGCGTCCAGCAGGTTGCTGATGACTTCTCCCTCGCCGGTCTTCGCGGTCTTCGCGGTTGCGGCGACCTCGGCGGCCTTATCCCAACCACCAGATGTCACGCTCAGGGTGCCGTCAATCTTGTCGATTGCCTCTGTCAGCGCCGAAATGCCGCGCTCGTCCAAATCCTTCACCATGGTGTTGGAGACCTGGGAAATCTTGCGCTGCAGCAGCATCGCATCATTGCGGATACGTGCCTCATCGGTGACACCGAACTTGCCACCGGTCTTCTGGACACGAGCAACAACCGGCTCCCCGTCCGGGGTGTGCAGCACCGGGAACTCAGCGCCCGGAGCGACAATGCCTGGCTTGTCGGTTGCTGTCGGCGTGTTCTTGACCAGCTGGTCAAACAGCAGCGCACCGCCGGTGGTGGTGACGTTGCCGAAGATGACCTTCGACAGGAGGTCTCGCTCAACCAGCTGTGCCGCATAGTTGTCGATGCGGGTCGGCTCGTTGAGCATCATGTCGATGGTGATAGCCCCGTTTTCAATGTTGGGGCCGGAAAGCGGGAACATTGGGTCACGTGCCATTGTGTTTCCTCCTTAGTTCAGGGCGACCGTTACGGTGCCGTTAGCGGCCTTGGTGACAGCGACACCGGCGACGGGGCCGTCGGTTGCCTTCTTCGCCTTGCCACCAGCGGCTGTGGAGATCTTGTCTCCCGCGGCGATAGCGCCGGAGGCGACCAGCTCGTAGACACCGAGGCGGTAGATGGCGAAGTGCTCACCGTCCTTGGCGTCGTGTGCTGCGACACCGAACGCATCAGCGTCGGCAGTTGCGGCCTTGACGACAGGGTTACGGCCTTCCATGTCAGCGGCGATGATGACAAAGGTGCCCTGGGCAATGTCGCCCTGGGCCTTGCCGGTGATGTTGGTTGCTGGGGTGAAATGCATCGGCGTGGTTGCCATTGCGTCCTCCAATCTGGTTGATATGAAAAATGGCCAGTCGGTTTAGACTGGCCAACCTGCAGGGAAAGCATTCGGCGGGGTATCCGGCTCTGGCCGGACTGCGGCGCCGAGCTGTTCCACCGGCGTGTTTGACGGCGGTCGGGTCTGCTCCTTCTGCATCGCTGCGAGTCGCTTAGCGCGATCCTCGATTTCCTCCGGACTACCTGAGCCCAGAAGATCGTGGTTTTCCTCGGCGATGCCGTAGCGGGCTGCTAGGCGCAGGCGGGTGTTTTCGGCCTCCAGGGCCTTGACTGCGTCTTCTTGGCTGGCTAGGCGCTCGGTGGCCTTTTGCAGTTCCGTCTTTTCCGCTTCCTGCTGTGTGCGCCAGCTCTCCGCGTCCGCGCGCAGTTCGTTGCGTTCGGTGCGGTAGCGTGCTGCTTCGCGTCGTGCTTCCTCGAGTTCCTTGCGGAAGTGCTCTGGCACGGGCTGCGCATCAGTATTGTCCGGTTCCTCCTGGGCTCCGGTGTGCGCCACCTGCTCGGCGCTGGTTTCGGTGGCGGCGAGTTCCTCAGACACGATTTACCTCCTGGGTGAATCTGTTTTCGGGCATAAGAAAACCCCGCCACCACCGATGTGGTGCGGGGCAGTGCGCTGGCATGAATCGAACAATGCTCAACACCCACCAGGGCAGCGCTGCTAGTCAGCTTTCGCACGAGCTGCGACGTGTTGCTTCCATTGAGACCACTGATCTGCTACCGGCGCCCCGTCGTTCCATGTGACGTCGCGCCATTCGGCTTCGAGCCGCAGATATTCTTCTTCGCCGCGCCATGGTTGACCTTCCACCACAAGAACAGCGCGGCAGTCGCACCCGTCGTGGTACCGGCGGCCATCAGCCCGGCGCGTGGCGGTATCTTCTGAGTACACAGGCCCACGGGACGCAAGCATTTCACAAAAGGCGCATGATTCATTCCCCGTTAGTACTCGCGCGTACCCGATTCGTTGTGTGACGGGCTTCTTGCTCACTGCATTGCGGACGCGCCCGAGTCTGGCTGTATCTTCCACTGCCCTGCGCCCAGCATTGAGGGTATGGCGCATAAGAGTGCGAGTCAGACGGGCACTCATCTGCTCGATAACTCGCTGGTGATTAGGGAATGCAAAGGCCGGTACTGACTTCTTGATGAGTTCCTTAGTCTCATCGTCAACCAGCTCGAGGACAATGTTTGACGGCTCATCTCCGAACCCGGCAGCTCTAGCCAGCGCGTCGTAGGTCGCGTGGGGGCCGTAGCCTTGGATACGTGCCGGGGCTACTTCTAAACCGAGCTGTGCCATGTCGAGTCCCATTTGCTCGACGTAGGCGCGGTAGGCCTCCTGTCGGTATTTCACGACGATGGGGTGCAGCTCGACGGTGATGTCATAGACCGCGTCGGTATCCATGGGCACACCGAACTCATCAATCTTCGCTGCAACGTCACGCTGTAGTCGGCGTTGGATATCACGGAGTTTCGCGTCCTGCGTTGGCATGTACCTTCACCTCCCCGCATGTCGATTGTTGTGATGCCGTTATGGTTCGGTTTGCGGTTCCTGACCACCGTCCGGCTCATTGACGTCGAATAGGCCACTTCCGCGGCCTGCTTGTGCTTCCCTGGCGCGCTTGACGCGCTCGTGCGTCCAGCCCGGGATATCCGACCACAGCTCGTCTGGTGGTACACCAAGCATGGTGGCGAGTTTGCCGAGCCCATCAACCGTCTGGGCGAACGAGCGAGCCGACGTTTCCGCCCACTTGACCTCAGAGGCGAAGTCACCGGCTTCTTCTTCATCGCCAGCGATGTGCGCACACAGGCGCAGCATCTGCTCATGCGACTCACCCAGTGAGGTTTGAATCTCAGAAGCCTTACGATCCTTGGAGGTCTCTAACGCCGCCAAACCGTCAGCAGAAATATTGGAAATCGCATTCGCACCAAGTGACTGTGCGGGAACCTGGGCGACTGCAGCGAAGTCGCGCACACTCGATTCACGCGCCTTGATGTACTGCGTCAGGTCCGTCTCATCGAACTGGCCGACCTTCACGTCCTTGTTCGCAAACGTCCACGTGTCACTGATGGCCTGCCGCATTGCCTCATACTCTGACTTCGGAGCCCAACCGGTGACATAACGCTGCTTAAACGCCGCCCAGTACTGCGCGACTCCCTGCTCATAGTTAGTGCGGTCAATGCGGGCCGACAACGCGAGCAGGTGCTCGATAATGCCGTTGGTTTCTTCGCCGGCAGCCATCATGCGGTCCTGATATCGGACAATGGGCGTCACACCAACGTTGTGCTCCCGATACTCGATGAACGGAAGATTCTCCGGGGACAGGTAGTAGCGCTGCTGCCACGCCGCCGGCTCATCCGGGGCATTTTCGACTCCGAAGAAGTAAACACGCTCTTCGTCGTAGAGGCACAGGTGGCCGTTGTCGATGACCATGGCGATTATCGGGAATTCCGTCTGCGTTGCCGCCCCGGAATCCGGCCACGTCATTTCCTCCCCATAGCGAGCAACCAGCCGGCGAGGCGAATGCACGCCGATACGCGCCCCGTTAAGCGTCGACGGCAGCACCGACGCATACGCAGTGCCATACTGCAGCGCCGCACGGTGCAGACCGGTTTGGCGCGCATCCATTCGGTTGGTCTGCCAGTGGTGCCACGACCTGGCCTGCACTGAGCCTTCCGAGAAATAGTTCTCTACCTTGAGTGACTGTCCATAGGTGTCCAGCACAAGCCCAAGAAACGGGGTCTGAGACATCTTCGCGATCTGCAGATGACGGTGATAGTTCTTCCCCTGCGCCACATCCATACGACGCGCCGCCTCTGTGTCTGACCACGGCTGCACCGCCCGGTTAATCTCATCGAAATGATGTCGTTGCACCGAGTGGTCCTGCAAAAGAGCACGGATTGCGTCACGTGCCTGAGACTCATTCATAACGTGCCCTCCTAGTAGAAAAATGCCGTGTCATCGACCGGCTCTGCCTTAAGTGACGGGTCGGATTTGACCATGCGGTAGACCATGCGAGCGCCAATCATGCAGACCGCCGCGTCAATCTTCTTCTGTGATGCACGGGACTCTTTCCGCACCGTCTCGCCATAACGGCCAAGATGCCGCTGAGCGTTGCGCACATGCTCACTCAAAAGCGGGTTGCCGTCGTGGGTGAACGCATGCTGCACAATCTCGGCGGCCGCAAGCTCACATGCTTGTGTGAACGGAAAGTCCTTGCTGCGCATGTCCCAGGCAATCGGCTCGGGGTTGCGCACCCCAGGTGTTGCCCACAGGCGCAGCTGGTCGCCGTAGCGCTCCGGCCAATCCACCTTGACGAAGCTCTCCCACTCACGGACATCTGCGAAGAATGCCAGCACCTCGAAGCGGTCAAACGCCCGCTGCACGCCTGCATCTACCGCCTCGACGTCGACGACGCCGTCCGGCGGCGGGGCCCACACGCCAGCGGTGAAAACGTGCCCATCGTCCATGCAGCAGCCAATCAGTGCGGTGTGGTCATTCGACAATGAACCGTCGAAGAACAGCACAACCTGCTCGCCATCGACGAGTTCACGGTCAGGCCTGGACATCTGCGCCCAGTCCTGCGGATCACACCACGAGTCCAGCGACGCAGTCGGCCAGTTCAAATACTTCCGCTTCGAATCATCAGGCCGCGCTTTCGGGTGCCAAATACGCGCCACAATCGCGTCCAAGTCAGCCCACGGGCAATCCTCATACACAAAAGCCAGCCCGGCGCGCAGGCTGGCTTCATCGGCGAGGTCGGTGTCTGGTGGGGCTTGGCGTGCGTCGTAGAGGATTTTGCGGTCGGATTTGGTGCGACCGTCTTCCTGTAGCGTCCAGGCTTCAAATGTTTCTTCTCCGGCTGAGCCGGTGCCTGGTTTCCAAGCGTTGAGGGTCTCCAGCATGCGGGAGCCGGACTTGGCGAGGTTATCCAGGAGCGTGCGGTGTAGTTCGGTTCCGCCGTTGGAGTTGGTCCAGTGCTCGAGCTCGTCGCCGATGATGAACGTCGCTTCCGCACCTTCAGCCGACGCCGCCGACGACGTGATAACTTCCAGCTTCCCTGCTGGCTCCACATTGATTTGTGTTTTACCCGCATCGATTTGGTAGTCGCGGTTGAGCTGAGGTGCGGCGCGCTTAGCGACCATCGCTCGAACCATACGCATAGTGTTCTCGGTCTGGTCCTGGGAGACCGCCGCAATCTGCACAAGCGGCATGGGCTGCGGTTTGCCGACACAACCACCAAGGACATTGTCGTCGAAATGGTCCAGCCGGACAGGAGCAAGCAGCTCAATAAGCGCCATGACGGCAGCGAATGGCGACTTACCGGAGCCCTTAGCCAGCCGACGAGCCGCGTGATAGTACACAAACCGGCCTTCATCATCGACCGCGTAAAACCACAGGATAAAGCGCGCCTGCTCGCGAGTGAACTCCCAGCGCTTACCAGCACGAATACCATTCGGGTGGCGTAGATACTTCGCTGCCCAAGCGAGCGCATTCCAACCCAGAGTGCGTTCCGGAATACCCTCCGGCAACGTGATAAGCCTATCTGCGGCGGCGACCACCGAACCGTCACCGCCTTTCCACCTAACCGGCCAAGTTCTTCTTGTACCTATCCATCATCAAAATGGCTGCCTGCGTATTGTCGTCAAGCTGCTTATCCGTATCGGCGCGCTGCAGCTCAATCCGCAACCGTCGACGCGCCCCTTCTGTGGTCAGCAGCGAGTCCATCATCGAGTTAACCTGCGCGATGATGTTCGCCCTGACCGGTTCCGGACGCTTCATCTCATCAGACAGAATCGTCGCGCAGATGTGCGCGGCCGCCCAGTCTGACGGTTCGAAAAACACCGACTGCCCAGAGGTCTTTAAGCTGCGATACCAACGCTTCGCGCTGACATGCCAATTACGGTCTTCCGCTAACGGCTTCACCGAGCCCGCCCCCGCTGCCTTCACTGTCGGAAGCCCATCAGGTTTATTCCGGCGGCGACGCTGATCCGACCGCTTTGGTACTGGCCCTGGCATCGGCGCACCTCCTTATGATTTCTTCGGCAGCTCCCCCGCGGCACTCATCGCCTGGACGGTCAAAGCTGCATTGGAAAGATTTACTAGATTGCCCGTTGTCCAAACGTCTGATGTTGTCCGAATGAACCGGGCATTCGAATAGACCTCGACACATCCGTAGTTGCGCCCCCTGCCTTCCGGTAGGAATCCGAAGATGTGGAGTCCTTTGCCGGAGACTGAGCGCTCAATGAATGCGCCCGGCGCGGCGTCAACGATTCGGCGTGCCCATTGGTGGAGTTGCCCGTTAATGAAGCAGTTGTCCAGGTCGATGCATGCGAACCCGCCACCGAGCATGAAACCGTGCGGCTTCTTTTTGACGTCACGGAACTGCGCCCATGTTTCTGGCTTGGTTGATGACGCTGGCTTACCGTTGGCCTGCATGGGGCGTTTCCCGTCGGCTGCAGCCCAACGACAGGCATTGGTCATCTCCTGTGGGTAGCGGTTGCGCTGGCGGGCACGGTAGGCCTTTTGGCGGCAAGCGGTAGAACAGAAGCGTGGGGTGATGCCGCGCCGGTTGGTGGCATCGAAGTCGCATCCGCACTGGTCACAGGTGGTTTTCATACCTTCATTTTACCATCTGCGTTACGACTTATGCGACCTACCAGCACCTATAGAACGTAACAGTATGGTCACGCCACTAGCGGCGCTAAAAACTCGCCTATGCCAACTTTCAGCACCACCCCAGCAAAAACCAGCCAGAAGCGACTACAGCCGCCAATTACGCCCCCTCACCCGAAACACTGGAACCCGTACACAAACTCAGAAGCAATGCCCTCCGCCCTGGCCGGAACCTAGAAACGAGGGTCCTCCCCCACCCCTCACAGTAGGCCTGGGTGGGGCTTGGCCCATATGGGCTGGCGGCGTCGCTGCCGGGCGCGGGTGGCTTCCCCGGCGGTCTTTTTCCTGTGGCATGACGAGCAGATAGCCCGGAGGTTTTCTAACTCATCTTGGCCGCCTTCGAAGACCGGCACCACATGGTCCACTTCGTTGGCGATGATAGTGCAGCCGTGTAGTTGTGCTTGGCATTCGTAGTGATCGCGCGCCATGACTTGGTCTGCTAAGGTTTTTGGTACGCCTCTGGATCTGGGGCCCTGGGAGTTCGACTTCCACCCTGGCATGTCTGGTACCTCCTGGGGCGAGTGGCGGCTGGGGGCTACCGGCTGACCTCTAGGGGTTACTGAAGCGGTGGTGTCGTCCAGGTGGGACTCTGCGGTTTTCTACCGCGACCGTTTGTTGCCGTTAGCGGAACTCGTGTTAGGCAATCGTGAATGTGTTGACGTAAAGCAAAAGCTCTCAAACCACAATCTCAAATGAGATGGTTTAAGAGCATGCGCTTCAGTCAAGCGTAGCTTAGCACACGGACTGTAAACCGCAGGTCATGACGTTCTACCCTGTCGACCGTGTGTCGTCGCCACATTGATGTGCTGCGGCTGCGCGCATGCAGTCTGTGATGGTGAAGAGTTCCACACCTTCAGCGCTCAGCGTTGTTGAAAGCTCACCTTGCTTCGCCCACTTCCTCAACGACGTGTGACTGACGCGCACGCCGAGTACTGCGAGTGCGTCGGCGACTTGTCGTGCTGAGCCTTGCTGCGGAATCTCCCGCCGCGCTACCGGCTCAGGTGGACTCACCCTATCGCCTATCACCCGCCGATGATGTTCGACCTCGATGAGCAGTGTGTCTGCCCATGCGCGTTCAGCGATGTCGTGCACGCGATCGTGGAGCCAGCGAGCCACGTACTCGAGGCGCCGGCTGGCTGGTGGTCGGCATTGGACTTCGTAGGCCAGCGCCTGAGCCCAGTCCCATAGGCACAGTTCGGCTGCGTACTCGATGTCTAATAGGTGGATGGGTAGTGGTGGGCGGGATTGCCGGGTCTTTGGAGGGCGTCCTGCGTTGGTCCCGGAGGCTGGTGGTGAGGGGGTCATCATGTCGGTGAGGGTGGGGGCGAGTGTTTCGATGGCGGTGAGGGTGCGTCCGAGTTGTTCTATTTGTGGTGGTGTTAGTGGTGGCATGGGGTCCTTCGACAAGGGGCGGGGGTGTGTTTTTTTTGGGAGGGGCATAAAAATAACCCCCATGTCTTCATCCCGGGGTACGGGCGACGTGGGGGTTCGTGTGTTTTCGTACTATTTGTTTTAGGTATGGCTGAAGCCCGCACCTGGAATTAACCAGGTTGCGGGCTTCTTACAATTCAGCTGACTTTGACTAGAGCTAAATGCATGGCCAATACGCCAGCAAGCAGGCAGTCAGGCTGAAACTAAAAAGTTCTCTGCCTTGTCAACTGTCGCATGGGTTGCACGCATGAAGTCGCCGACTGTGGCGCAGTCTCCCAATCCGAGATCAGCGACGCGACGTGCGACTCCTGGGTGGACTGGCGCTTCGCTTGTGAAGAGGGTCTGCCAGTAAAGCGCTGGCCAGTCTGGCATGCACAGGTAAATTAAGTCTGTGCTTCCAATCTGCTCCATTATGTCGTAGAGCATGTCATTTTCGAGAGCTACCACTGCAATGATGTCGCCTGTGGATGCGACTCCGTTGCTAAAGGTGTGGACATATTCTGGATGCTCTCGGAGAAAATTCTTAACAAGCTCCTGCACGTCTCGACGGGCTAGCATCCGGTTTGTGTCGTAGTCGTGGAGAGCTCGGACCCATATATCTGGGTATTGGTCGTCTCCTGGGCGCGCGAGGCGTTCCTGGAACTCATCGAGTTCGATGCTCTCTTCGTCCACTTCGTGGAGCAGGGAGATAGCGCTTTTGATGTCCGCTCGCGCATCGTTCAGTTTTTCTCCAGAGCCGTAGACAGCGCTATCAATTCCGTAGGCTTCCCACTGCGGGGACTGGTTCTCGTAGCAGCGGAACACTACTCGTTCGGTTGTGTTCATCCTTTTCGAACCTCCTCTTTTGCTTGCTCTTCAGAAAGACCAAGGTCTCGTACAAGTATCTTTCTGACGGTTGCTGTTTTAAAGTCTTTTGATCGTGTCGGGAAGGCGAATGTAGTTCCGGTATATGGAGACTTGTAGACACGATGGCTACCTTTTTGGCGAAGATGCTTCCCGCAGTGTCTCTTAATAATTTTCTCGAGTGTCTTATGTGAACAGGTAGGAAATCCTGGTGGCACTCCGCCTCCTACCCTCGCTTGCAAATCTACTTCATAAGGTTACTTATGTCCGTCCTTTTCCTGTAATGGCCACCCCCGTCACGTCGTTGGCTCGGTATAGCCAGGTTCGTGGGCAGCTCTTTGAATCTGGGTATTCGGCTGTGTTCAGCTTGTTCGTGGCGCCTCCTGTCGTGGTCATTTGCCGTTGCCCCATCGGATGACGCGGCAGGTCGGCATGTGCGTTGGGTCCGTTGCGGCGAGCTCTCCGGCCACCCACCAACGCTTCCCGGTTTTCACGTAAACGTCGTGTGGTTCCGTGGCAGCTTCGACAATGGTGCCGTCTGGCGCGTCCCTGTAGTCCTCCACGGTGATGAGGGTGAGCGGGTCAAGGTCGAGGTATTCAGGGCGTACGAAACGCGTATTCACGCCGTCCGTGTAACTGCTGTTTAGGTAGGCGAACCGCAATTCTCCGTCACCGTCCGGCTTGATGGAGACAATGATTCCGCGTCCGCGTTCGGGGTGCGTTGCCCAGCGCCCGAACAGGCTTTCCGGCTCCTGCTGCTCTTGCGCCTGCGCCTTGAGTTCCGTGAGTTCGGCATTGAGGCGTTCGAGGGTGGCTTCGGCTCTTTTAATGACGGTTTGAGTGCTTCTGATGCAGAATTCAAGCTCGACGATAGCGGTCATAGTTGATTCCAGTCCTTTCTGCGGCTGCGGTTCCCTATCCAGGCTCGGATGTTGGCGAGGACATGGCTGCGGTAGAGCTCTGGGGGTGGTGTTGCCCTTCTGGTTTGGTGGCCCAGTAGGTTCCGAACCTGAAGTCTCCGGAGTAGCCACGGTCAACCCAGAGTCTTTTCCCGTTGGGGAGTTGTGGTTGCCAGCGGATTTCTCCGCCTGGCTCTCCCCACATAACTGCGGTCATGCTGCGCGGCTCCTATCGATTTCCCGCCAAATCTTCTTCCGTTTATCCTCAACATCCCGATACGTCCTCTTGAGAAAAATGGCCTGCTCCAACGGGGTATATCCTTCGTCGTAGGCGTTGATGAGGAAGTCAATCTCCCATTGCTCCCACGGACGTTTGTGGCGGGTGGCAGTGGCTAGGGACGCTTCTTGATCTAGGTATTTTCGGCTTCCATCACGTTCGTGCTCACCGTTCGACAGGCCTTGGGCAAGCCGTTTTGCTTTTGTCTGGATTGCTTCGGCGCTCCGTCCTGTAACTGATTCCGCTACTACGCTGTTAGCGTTTTGGACTACTTGAATTTCCCCTTGTGAATAGTGCCTTCTTGCCAGCCTGGGACTTCGTTTGAGCGCTCTGGGGATATTGAATGTGGACATCTTTCGTTGTCATTCTTTCGTGCTGTGTTCCTTGATGTGGTCTTTTACCCATTGGGGTACGGGTATGCCGTTGTAGGTGGGTTGGTGGGTGAGGACGGCGTTGACGATGCCGATGAACTCGGCTTGGCAGTTGGGTGGGAGTTGGCTCCACGCGCGCCGGCTGAACGGCCAATTCCTGCGCACTTGAATGTCCTCGTAGCGTTGGTGCAGGGACTGCGCTAGGGCGAGCACGTCCGTCATCGCTGCCCCCTTGCGTGCTGCATGGCTTCGCGCCAGGTTCGGAGCAGCCTGGTGGTGTAGATCATCTGGTCGAGTTCTTGGCAGTAGTAGCTGGTGGTGACTGCCCAGCAGTTTTGTCCGGCTTTCCGCACGCGGGGTTTAGTCGGCATCGAGTTCTCCCCTCTTGCGGTCTATCCACGCGACGGTGTTGTCGTCGCCGACGGCTAGGCAATGGTTGCGGTACTCATCGGAGATTTCCTCAAGAGCAGCAGTGTGGTCGCCTTGCGGCATGGTTGCCGCGTGTTGGATGAGGGCGATGGCCAGCTGCTCGAGGTCTTGTGCGCGTGGCTCGGTGTATGGGAGCCAGGCGGTGCCGAGGTCGCCCGCGTCGAAGATGGTGCCGTCATCGTCTGCTGTTACGTCGATGTTCACAGTGGTGCTCCGTTCACAAGGTGGTTGGCGGCTTCGCCCAGGTAGCCGATCGCGAAACCAGGGTCAGTCAAAATCAAGATGATGATGTCGGGGGTCACTGGTTTTCTCCTAGTGGCTGGGGTGCGGTGACGTAGCGCTTCACGATGCGTGTGTCGATTTGCCACCGTTCGCCTGTGTCCTCATCGACGAGAGCGCGAAGCGTTCCTTGGGGTGGCATATCTTCTTGCCACTCGGTGAGCCTGAACCATTCCTTGGGTTCTCCGTAGCTTCCTTGAATCGCATACTCGGTGGTCATTCCGGCGAGTAGCTCCTTGGCTTCTTCTGGGGTCATTTGGTTCTCCTAGTCGTTTGCGTGTTCGTCTGGTGTTTCCCAGGGGCCGCAGCAGTGTTGTGACCATCGGTTGCAGGTGGCGCATGGGAAATCAGTGTCATGTTCGTGGTTGTTCGTGTTGTTTGTGCTCATTTTTGCCCCCTAGCGTGCTCGTAGAGCGACCAGGACAGGCCGAGCGCCACCCACACCCACACGCCAAGGTTCGACGGCTTAAATCGGTTCACAGCGCTCCCCCGTCGGTTTTGCCGTCCAGCAGCTTCGCGAACGTCTCCAATGTCATCGACACCAACTGCTGCGCCGGGTCGCCCTTGCCGTGGCGCTTATGGACAACCACGCCGATGTACGCGCCGTCATTGGCACGCTCGGTTTCCGCTTCGTTGATCCATGACCCGAGGTTCATGCGGGTGGTGTTTTTGCATTCGATGACTACGCGGTCGTTCCAGGGGGTGCGGACTCCGGCGATGTCTCCGCAGTCGTTGGCTCCGGTTTTGACGCGCCGGTCGATGCGGTCATCAACATGCGCGGCTAGGTAGTCGGCTACTTGGCGTTCGAAGGCGGCTCCGGCTTTTTTGGCGGAGGCTCGGTTTCGTCTCATTGGTTTCTCCTTGCATGAAAAAACCGCGCTGCGAGAGCGCGGTCGATACGGGTTGCGGGGGTCAGAATGGGCCTTTCACAGCTTCTGGCTGCTCGCCTAGCTCAAGGTGGCGCATCAGCGCGTCGTTGGCCGTGTAGTCGTGTCGGCAGCGGACAGCATCGTCCAGGCCGAGGATGTAGCCGTTCGGGTCGCACATGTCGCAGTTGGTGATCGCGTCACGGCGGGCTTGCGCTTGGTCGTGTTTGCGTTGTTGGCCGGCTTCGGCTTCGAGCCTGGTTTCGGCGTCGCGGATGAGTGGGGCGAGGAGGCCGGGGGTTTTGTGGCCTGGGCGGGTTTGCCATTCCTGGGCGGCGAGGAGGATGGCTTGTTCGGGGTGCCCGTTGGCGAGGGCGCGGTTTGCTGCCGAGTGGAGTTCGGTGGGGATGTTTTTTGCTGCTGCCCATTCGTCGCGCGCGGTACTACTTGTAGCTTGCTTGCTTACAGTAACCATAGATAAGGACGGGTCGGGTCGGGTCGGGTCGGGAATGGTACCGGACATTTCGGTGACTCCCTCAAATGTCCCCTTAGGGGACTCTCGGGTGACTCCCCCGGGGACATTTCCGCGTTCCTGCTGTTCAGCGCGTTTTCGCTCGCGCGATTTGCGCTTTTTTTCAGACCACTCTCGGCGTGATTCCTCAACAGAATCGCGAGTAGGTTGGTACTCAAACCAGTTGCGAAATGAGTACGCTTTCACACCCAAATCACACTCAGTTTCAACCCATAACCCGGCGCGAATCAGCGCAGAAATCTGCGCCTCCGTCCCCTTAAGCGCTCGAACCTGCTGGGCTGTAATGACCCCATCCGTGAGATGCTTCGCGCAAAACGACCCAGCCTTAGCCCACAACCCAACAGCAGCATTTGAGATCCCGGCGACTTTCGGATTGTCATAAAAACCATCGTCAACCTTGAACCAAACCATTGATTCGAGCGCTCCTTTCTAGAACGGTGGTTGCTCGTTGTCTGGGAGCTGTGGCTGGCTGCTGTTCCACGGGCCGCTGGCCGGGGCCTGGTTCTGCTGCTGGGACAGCCACCCTTCGCCCTTCGGCTTCGACTGCTGGCCCTTGGCGACCTGGGCGCGGGCGAACTTCAACGACGGCCCAACCTCATCAACCTCGATGTAAGTCTCCGTACGCTTGGCGCCATCCTTTTCCCAGCTACGCTGCTTCAGGCGACCGGTGACAATAACGCGCGTACCCTTTACCAGCGACTCGACCATGTTCTCCCCTACCTGCTTCCACGCCGAGCAGTTGATATACACGCCGTCACCATCAACCCATTGGCCGTCGCGGTAGACGCTCGGCACCGACGCGACACGGAAGTTCGCTACCGGCGTGCCGTTGTTGGTGTACCGCAGTTCTGGGGCAGCCGTAAGGTTCCCAACAACCGTGACGTTAATGTCTCCTCGCGCCATTACTGCTCCTTCAATTCGTTTGCCTTTGCGTTGCCGCGCGTCTTGATGCGCTCATACTGGGCGTCGGTAAAGATTCCCTGCTCTTTACTGGCCTTGGCTTCGCTCGCAATCTCGAGAACCTTCTCCATCGTGGAGGCGGCATCAATATCAGTGATGAAAGCGTTGACGAGATCTTCAATGTCTGTACCGTCCACGACATCGACCACGTCCGTGTCCTGCGCCGGTTCCGGTTCTGGTTCTGGTTGGCGGCGTGCGTGGACCCGCTGTCGTGCCGCCTCCAACGCCCCCAACGCGCCACCTTGCTGGGTATCAACCCGTGTTGCCTCAGCACGCACCGGCTTATGCGCATCCGGTTCCGCTTCAGACACCAACCCCATCAATGCGCCTGGGGCGACGATACGGGCAAGCTCAGCCTGGCACTTCGCGCGCAGCATCTCCCGAGGATTCGTCTTGTACTTCGCATTCCGCGTGTACCCTGCGCGTTCAGCAAGTTCCATCGTCCACGTGACACGCTCGACCTTGTCATCTCCTGGGCGGATACCGCACCATGTGACCGAGTCGTCGGTGGCCTCTTCTTCCCACACTCGGCAGCCAACGTTTTCTGCGACGGCAATCATCGCTCGGGCGTACATGCCAGTCTTGCCTTGGATGACGAAGAACGCTTCGAGTGCGCCGTCTGGGTCGAAACCAAGGGCTGTGCCGCGGATAATCGCTGCCGCGGCATCCATCGGCTTGTTCTTATAGATCGCTGGGCACGCTCCGGTCTTGGTGATGAACTCGGCGTAGTCGTATGCCATTTGCTTGAGCTCAGCGTGCTGGCGGAGTTTCTCGACGCCCTTCTGCATGAGCGTCTGCGCCGGCATCTGGGCACCCTGGTTACCTGTTGTCGCTGGTAGGTTCATGGTTTCTCCTTCTGGGATAGGAAAACCCGCACTGTTTTCAGCGCGGGTAGTTGTGGTGGTTGGTTTCTGTGTCATTTATTTCTCCTCCGGCAGCGGCACGTGACGTAGCTGCACGCCCTTCTTCGTGGCGACTCGCTTAGCGATGACGTATCCGTCCGGGTTGATGGCGGTCGCGGCTGTACCCATTGCTTCCAGTAGTTTCGCCCCGGCCACCTCAGCGGACTTAGTGGCTGCTCGTTGCGTGGTGCCAGCTGCTTTCGCCGCGGTCTTCTGCACATCCCACTCGGCAGCAGTATCCGCATCGATGGTTACCGGGTCGGCGTCATCGTCGATATCCGGGTGACGAAGCTTCGCGATCTTGTAATCGTTCGGTGCGGTCGGGGCTGGTGGTTCCTCGAGTGCCAGGTGGTGCTCCGTCGACTCAACGAGCTCGATGGCGAACTCGGGTAGCCACGGCACTTCCAGCTGCTTCCACTCGTAGAACGGCCCGCACACCACAATCAGCGCAGACATCTGTACTAGCCCGGAGAACAACATCTCGATGGTCTCTTGGACGAGCCAATCCGCTGGAATCGTCTCCGGCGTCAGATTCTGATACTCCTCCCAGCCACTAACAGTTTTGAACTGCACACACCGGGAATGCTTCGGGCTACGGACGTGACCTTTCCTGGTGGCAATGCGGTCAAGCGTGGCAGCGTTAGGGAACGGTAGGTGCGGGTTGGTGACCTGCACCTCTCCCCTCGATAGTCGCCAGTCTGGGTTCTTCTGCGCCCACCAGTAGGCCAGGGCATGCTCCATCGCATGGCCAGTCAAGAACCGGTCCTCCATACCGGAAGGCTCAACCCTGATGCCCCGCATCGTGTTCCACACGCTATACGGCGTCGCGTAGGCGGACTCGCCGACAATGCCGGCGACCTTCGATGCAGTGACCAGGCGAGCCCACTCAGGTGTGCCGGGTGGCGCCGGGTCTTTCACAACGTGCAGCCGGTTGGGGATTTGAAGCTGTGTCACTCCTCTCCCCTTTCGGCTAGGTTCGCTGATTTAATCAGGGCGGTTCCAAGCCAGCGAGCTTCTCCTGAGGTCAGGTCGTGGCTGTTGTCGCCGAGATAGACGGACACCGGGCACGTGACCTTCTGACTGGTAGCAGTGACAACCACGTCCTCATCGAGAAAATGCTCATCGATAACGACGTCACCACTGCGGTTCCTGTAACTCTGCACGACGGCTCCTTTACAAATTGGAGATAAAAATGACAATCAAAATGGCTGCGACCACTGCGGTCGAGCAGCCGATAGACACAGCGATGTCAGACACGTCGTCTTCGGGATAGTGCCTTCCAGCCGGCGGGCGGACATCGGGGAATTCAGCAGGATTCATATGGATCTCCTGGGATTGGTGCACCGCTGATGATGTGCTGGTTGATGAGATGGGTCATGTGGCGGCGTCCTGCGTCGGTCAGTCGCCCGTTTGCTGGGTCGGCCCAGCCGCGCTCATACAGCAAACGTTTGAGTACTGGGTGGCAGCCGACTCCGGGGCGTGCGTACTCGTCGTAGAGCGCGCGGTGCGCCAGGTGCTCTACGTAGGCTTCTTTGCTCACCGGTCACCGCCTCGTGGTTGGTCGGCGTCGATGAGGTCACCGCAGATGTGTGTGACGACCTCGGGTAGCACCTGGCGGGCTTCGGCAATGCGGCGCACAGTACCGCGGAAAGATAATCTTTGGCGGCGGAGCTGCCGGTAGTCACTGCGGATCTGCACGCGCTCAGCGTCGGTTAATCGACGGAGCGTCATGGCCTCACCCCGTCATACTCAACCCACGTGGCCCACACGCTCCCATTCACTCGGGAAGCACGGAAATGGCCGCCAGGCATCCGCCACGCAGCGCCCTTAGTAATTGCCCGGGTAAGACGTGCCACCTCTGACGCCTTTTCCTCACCAGTCAGTGAATCCCAACGTGGATTAATCAAATCCGGGGGCAACTGTGCCCACCGGCCAGCGTTAGCCTGCAGTGCTTCAGCAAACTCACGTAGCTCTGCTGTGAGCTCCTGTCTGCGGTTCACGCTCCGAGGAGGCTCATCGAAAAACTCAAATTGTCGCGGCGCCATGGTCTCCTCCTTCATTCGCAGGTGACGGCTTGCTATTTGTCCGTTAGTAATCAGTCCGAGGTGGTGGGTGCATTTCCCTTTTGCTGCGGGTAGTCGGTGGCAGCCGGGGATGGCGCAGGTTTTCTGCCGGGTCATGGTTTTCACAGGCACATCACCAGGGACATGAAAATGATGGTGCCGAACGCGATACAGAACGCGACGGCTGCCCACCAGTCCGATTTGATGTGGCGCGGTTCGATACGACGCGGACGTCGCGTATACAGCTCAAGTAGGTCCGGCCGCTCATCAATCGCCCGCTTGTCCGGTACTCGCAGGTCGCACGCATCCACCAGGTCAAACAAATCATCATGCTGGCTCATGCTGCATCACCGCCGTAGAAGGTCCGCCCTTGGAGCCACGGGTCAATGGCGTGCTCTGGGATGTTGATGTTGCAGCCCGGTGCTCGCTGGCGGTACTCCAGCTCACCTTCGCGGCAGAACTTGCGGATTTCCGCCTCGCTATATTGAGTAATTTCCGAGACTTCCTTGGGGCTTAGATACTTGACCCCTGATAAAGTTTTCATTGCTACCCCTCTCTAGGTAGTAAAAGAAGCCCCTCGTTTCCTGGTTGCAGCAGGGACGAGGGGCGAGTTCTGAAAGTTGAAGGTATGGATCTCTCTGCTTGGGTATCTGCAGGAGCGGCTGTTGTTTCGGCGGCCTTCGCCGCTGTTTCTGTCTGGCAATCTTCACGAGCACAGACGCTTAATGCTCAAAGCGCTGATGCTTCTAAAAAGCAGGCGCATGCGGTTGCCATGAAGGAAGCCAGAATTAATCAGCGCCTTCATGTTGATTCCACAGACCACAGCACACTGCGGATTTGGAATCCTGGAATAGCTGATTTAGACCGCGTAATTGTCGAAAACTACGCAGTCGGCAAACACCCGTTAGAGATTAGGAACCTCAGCGCAGGCGAATTTAAAAGTGTTCCTTTGATTAGGCGGCCTGTTTCCGGGGATGACCTCCGCTGCGAGGTCTACAGAAAAGGCGCCAGCCTACCCGACCGCCAGTGCTTTGATTTCTCTGACATTGGGATTCCAACAGTGAGACCACCGAGTTTTTAACGTCGGTGTTTCATTGCGAAATACCCGCTGATAAATGCACTAATTACGCTGATAATTGCTGCGACGATAGACATTTGTCCTCCTTTATATTTCTTGTGGTTTGGTAGGGCGCGCAGCCGTGGCTCGCGTGCTGAAAGGATCCACGCGGGAAGGTCGCCTCGGCTTCGCTCCACGCAGGCGGGGCTGACGGTCCTCAACCCATTCCCCCTTGAAAGCAAGGAAAAAAGGGGTTGCCTGGTGGTGACGTTGACGCGCCCTGGTGGTCTTGGCGGGAATCGAACCCGCGCCCTCCGCTTCCGTTGTCGAGCCAAAAGGCAAGGGGGCAAACCAACTTTCAAGACCTTGTGATTTATTTCCGCGCCGACTCGTTCCCTTCACACGGATTGCGTTTACATGTGAGTTCCAACGCCCAAACCTGGTTATGGCAGCGCATACAGCTGCAGTTCTGCTCGCAGGCCGGTAAGTATCAATCGGCGCTATTCCCTATGAAATTCTTCAAATAACACACGGAAACCGAACAAGTGTTCTATTTCCAGCGCCCACGGCTGGCGTTGAACCAACCACGGAGGCCTGGCTACCTCTTGGGCTATTTACGTCACAGTGACGTTAAAGAACATCATCAGCAGACCGAATCACCCCATGTCGAATAAGAACCTTGATCGCGTCCAACACCTCAGACGCATCAGACTCGCTGACCGCCTTCGCGTCACCGTTCGGCCACTGCACCGGAGCGGACTTCTGCACAATTGCCCGATAACCCGCATCCTCAAGCAGCTTCACACGAGCGGCCGCAGACGACCTGGACTTAAACCACTTATCAGTGGCAGGCTCAATCCACTTATTTGTCTTAAACCGCTCCACATACTCAGGCGACGGCTCCCACCCGATTGGCTTCCCCCACTCGATGCGCTCCCCTGGGAAGCGCTCATCGAACGCGTAGTAGGCCTCGAACTGTGGTTCTTCGACGATATGAGCACGGTATAGGCTGTTTTCCTTCATTTAAGCGACCTTCCTGGGGTTCAGCTCAGCCCCAAACTCATCAATTGCTTTTACAATCCATTTCCAGGCGATATCCTGGCCTTTTGGTGATAGTTGCGGTGTTGTGAATGCGTGCCCATTTTCGGCAACACCTTTGTAGTTACGGCCCCAACCACTGCGGGCGGCCTGCCGGGTAATCTGCCCCGAATCCGAGCGTCCCGCGGCAATCAGCATCCCCTTACGGGTCAGCAGGTCGCGGACAGCACCTTGTTTGATATCAAGTCCGTGCGTGTCGCCGTATTGCTGCACTTCGCGGTAGAAGTCTTGGCGGCGCTTCCACTCTTTGACCTCCGAATGTGCATCCGCTTTAGCGATCTTGGGCGCTGCAAGTTCGAGACGCTTAGCGCTCCGCTTCGCCTCTAACGCGGCTGCCTCTGCCCGCTCGTACTGCTCCGCTGCCGCGCGCAATGCTTCCGCATAGGTTTGAGGGATAGCCGGGGCCTGCGCCCGTGCCTTCTTCTCGCATTCGATGAAGTACTGGCGAGCCTGCTTACCCTTATCGGTACGCTGGATCATGGAAATCTCTTTTGCCATGTCCAGACTGACGATGTGATTGATGGCTTCGCGCTCACGACCGAGGGAATCTTGTACCCGGTCATTTTTGACCGTGTAGTCTTTCCCCTCTTCAAAGCCGTAGGCGACCATGCGCGGGAACCAGTGGCGGTACTCCGCTCCAACTTCGAGGAAGGCGTGTAGGTCGCGGCCCATGACCGCCTGCACACCCTCATTATCTTGAATGGGGATTAGTTCTGACATGTGTTATACTTTCTTTAACTTTCTTGGATTGCCCCGCTTCGGCGGGGCTTTTCTTATGCGATTTTTGGCTGCTGGATTAACATCCCATCCAACGGCCTGCCGGAGATACCACGTAGCTTCACCAGCGTGGCTACCGACGGAGAGTTGCGCCCGTGGCGCAAGTTTCGCACTGCCGTACCGGTCATCCCGATTGCCGCAGCCAACTTCTCATCCGAGGTGTATCCACCCAGGCGACGGGCATCATCCAGGACTGACGGGTCTAGCAGGTAGTCCACCGTATTCCTCCTGTGTAATTCCATCGACGCAATTTGTTGCGCTTGCAACGCAATCATTGCACACCGTTGCCAAATAGCGCAAGTCTTTCACGGAAAGTTCTTGTTTCCGCAGGTAGTAGGGTGTGCAACTATTGCGCAATTGCCTAAGTGCGGTTACTATGAGGGCATGACATTCCAAGACTGGCTATCCACCATCACCGAGGACTCAATAGCCGAAGTTTCACGACGTACCGGCATCCCCCGGCGCACGCTCCAATACCAGCTCGCTAACGACAAACCGAGCATTGAAAACCTGCTGGAGATCTCATCAACCTATGGGGTCAGCCCAATCGAGACGATGCTGTACTTCGAAATCATCAGCCGCGCGTGGGAGAAGGTGCCGAACATCACCGGCGCGCTCCGTCTCGCATCCGATGAGCAGCTAACCGATGAGGTTCTACGCAGGCTGAAGGCTGGCTCGAAGGCTTTTGATGAGCCTGTCGATGAGGTTGCGCAACGACGTTCGAACACTGAATCCGCCCAACCTGATACACATCTCAGGTACGCCGCCAAGCGCGGCAGACCGGAACCGGAGGAAGGAGACGACGATTACGGAGACGGAGCTTGAGCAGCTAGCCGAAACCCTGGGTATCACCGTCGAGGACGACCACCACGGGCACCTGCACCCCGGCGACCTCGGCGGGTACATCCACCACCATCGGCTAATCCTGCTCGACCCCACACTTGGCGCTGTAAACCGGCGCTGCACCCTAGCCCACGAGTTGGCTCACGCAATCCGGGGCGACATCCCCTGCGGTAATCCGCATTTCGATGCGCGTGCCGAACGTGCGGCTGACCAGATAGCCGCCGAACTGCTTATCTCTCACACCGACTACGCCGCAGCGGAAGCGCTCTACGGCGCTCACCAGGGCGCTATTGCCCGTGAGCTCGGCGTAACTACTCACCTACTCGCCGTATGGCGAGACACATACGAAAGACAAAGAACATGACGTTTGAAGACCACACCACACAGCCGACTACTAAGAAACCGTTCTATAAGCGCTGGTGGTTCATCACCATCACTGTCATCCTCGCACTCATCCTCGCGTTCCTCGCATACTGCGCCATCGAAGCCAAAAAGATCGTGGACGCCGAAGACGCTGCGTACACCAGCTGCAAAAACAAAATCGAGCAATACGCCAAATACCCCGGAGGAATCACCTACCCCGGCGAGCCCGCCATCAACAGCACCGACGGGGCAAACGAGAATACGGCAGGTGCGGAACCTGGCGAGTATGCCGTTTGGGTAGATGGGGAAGCTGACCTCGTAAACGGGTTCGGCACTCCTGTGCGTCACTACTATCACTGTGCCGTGGTTGTCGATAAGGACGGTGCTGCGCGTCCTGTGGACTTCGATATTGACGATGATCGGACAGCGTTGTTGCTGCGCCGTTTAGATAAGTAGACGCAAAAGCAGGGGGCGCTCGACCCGACACCACATCAGGGAGCGCCCCCACAAGTGCCGCCGTGGGAACCGGGGGGGGGTGGCTCAACCAACCAGCGACAAGAAAGAGATTAGCAGTGGCCAGCATTAAGCGCTACAAGAAAAGCAAGGGCTACGGGTGGCGGGTGCAGTACCGCGCACCAGATGGGTCCAACCAGTCAAAACAAGGGTTCCGCACCAAGAATGAAGCCGAAGCGTGGGCTGCAGCCAACACCATCAACATCGGCCGTGGCACCTGGTCGCCGGAAACTGAGCGTCGCCGCACCGTGCATGATCTTGGTACTGCGTGGCTGGCGGCGCAGACGCATCTCAAGCCGTCGACGTATCGCACCACTGAGTCCACATGGCGTGTGCATGTGGAGCCGTACTGGGGTGGGTGGCAGATTGGCCGGATTAAGCGCTCTGATGTGCAAGCCTGGCTGGCCGAGTTCAGCGCTGGTGCGTCGACGGTGAGGAAGGCGCACGCTTGTCTCGCGCAGGTTCTCGATGTCGCTGTTGGTGATGGAGTGCTGGCTTCCAACCCGGCGCGTGGCGTACGCCTGCCGCGCAAACCGAAGGCGAAAAAGGTGTATTTGACCGCCGAGCAGGTCAAGACCCTAGCCAAAGATTCTAAGCGTCCTGAGCTCATCTGGCTGCTCGCTACCACCGGGCTGCGGTGGGGCGAAGCCGCAGCGCTACGAGTTCGTGACGTCAACGTTCTGCGCGGCCGTGTACACGTGGAACGCAATGCCGTCACCGTCGGCAGCAAAGTCATTATCGGCACACCGAAAACACACGAGCAGCGCACAGTGGCAGTGCCGAAAAAGGTCATGCGGATGCTTCAGCCACTGCTGAAGGATAAGCTGCCGGATGCGCTGTTGTGGCCGGCAGGCAATGGCGGGCCACTGCCGACACCGTCGAAGCCGGATTGGTACTACGGGAACCTTGAACGCGTAATGAAGGCGAATAAGGGGTTTCCGTATGTGACGCCGCATGGTCTGCGGCATGTGGCGGCGGGGTTGATGGTTGGGTCTGGCGCGTCGGTGAAGGTTGTGCAGTCGCAGTTGGGGCATGCGAGTGCGGTAATGACGCTTGATACCTACGCGGATTTGTTTGATGGGGATTTGGATGCGGTGGCGGACGTGATGGATGAGCAGCTGCGTGGCGTGATTTAATGCAGCGGAAATGCAGCGGTTTGCCGGTTTTTGCGCGTGTTTCTGCTGGTCAGGGCGTATTCAGGAGTGGGTTCGAATCCTTCTGGGGGCGCTTTTTCTACCCCCGTCTTGAACTGGTGTTTTCCTTGTTCAGGCGGGGGTTTACCCTATCTGACTACCCCCGCTAATGTTGGCTTAGATTGGCTCTTGTTGGTT